>CALZJG010000122.1 GCA_945787555.1 uncultured Chromatiaceae bacterium | reverse complement strand
GGCGGTCACCGATGATCAGCTCACGCTGACCGCGTCCGACCGGAATCATAGCGTCGATGGCTTTCAGGCCGGTCTGAACCGGCTGCGACACCGATTGACGCTCGATAACGCCGGGGGCGATCTTTTCAATGGGGGCGGTGCCGTCGGATTGGATCGGACCCTTACCGTCGATGGGATTGCCCAGCGTGTCCACCACGCGGCCCAATAGGCCGGGTCCGACCGGCACTTCCAGTATGCGGCCGGTACACTTGACGGTGTCGCCCTCGGAAATGTGCTCGTAGGTACCCAGCACCACCGCGCCAACGGAGTCACGCTCCAGGTTCATGGCCATGCCGAAAGTGTTGCCGGGGAATTCGATCATCTCCCCGTACATGACGTCGGCCAAGCCATGAATGCGCACGATGCCGTCGGCCAAGCTCACCACCGTGCCCTCGGTACGGGCCTCGGTCACGACTTGAAAGCTCTCGATGCGCTTCTTGATAAGTTCGCTGATCTCAGAAGGATTCAGTTGCATGTTGGTTATCCTCTTACAGACTTAGCGGGCTAATGCGGTGCCCAGCTTCGCCAATTGTCCTGTTACCGACCCGTCGATGACCAAGTCCCCGGCGCGGATGATGGCCCCGCCCAGCAAATCTTCATCCGTTTCGCACGTGATTTTTACTTCGCGCCCCAAGCGTTGCTTGAGCGCCTTGGCAATTTGCTTTTGCTGGGCTTCGCTCACCGTGAAGGCGGCGATGACCCTGGCTTCCACCGTGCTTTCGGCCTCGGCTCGCAAGCCCTCGAACAGGGCGGCGATCTCGGGCAGCACCGCGAGTCGACCATTGTCGGCCAGGAGTTTCACCAAATTACCGGCGGCCTCGTTGAGCTTGTCACCCGCCACGCCCAGCACCAATTCGGCGACTTGAGACTTCTGCACACGGGGATTGCCGATCAAGCCGCCCACCCGCTCATCGGCGACGATGTGCGCTATGACGGCCAACATCTCGGACCAAGGTCCGAGTTCCTGTTGGTCCCTTGCGATCTCGAAAACCGCTTCCGCGTAGGGACGGGCGATAGTAGTTTTTTCTGCCATGTCAGTACGCGCCTAAATCTGCGCCACGAGATCTTTGAGCAGATCGGCGTGCGCTTTCTCGGTGATTTCTTTCTTGAGTATGCGCTGCGCACCCGCCACAGCCACCCCCGCCACTTGGGCGCGCAGGGTCTCCTTGGCACGGTTGACTTCTTGCTCGATCTCGGCTTTGGCGGCGGTCAACTGACGCTCGGCTTCCTCGCGGGCCTTGTTCTTGGCCTCTTCGACCATCTCATTGGCGCGCTTCTCGGCCTGCGCGATGATCTCAGCGGCCTGAGTCTTCACGTCGCGCAATTGTTCCTTGGCACGCTCCTCGGCATGTACCAGCTCGCGCTTGCCTTTCTCGGCTGCGGCCAGCCCGTCGGCGATGCGGTTTTGGCGATCCGTGAGTATCTTGGTCACGGGGCCCCACAGCACCTTGTTGACGAACCAGATCAGCAGCACAAAGGCGACGATCTGTCCGATCAGGGTTGCAGTAATGTTCACGTCCGGCTCCTCGTCATACGGTGACGTTGGTGTTCAGCGTCTTACGACGCCGCTTACAGCGCACCCAGCGCTGATTGCAACGCACCCACGAAGGGGTTGGCGAACAGGAACCACATGGCGAATGCCAGAATGATGAAGGGAAAAGATTCCATCAGGCCGGCGAAAATGAACATATTAGTCATCAGGGCGGGACGCATTTCAGGCTGACGTGCGATACCTTCCAGGGTCTTGGCGCAGATCAGGCCCCAGCCGATGGCCGAACCCAGGCCGGCGGCGGCCAGAATCACGCCCACGCCGACGGCGGTGTACGCATAGATCATGGAAATCATTTCAGGTGTCATGGTCAGCTCCTTTAGCGAAGATATAAGTTATGCAAAATCCGACTTCCCACCGCGCTGACCTTAATGGTCGCTGGTGTGGGCCATACCCAAATAAACGATGGTCAATACCATGAAGATGAAGGCCTGCAGTGTGATCACTAGCAAATGGAAGATCAACCAGCCCAGGTCCAGCACCACTTGCAGCGGCAGCCAAAACAGCGCGCCCAGGCCGACCGCCATGGTAGCGCCAATCAAGGCGATCAGCAGGAACACCAATTCGCCGGCGAACAAGTTACCGAATAAACGCAGTGCCAAACTCAGCGGCTTGGCCAGCTCTTCGATGATGCTCATGACGATGTTCACCGGCACGAAAAACTTGCCGAAGGGGTGGAACAGGAACATCTTCAGATAACCAAGCGGACCCTTGACCTTGATGTTGTAGTAGATGATCAGGCCGAACACGGTCAACGACATAGCGAGCGTGGTGCTGAGGTCGGTGGTGGGCACCACCTTGAGATATTCCACGCCAAGGAAACTGGCGATAACCGGCAGCAGGTCGACCGGGATGAGGTCCATGAAATTCATCATCCACACCCACACGAAGATAGTGAGGGCGAGGGGGCCGATCAGCGGATTGTGACCGGGGAAAGTGTCGCGCACCTGGCCGCTGACGAAGTCGAGGATGGTTTCGACGAAATTCTGAAAGCCGCTCGGCACATCGGCACTGAGTTTGCGGCTCAGGTTCCAACTCACGAATACCAGCATCGCACCCAATAGGTAGCTGAAGAACAAGGTATCGAGGTGCAAGGCCCAAAAACCCGCCGCCTGATGCGTCACGGGATCGCAATCGCCCACGCACAGATTGGTCAGGTGATGCTGGATATATTCGACAGTGCCGCCGCCGGAGGCTTTTTCCGCGCTCAAGGTCGTACTCCCTAAGAATTTTCACTAAGAATGTCATGAGTAAAGGTCACTCTTTGCGCATGACATTCTTAGTGAAACTTATCGTTTATACATCTATCCATCCACCCCCACGTCAGACCAGCCCTAGGTAGAGCCTGATACGAAGTGGTGCGAAGTCGATAGTACCGTATCACCGCTGCGAATCTAAGCAATATTAGTTATTCGTTTGCCGCGCGCTGCTAACGTACATCAACTGCGCGGCGATGAAACCGGCGACCGTGGCCAGAGGATCGAGCTTCAAAAAACCCAGTCCCGCACCGAACAACACCAGCACCAATAAGAAGCGCAGAGCGGCGCCGAAATACAAAATCCACATGCTTTGGCTGTGTCGCGCCGCCCCCGAGGCTCGGGCCACACCACGACTCAGGAGGAAGGCCACTGCGACGCTGATTGCTCCGCCGTACAGGGCGGACAACGCCTCCCAATTCCCTTTGCCTACATAAAATCCCAGCGCGACCAGTGCGCTCACACCCACTTGCAGGCCGATGATTCTGCGGGTGGTGGCGACTATCTCGCGTGCGGCCGAATTCAACGTTTGCCCTTTTATTTCATCCAGCCGCTAAGCAGCTTGTGGGCCTTGAGGATTCCGCCGATGAAACCCAGACATCCCAGCGCCAACATGAACAGCGGGCGAGTGTCCAACCACGCATCCACAGCATAACCCAGCGCGAAGCCGACCACGACCATGGCGGCAAGGTGAGTACCGACCCCGACGAGTATCAGGCCGGCGCCCTTAGGCTGGGACATGGCTAGGGACCCCAAAATAGGCGCGAGAGTATAGCCCGCGCATTGCGCTGCCGCAACCCCGCACCGTTCACGCAAATACGGCGCGGAGTATAAAAGAGCGATGTAATGGGGTCAACGACGCTAGCGCCGCATCGCCACAGCCTATTTAATATGCGCGAGGATCCCGTCGAGCTCGTCGAGGCTATTGTAACCGATGACGAGCTTGCCCTTGCCCTTAGCGCCGTGCTGCACCTGCACGCTGGCACCCAACTTTTCCGCCAGTTCTTCTTGCATGCGACGCACATCGGGGTCGACGACTTTCGCTTTGGGAGAGGCGGCCGGTTGCGCTAAGCGCCGCACCAGATGCTCCGTCTCACGCACCGACAGGCCCTTGGCGACGACCGAGCGCGCGGCTTCGCTTTGCGCGCCGCCCTTGAGGGCAAGCAAGGCGCGGGCGTGACCCATTTCTAGATCACCGTGCTCAACCATGCGCTTGACGTCATCGTTCAATTCCAACAAGCGCAGCATATTGCTGACCGCCGCGCGCGAGCGGCCCACGGCCTCGGCCACGGCTTGATGGGTTAGCTCGAATTCATTGATGAGGCGTTGCAGGGCATTGGCCTCTTCCATGGAGTTGAGATCCTCACGCTGGATGTTCTCAATCAGCGCCATGGCCATGGCGGCTTGATCGGGGACGTCGCGCACCACGGCAGGGATGTCCTGCAAACCGGCCAGCTGCGCGGCGCGCCAGCGCCGTTCGCCGGCGATGATCTCATATTCGCCTTTGCCGTCGGGCTTGACCACGATGGGCTGCACCACGCCTTGCGCGCGGATGGAGTCGGCCAAATCCTGCAAGCTCTCGGGATGCATGTCCACGCGCGGCTGGAAACGGCCGCGGCGTAACAGATCCACCGGCAACGAGCGCAGTTCACCGTCCGTGGTGCCGGGACGGACCGGTGTTGCGGGGATGGACCCGCCCAGCAGGGCGTCGAGCCCGCGCCCCAGTCCTCGTTTCTTCGCTGTCATGGAGTGTGTGCTTGTCTCGTTAGGAATTATGGGCCAGCGGCGCCTCGGCGCCGGCGCGGCTCTCGCGTTCGGCGCGGCGCAGGATTTCACCCGCCAGGGCCAGATAGGCCTGGGCGCCGCGCGAACTTTTATCATACAGCAGCACCGGCAAGCCATGGCTGGGCGCCTCGGCTAGGCGTACATTGCGCGGTATGAGCGTACGGTACACACGATCGCCAAAGTGTTCCACCAGCTGCGCGGAAACATCGTTGGCCAAGTTGTTGCGCGGGTCGAACATGGTGCGCAGCACGCCTTCCACCTTGAGGCGTGGATTAAGATTGGCGCGGATCTTGTCCAGCGTGTGCATGAGTGCAGTTAAACCCTCCAGAGCGTAATACTCGCATTGCATGGGGATAATCACGCCCTCGGAAATCACCAACGCATTGAGGGTGAGCATATTGAGCGAAGGCGGGCAGTCGATGAGAATGTAATCGTAACGCTCGCGCAACGGCTCCAGCGCCATGCGCAAGCGTTGTTCGCGCTGTGAGATTTCCAATAAGGCGATTTCGGCGCCGGTCAGATCGGCATTGGAGGGCAGCAGATCGTAGCCCGCCTCGCCGGCGCGCACCACGGTATCGAGCGCACTGCGCTCGCCCAGCAGCACGTCATAGGTCGAGGCCTTGAGCTCGCGCTTGTCCACACCGCTGCCCATGGTGGCATTGCCTTGGGGGTCGAGGTCGATGAGCAATACGCGGCGCTTGGTCGCAGCCAGCGAGGCGGCGAGATTGACCGAGGTCGTGGTCTTGCCCACCCCGCCTTTTTGATTGGTGATAGAGATAATCCTGCTCACACCCGCGCCCCGCGCACTGTTACTACCCATATGGTCCGGCGATTATACGGCAGCGGCGGGGCAGGGGCACCTTGACATCAAAAACTCGGCTCGGCGCACCCTTGGGCATCAGTGGGCAAGCGGTACCACCGCATATGCCTGGTATCCCGACCCACCCAGCCACAGCGCCACACCCACCCAAATCACCACGATCACCACCGCGGCTGACCGGCTTACCGTTCACGAGCACATCTGCCGCCCGTGCGCGACATTCGGCCAGCCCCCGCGGCGGAATCAACTTGACGGCGAGCGCGATACCCACAGGCACCAGGATCAGATCATCTAGGTATCCCAACACCGGAATGAAATCGGGAATCAGATCGATAGGACTCAAGGCCTAGGCCACGATGGCGGCCACCAACACCTTGGCTTACCAAGGCGTGGCCGGGTGGCGCGCGGCGAGATGGAGCGCATCGGTTTCCGCCTTTAGTTGACGCGCGCGGCGACAAATTGCGGCAAAGAGCAACATGCCGCGAACGGCTCCGGATTTCACTCAACACGGTTGGACCCTGTCAGGTCGCCGCCCGACGCACGCATACCGCGTGGCGCTCCTCGTTCAAACCAGGCACGGTGATGTGTATGACATTGTCCACGACATAGCCTGGTGGCAACTCATGCAACTCAGCAGCGGGGTGCCGACCTTTCATCGCCAACAACAACCCGCCGGGGCGGCACAGATGGCCAGCGCCGGCGATGAATTGGGGGAGGCTGCTGAAGGCGCGCGAGATGACGGTGTCGAACAGTTCCACGGGCTGATAATTTTCGACTCGGCGGGCCTCGATGCGCACGTTGCTCAATGCCAACTCACCGACCACTTGCACGAGGAAGCGGGTTTTCTTGGCGATGGAATCGAGCAAGGTGAAGTGCATGCGCGGTAACGCGATGGCAAGCGGAATACCGGGCAAGCCCGCGCCGGTGCCGACATCGAGGACACACGGGCCTCGCATGTGGGGCGTGACAGCCAGGCTATCGAGCAGATGGCGGGTAACCATGTCGAGCGGCGTGCGCACGGCGGTGAGGTTATGGACGCGATTCCACCGTTCCAACAAGGAGATATACGCCAGCAAGCGTTGTTGCTGCGCGTCGCTCAGCGTCATACCCAACGCCACCACGCCACTGGCGAGACGCGCGGCGATATCGTCGTGTGGGGAGGGGGGTCTATTCATCACCTGTTCGCCCAACTAAAAGGCGAACTTTATCACGCCCGCCGGGCTTGCTCGTCGAGCGCACCTTCCATCCAGGTGACGCGGTTGCGGCCGCTTTGCTTGGAGCGATACATCGCCTGATCGGCGCGCTCCAGTAACTCGCTCATGATGGCGGGGATGGCTTGCAAGGCCTGGCGTATATCACCGGCATTCTCGCTGGGCAACGACCAAGCGCAACCGCCCAGCGAGGCGGAAACCCGCACCAACCCCGAAGGATGGGGGAAGGACAATTCGTCGATGGCGCACCGCACCCGTTCCGCCGCCACGCGGCCGCCGTCGTCATCGGTTTCCGGCAACAACAAACACATTTCCTCGCCGCCGACCCGCGCCGCGACATCAGAGGCGCGCAAGGTGCTCTTGAGCACCCCGGCCACGGCTTGCAGCACCGCGTCGCCAAACAAATGACCGTGATTGTCGTTGAGACTCTTGAAATGATCCAAGTCGAGCATCAACAAAGACAGCGTTTTGCCGGAACGGCTATGACGCGCAATTTCGGCGCTGAACAAGTCCTCGAAACGGCGCCGGTTGACCAAGGTGGTGAGCGGATCGTAATAGGCCAGCTGCGCCAGGCGATCGTAGGCTAGCTGTAATTCCTCGGTGAGTCGCTCTCGTTCGGCCAGGGCGCGCTCCAAGCGCTGCGTCTGGGCATCCTCCTGCAAGAGCAATTTGCGATTGGCCTCCTTAAGCACCGTGGCAAAATCGGCCTGCGGCGCGACCCGCATGCTCAAAGCCGCGGCAGCTTCCTCCACGCCAGAAGGCACAGCGGCCAACAACTCGTCGGTCTGCGTGGCGCTAAGGCTGAAATAGTCGCCCAACAACTTGCGGCAACGCGCCACCACCAGGCGCTTGTCCGAGGCACTAAACACCGCTGCGATCCAATCGGCGCAGCTGGCAATACGTGCCAAGGCGGTACTGCTGGCGGGCAACTCATCGAGAAGATTGCTGTGATGATCGGCGACGGGTAGGGCAATCTCGTCCGGCAACTGCCAAGTTTGCATCAGCAAGCGGGCAACTTGATCGTGGGTGGCGCCGAAAATCTCCTGCTCCAGTTGATAGCGTTCATCGGGATCGAGCGTGGCAAGGTCATGCCACTTCGGCGCTAGCTCCGGATACAACATGAACAATGTCAGCAGGCCGAAGTCTTGCAGCATACCCACTGTGAAGGCCTCGTCCATGGCCACGCCGACCATATCGGCCAAGAGGCGGGCGCCTACCGCGCGCCGCAACGCCGCTTCCCAGAAACCCAGGGCGTCGAAGCCGGAGAGTGTTTCGGCGCGCAGACTCTCGCGCGCGGAGAAGGACAACACGAAATTACGCAACGAGCGCGTACCCAGCACCACCACGGCTTGGGCGGGCGTAGTCACGTTGCGACCGACACCGAAATAGGGCGAGTTGGCCACGCGCAACAATTCCGCCACCAAGGCGGTATCGCTGCCGATGAGTTTGGCGAGCTGGCGGCTGGTGATATTGGTATCGGCGCAGGCATGCATCACCCGCAGAGCCACTTCCGGCGGAGTGGGCAAATCGCCGGGGGTGATGGCCCCCAACTTGGTATCAAGCGATATCTGTTTGGTCATGACCGTAGCCCATCCCCATGGGCAAGTCGTCGTCGCTAGCGCTATGATGCTATCGACGCCGACTCGCGCTTTATTAACCGCAATAAAATTCCGGCTTAATTCAGTCCCACCCAGCTCACCTGGTTACGACCACTCTCCTTGGAGCGATACATGGCCTGATCGGCCTGGCCGAGTATCTGGGTCATGGCCTCTTCCATGACCATGCCGTCACCCAGACTGCCGACCCACGTGCTGCCGCCGATGGAGGTGGTCACCCGCACATGGGCCACATGCTCGGCGAAACGCAGGGTTTCCATGGCGACACGCAAGCGCTCGGCGGCAATACGGCCGCCTTCGGCGTCGGTCTCGGGTAATAACAGACTGATTTCATCACCGCCCAGACGAGCGGCGACGTCGGAGATGCGCAGCGTACGCTTGACCACCTCAGCGACGGCTTGCAATACCGTATCGCCGAAAGGATGCCCGTAAGTGTCGTTGAGGGTCTTGAAACCGTCGATATCCAACACGATCAGTGACAATTCGTGGCCTGAACGAGTATGGCGGGCAATTTCGCCGCAGAACAGATCCTCGAAGCGACGCCGATTGACCAGCGAGGTGAGTGGATCGAAATAGGCCAACTGCGCCATGCGATCATAGGCGTACTGCAGCGCCTCCGCCAAACGCTCACGCTCTTCCAGCGCCGCCTCCAGACGCGCCGTCGAGGTGGCCTCGCGCTGGTGGATTTCAATCAACCAGCGATTAGCATAGGCAAGCAGCTCCCCAAAAGGCACTTGCGGATCAATGGGGATATCCAACGCCTGAGCGGCGTCGGTGATGGCCTCGGGAACACGGCTTAGCAATTCATCCGTGCGCGCCTGATCCAGCGCGTAGCGCTCGCTCATATGTTGGCGACAGTGCGCCAAGGCCAGACGCCGATCCTGCGCGGTATACACCGCCGCCATCCAGTCAGCGCAGGTCGCCACGTTGCAGAGGTTGCGGGTCGCCGGGTCCAGATCGTCGAGATAGACTTGGTGATGTCGAATGACGGGCTGGGCCACATCGTCGGGCAGGCCCCAGCTCTCCGCCAGTAATTGCGCCACTTGATCATGGGTGGCGCCGAATAACTCTTTCTCCATGCCGCGCCGCGCTTCCGGGTCGGCGATGCGCATCTGCCGCCAATGGCGGGCCAGATCGGGGAACACGACGAACATGCCCAACAGCCCGATGTCTTGCAGCATGCCCACGGTGAAAGCCACGTCGGGATCGGCGCCGACTTCTTCGGCCAACAACCGCGCACTGACCGCGCGGCGCAGGGCATCCTCCCAGAAACCGACACCATCTAGTTCCGGCACGCGGTCGGTGCGCATTGCTTCGCGCGCCAAGAACAACAGGGCGATATTACGCAGTTGCCGCTGCCCCAACACCAATAATGCGTGCTCCAGCTTGGTGGCGGGGTTGCGCAAACCGAAGTACGGGGCATTGGCCACGCGCAGCAGCTCGGCCGATAGAGCCGGATCCTGACTGACTATATGCTGCAATTGGCGTCCGGAGACCGCGGGGTCGGCGCAGGCGTGAACGATACGTATGGCCACCTCGGGTGGCGTGGGTAAATCGTGCGGCGTCAAAGTGCCGAACTTGGTCGTGGTCGTAGGCATGTCTATGGCAACTTTGTAATTAGTGCCCAAACTGACATGCGCCGCGCGCGCCTCGATAGCGCCCGCCTCGCACCGCTGGGCTGCGTTCTAGTTATCCGGGAATGGACTTGCCGGTAATCGCGGCCGCAACGGCCGGTTCAGGTAAATCTTGAGCCCCGACGGGAGGATACCAACGTTCCATTCCCCCCTTGTTATATAAGCGCGCCTTGCTGACCACCTACTACTCACACTGCGCGCCGGGTCTATCCCGACCCGTTCCTGCAATAGCCTGCGCAGCGCCTTCGTGGCGTCGCGCGGCTCATCAAATGGTCCTCCTTCTCAAGCCGAGCGCCGCCTTGGGGCAGGCCGTTTTTTAATATGCACGAGTAACAAGGAAACCGCCGCCGGCGTAACGCCGGAAATACGCGCCGCCTGACCCACGGTGGCGGGGCGCACGTGCTGGAGTTTTTCGCACACTTCCGCCGACAGGCCGCGCACTTGCTCGTAATCAAAATCAATCGGCAAGGGGGTTTCCTCATGGCGCCGCTGGCGCTCGATTTCGTCCTGCTGGCGATCGATATATCCGGCGTAGCGGGCCTGAATTTCCACTTGCTCGGCCACTTGCGCCGCGGCCACGCCGGGCCCCACGCCGGGCAAACTCATCAAAGCCGCATAACTCACCTCGGGGCGGCGCAGCAATTCGGCGGCGCGCACCTCGCGCGGCAGCGGCCCACCCAGCACGCGTAGGGTCTCTGCTGCACTGAGCTGAGCCGGTCGCACCCAGATCGCTTGCAAGCGCTGCTGCTCAGCGGCGATGGCCTCGCGCTTGGTTTCGAAACGGCCCCAACGCTCCGCGTCCACCACGCCCAACTCACGCCCCACGGGAGTGAGGCGTAAATCCGCATTGTCCTCGCGCAACATCAAACGATACTCGGCACGGCTGGTGAACATGCGATAGGGCTCCGTGGTGCCGCGGGTGATGAGATCGTCGACCAGCACGCCCAGATAAGCCTCGTCACGACGCGGACACCACGGCGCCTCATCGCGCGCCAGCCGCGCGGCATTGAGACCGGCGAGCAAGCCTTGCGCCGCCGCTTCTTCGTAGCCGGTGGTGCCGTTGATCTGACCGGCGAAGAACAGGCCTTTGATGACTTTGGTTTCCAGCGTAGGCTGCAGATCGCGCGGATCGAAGTAGTCATATTCGATGGCATAACCGGGGCGGGTGATGTGGGCGTTCTCGAAGCCCTTGATGGAGTGCACCAGCTCACGTTGCACATCGTAGGGCAGCGAAGTGGATATGCCATTGGGATAGATTTCGTGGGTGTGCAGTCCCTCCGGCTCGACAAATATCTGATGGGACGTCTTGTCGGCGAAACGCACCACCTTGTCTTCGATGGACGGACAATAACGCGGCCCCACGCCTTCGATTTCACCCGAAAACATGGGCGAGCGATCCAAGCCCGTGCGGATGATGTCGTGGGTGTGGGCGTTGGTGTGGGTGATGTAACAGGATATTTGCCGAGGATGCTCCTCCGCTCGCCCCAGGAACGAGAACACCGGTGTCGGCGTATCGCCCGGCTGTTCTTCGAAGTGGCTGTAATCCAAGCTGCGGCCGTCGATACGCGGCGGCGTGCCGGTCTTGAGTCGCGCCACCCGCAACGGCAATTCGCGCAGGCGCGCGGCCAAGGCAGTGGCGGGCGGATCACCGGCGCGGCCGCCTTGATAGTTGGCCAGCCCGATGTGAATGCGGCCGCCGAGAAAAGTACCGACGGTAAGCACGACGGCGCGGGCGTGAAAGCGCAGCCCCATTTGCGTCACCACGCCGGTAACGCGTTCACCCGTGACGACCAAATCATCGACCGCTTGCTGAAAAATGTGGAGATTAGGTGGCCGCTCCAGCGCCTCACGCACGGCATTTCTATAGAGTGCGCGATCAGCCTGGGCGCGGGTGGCACGTACCGCCGGGCCTTTGCTGGCGTTGAGGATGCGAAATTGAATGCCGGCACGATCGGCGGCATGGGCCATGAGGCCGCCCAGGGCGTCGACCTCTTTAACCAGATGCCCTTTGCCAATACCGCCGATGGCCGGATTGCAGCTCATCTGCCCGAGGGTCTCGATGCTTTGTGTCAACAATAGCGTGCGTGCCCCCACGCGCGCGCTGGCGAGCGCCGCCTCAGAGCCGGCATGGCCCCCGCCCACGATTATCACATCGTATGTTTCCTCGCACCGCATGCGCCGCCTCACTACGTCTAACAATAGGCTCAGGGTATGTAAAACGCCCTGATTGTAACGACAAGATCCCCTCGTGCCAACTCTGAAATCATTGGTAACACTTGCGTAATATGATGTTAATGGTCGGAAAGTTCACAATGTTCGCTGCCAAAATGGAAAGAGGCGCTTGCTGATACGCACCTTGCCAAGGCCGCGCTAGACTGCTAAACGAGTAAAGTCTCTCGTGCACGCCGCCGTTACAGGGTAGGTGACGGAACCTCACAAGCTAACGGAAATACCAACGAGATTATGTCCGCACCCAAGTTACCAAACCCGCCCGCCGCCACGTACAACGACTCTGCCGTGCTGACGCCGCAGGACTTGAAGCTGGCCTGCGAGCAAGTCATCGCCGCCGCCGGACAGATCGTGCTGGGCAAAGACGTCGAACTAAGACTCGCTTTGGCCTGCTTGCTGGCCCGCGGCCATTTGCTGATCGAAGATTTGCCCGGTGTCGGCAAGACGACCTTGGCGCATGTCCTGGCCAAGACCTTGGGCTTGGAATTTCGACGCCTGCAGTTCACCAGTGATTTGTTGCCCGCCGACATCCTCGGCGCCTCGGTGTATGACCGCGCCAATGCCAGTTTCACATTTCATCCCGGCCCCATCTTCACCCAAGTGGTGCTGGCCGACGAGGTGAACCGCGCCACACCCAAAACGCAGAGCGCACTGCTCGAGGCGATGGAAGAGAACCAAGTGACGGTGGAGGGGGAGACCTATACGCTGCCGACACCGTTCTTCGTTATCGCCACCCAGAATCCCAGTCATCAAGTCGGCACGTTTGCATTACCCGAATCGCAGCTCGATCGTTTCTTGATGCGCCTGCACTTGGGTTATCCCGACGCCAAGGCCGAACGCGCTTTGCTCACGGGCAGCGACCGTCGCGAGGCGCTGCGCGAGCTACCGCCGGCAATAAGTCTCACCACCTTGTTGAGCGCCCAGAGCAAAGTGCCGCAAGTCCATGTCAGCGATGCGCTGGTCGATTACCTGCAAACCTTGTTGCTACACAGCCGGCAATCGCCTTATTTCCGCCACGGGCTGTCACCGCGCGCCGGCTTGGGCCTGCTGCGCGCCGCCCAGGCCTGGGCGCTGATCGCCGGGCGCGGCCATGTGGTGCCCGAAGATGTGCAGGAAATTTTACCCGCGGTGGCCGGTCATCGCCTGCAGGCGGCGGCGGAGCACGGCGACCTGCCCACGGCCGCCTTGATGGAACAACTCACCACAGTCCCCATACCCTGAGCATGGCCGTGCACCTCGCCGCCGTCGGTCGGCAACTGTCTAGCAAGCTCCCTTGGCTGAGATATTTGCGCGCGCGCATGATACGTGACGCACCAAAGGCCGGCGTCAACCAACGCGTGACGCTAGAACGGCGGCGCATTTACGCCTTGCCCACCCGCTATGGCGTATTCCTCGCGGTCATGTTGTTCGTCATGCTGTTGGGTTCAATCAATTACAACAACAGCCTCGGCTTCATGCTGACTTTTCTCTTGGCCAGCCTGGGCGTGCTGTCGATACTCTACACTTATCGCAATATTGCTCATCTCACCTTGGAAGCCGGCAAGGTCGCTGCCGTGTTCGCCGGTGATACAGCGTATTTCCGTGTCCACATACACAACAACGATCGCCAAGCACGTTTGGCGCTGCAGCTACGCTTGCAGGGCGGCAAGCCGGTCATGATCGACGTGCCGCCGCGACTCGTCATGAGCGTCGCGCTGCCTTTGCCGGCACCGCGCCGCGGCCGATTGACGGCAGGGCGCATCACCGTGTCCACCGTGTTTCCCTTGGGCTTGATCCGCGCCTGGTCCTACCTCGAACTGGACCTACATTGTCTGGTGTATCCGAAACCCGGACCACTGCAGTCCTGGTCCAAGCAGAGGCAGCGTCAACACGGCGACGTCAGCACTCTTGATCACGGCAGTGATGATTTTCTCGGTCTGCGCGCCTATCAACCCGGTGACTCACCCCGCCATATACATTGGAAAGCGGTGGCGCGCGAACAACCGTTGCTCACCAAGCAATTCGCCGCCAGCGCCAGCGCCGAGCAGTGGCTGGATTGGGACGCATTGCCCCAGTTGGATAGCGAAACCCGTTTGCGCTACCTGTGCCGTCAGGTACTGGAGGCGGAGACGCAAGGGTTACGTTACGGCGTGCGCCTGCCCGGACGCACGATCGCGCCAGAACAAGGCGCGGCGCATCAACACCGTTGCCTGGAAGCACTGGCCTTGTTCGCCATCGACGATCTGCGGTTCGAGGCGCACGCGCCATGAGCCCTGACGAGTTACGGCCAGCCACTGTCACACGCTTGCTCCTCGCCTTAAGTCTGGTGGCAGCGCCCCATGTCGTGCATCTCCCGCTGTGGTTGAGCATAGTCGCCGTGGTGTTAGGACTATGGCGCTGGCTGGTGGCACGCACGGCACGCCCGCTGCCGGGCACCTTACTGCGCGTGGTGCTCACTTCGGTGGTACTGCTGGCGGTATACAGCCGTTACGGCACCTTGTTCGGCCGTGAGGCCGGCGTGTCGCTGCTCATCGCCATGCTGGCGCTCAAACTGCTGGAATTGAAAACGCCACGCGACGTGTACGTGGCGGTGTTCCTGGGCTACTTTCTCATCGTCACCAATTTTCTCTATTCACAATCGGCGTTCCTGGCGGCATATATGTTCCTGGTGGTGATGGCGCTCACCGCCTTGTTGATCGACCTCAATCGACACCAGCCCGCCACCGTCGGCGAGGATCTGCGGGTAGCCGGCCGCCTAGTGGTGCTGGCGGTGCCCTTGATGATCGCCTTGTTCATGCTCTTCCCGCGCGTCGCCGGGCCACTGTGGGGCTTACCCAAGGACGCCCATGGCGGCCTATCCGGTCTCAGTGACGAGATGACGCCGGGGCGCATCAGTCAGCTCGGCCAGTCGAACGCGATCGTCTTTCGCGCCAGTTTCGACGGACCGTTTCCGCAGCCCCAGCAACGCTATTGGCGCGGTCCGGTGCTATGGCAAACCGATGGCGAACGTTGGCAAGCGGGCACTGCCACAGAGCATCGCTCCCCCCTTACCGGCTTGAACTATGAAACGCTGAGTGAACCGCTGCAATACAGCATCATCCTAGAACCGCACAATCGGCTATGGTTGTACGCGCTAGATCTACCCGCCAGCGTGCCGCCGCAAGCGCGTCTCACGGCTGATTTTCAGTTGCACGCCACCCGCCCGGTACGTGAACGCTGGCTCTACAGCGTCGCTTCTCATCCCGATTACCGCACCCCACCGCTCAGCGATGAGGAGCGCAAACGCGCCTTGCAATTACCACCGGAGGGCAGCCCACGCGCCCGTGCCATGGCCTCGCGCTGGCGTTTAGAGTCGCCCAACGACGTGGCCATCGTACAGCGAGCGCTGCAACGGTTCCGCAACGAACCCTTCGTGTACACCTTGCAACCACCACTCACCGAGAATGACTTCGTCGATGAATTCATATTCACGACCCGACGCGGCTTTTGCGGGCACTATGCCGCCAGCTTCGTATTCTTGATGCGCGCCGCCGGGGTCCCGGCACGGGTGGTGACCGGTTATCAAGGCGGCGAGGTGAATCCGGTCGGTAATTATTTGATCGTGCGGCAACGCGATGCCCATGCCTGGGCCGAAGTGTGGCTGCCAGGCCAGGGCTGGACACGCATCGATCCTACCGCCGCGGTGGCGCCCGAGCGCGTTGAGATGTCCATCGATACCAGTGCGCTAGGGGAGCAGGTCCGTTTCCATATGCCTAATCAGGCCTGGCTGCGGCAAAGCTGGCAGACTCTAAGTTATGGCTGGGATACTTTCAACAATGCATGGAATCAGTGGGTACTGGCCTATGGCCCCGACCGCCAAGCCTCGCTCCTATCTTGGCTGCAGGGCAGTGCCCTCCCTTGGCAAGTGCTGGCCACACTCCTGTTGGCGGCGGTGTTCGCCCTACTGTTGACTCTAATATTGCTCTGGCTGCATCGCGAACGGCGCGACAGTGACGCGGCAACACGGCTCTATTCCCGTTATTGCCGGAAGCTGGCACATCGGGGACTGGGGCGCGCGCCGCACGAGGGGCCCACGGCATATGCCAAGCGCGTGGCGCTAGCGCGTCCCGATCTGGCTCTGGCCAGCGCGCAGATCAGCCGCCTCTATAGCGCGCTGCGCTACGCACCCTATCCGGCACCGGTCTGGCTGGCGCGGCTGCGCTATGCGGTGCGCCATTTCCGGCCCTGAAGCGCGCACGGGCTTGCGCCTCTATAAAGCGTCATGTTTAATGCCACTTCTGGGGCCAACAAATAGAATCATCGCCCTAGACGACTAAATATTGAAAATTGATACTACAAACAGTCGATGCGTAGCGGCTTTATCAGCCCATATTGTCCGTATGACCCCGTGCGGTGGATGGCATGACCCAGAAACTCAGTCAGCAATCTAAGGCCAAACTACCGACACCTGCCGAGCACGAATTATTGGAATGCATACGCCACGCCCAATGCCTGTGCATACAGGGGCTGGATGCGCGCACGTTATTCTCCGAGCTACTCGAGAACCTGCTTACCCTGACCAACAGCGCCTACGGCTTCATCGGTGAAGTCTTCCGCCGTGCCGACGGCACGCCCTATCTCAAAACCCGCGCCATCACCAACATCGCCTGGGACAAGGCCACCAAGGAGCTGTACCACAAACATGCCTTACGAGGCCTGGAATTCACCAATCTGAATTCACTGTTCGGTCATGTCATCACCCACGGTAAGCCGCTGATCAGCAACGACCCGGCCCAAGATCCGCGCCGCGGCGAGACACCACCCGGCCATCCGCCCTTGGAGCGTTTCCTGGGCCTGCCGCTTAAGAGCGGCACACGGCTGGTGGGCATGGTGGGACTGGCCAACCGTCCCGGCGGCTATGACCCAGCCTTGATCGATTATTTGTCGCCCATGCTGGGGGTCTGCGCGGGAATGATCGAGGTGTATCGTCAACGTCAAAACAACCTCGAAGCGGAAGCGAATTTCCAGCAATCACATAAGGACTTGGAAACAGCGATGGCGGCGCAAGCTGCTGCGATGCGTGAACACCAAGGAGTCCTACAACAAGAAGTCCGTCAACGACGGCATCTCGAAACCGCGCTGAAGCAAATTGCGGTGGCGGTCTCCGCCAGCGCGGGCGAACTGTTCTACCGCTCCTTGGTGCAACAATTGAGCACGGTGCTGGAAGTCGATGCCGCCTTTATCAGCGTGCTGGCCGAGGATGAGCCCGGCGCTGCCGATATCATCGCCTTGTGCGATCGGGGTGAAATCCTGGCCAACTATCGTTACCAATTAGCAGGCACACCCTGCAACGACATCATGGACCAGGGGGGCTCCTATTATCCCAGCGACTTACGACGACACTTCCCCGATAGTGCGATGGCACAAGAATACGGCTTACAAAGCTACTTAGCCGTACCGTTTTTCGACCTCCAGGGCCGACCACTGGGCTTAGTGGCGATAGTCAGTCGCCAGCCTATGCCCGAACGGCAGCCGACCGACGCCATTCTGCATATCTTCGCCGCCCGCGTGGCGGCGGAACTCAGCCATCAGACAGCCTCCGAGGCGATGCGTAAACTCTCCAGCGCCTTGGAACAGGCCGCGGATGCGGTAGTAATCAGCGACCAATATGGCACGATCGAATACGTCAATGCCGCATTCTCCCAGCTCACCGGCTACAGCAGCGAGGACGCCATCGGCGCGAAGACCAATTTGGTGAAATCGGGCCGCCACGAGCCGCGCTTCTACGCCCAACTGTGGAAAACGATTCGGACCGGCCACGCTTTTCGCGACGTGCTCATCAACCGCAAGAAGAGCGGCGAGCTCTATTACGAAGAAAAAACTATCACCCCTCTCAAAGACGCCAGCGGCGCGATCACTCACTTCATCGCCACCGGTAAGGACATCACCGAACGTATGCAGACCCAGGAGCGCATGCATTACCTGGCCTATCACGACGTCCTCACTGAGCTGCCTAACCGTTCACTGTTCATGGAGCGCCTCGGCCATGCCTTGGCCAAGCGTAAAGAGGCCCATGGCATAATCGGGGTGTTGTATTTGGACTTGGATCGTTTCAAGTACATCAACGACACGCTCGGCCATGATGTGGGCGATCGACTGTTAACCACGTTCTCCGCCCTGTTGCAGCGCCTCGCCCGGCCGGGCGACACCGTCGCGCGTTTCGGCGGCGATGAATTCGCGATCCTCATGGAGGACCTGGACAGCGCGCAAGACATCGCACCGCAGGCACGGGCGCTGTTGGACGCCCTGGCCAAACCGCTCACTATCGAAGGACACCCACTCTATATCAGCGCCAGCATGGGCATCAGCGTCGCGCCCGACGATGGTGCTGACGTGGCAACTTTGCTCAAGCACGCCGACGCCGCTATGTACCGCGCCAAGGAGCTGGGCCGTAACAGCTACCAATTCTATTCAGCGGACTTGAGCGCCCGTGCTCTGGAACGGCTCACGCTCGAGACACGCCTGCACCAAGCGTTGGAACGTGAAGAGTTTCGCGTCGTCTTCCAACCACAAGTGGACATTACCTGTGATCGCATCATCGGCGCCGAGGCCTTGCTACGCTGGGATCATCCCGAGCTGGGCATGGTGAGCCCGCTGAATTTCATCGAGATTATGGAAGAAACCGGACTTATCGTCCCGGTCGGCGCATGGGTGTTACGCGAGGCCTGTACCCAGGCACGGCGCTGGCAAGCGCACGGGAACTTACGCCTCTCGATCAACCTTTCCGGACGCCAGTTCACCCATCCCGATTTGCACCACGAACTCCTGGCGGTCATGACACAGAGCGATTTGACGCCGGCCGATGTGGAGTTGGAAATCACCGAAAGCGTGCTGATGCAGAACGATCGCGCCTCGCTGGAGAATCTCGCCGCGCTCAAGCGCCTGGGCGTCCGCTTGGCGGTGGACGATTTCGGCACCGGCTATTCCTCGCTGGGTTATCTGAAGCGGTTCCCCGTCGACACGCTCAAGATCGATCGCTCCTTCATCCGCGACATCAGCCGCGATCCCGAGGACGAGGCCATCGTCAAGGCGGTGGTCGCCATGGCCCAAGCGCTGCATAAAGAAGTGGTGGCCGAAGGCGTGGAAACACCGGAACAAGTTCAATTCCTGCGCCAATGCGGCTGTCGTTTGGTACAGGGCTATTGGTACAGCCACCCCGTCCTGCCCGATGCCTTGCTGGCGCTGCTGCGCGACGACACCCACTCTCCTCCTCCCCCCGCATAAAGAAAAGTCGCCACCCGTCCGTTATCCCTCAGACAGGAACAGCCGCGCCGGGGGCGTTTCCATAGCCTATTTCCCCCATCCGCGGCTGTCCCGTTCGCGACGCGACGCGACGCAATCTAGGCGCGCCCCGCACTGACGCTGGATGGTAAGGATGGCACTGGCACGACCGAAGAAGATCCGCTTAGGTGACCTGCTCGTCGAGCACCAGGTCATCACCCAAGAACAACTGAGCGCGGCTCTGGAAACGCAGCAGAGTTCGGGCCACAAACTCGGGCGGGTGCTCATCGACCAGGGCTACCTCAGCGAAGAGCAACTAATGGATTTCCTCGCCCGTCAGCTCAACATCGATTACATCGATGTGCGACGCCGCGAAGTCAAACCCGACACCGTACGCCTGATCCCCGAAGTGCAAGCGCGCCGCTTTCGCGTCATCGCACTGGAAGAAGACCCCGAGGGGGTGTTGATCGGCATGGCCGATCCCACCAACATCTTCGCTTATGACGAAGTTGCACGCATCGTCCAACGACCCCTCAAGCTGGCGGTGGTAAAAGAGGCCGATCTGCTTAAGGCCATCGACACCGTCTATCGTCGCACCACCGAAATCAGCGGCTTCGCGGCCCAGCTCGAACAACAAATGTCGGCCAACGACGGCACGCTGGCCAACCGCGCGCTCGCCGATGCCATCGCCGATGCGCCGGTGGTGCGCTTGCTGCAAACCATGTTCGAGGACGCGGTGCAGGTCAATGCCTCGGACATTCACATCGAACCCGAAGAGCACGATCTGCGCATCCGCTTTCGCATCGACGGTGTCATGCAAGTACAAACCACTGCCGAACGGCGTATCGCCGATGCCTTGCTGTCGCGCTTGAAGCTGATGGCCAAGCTGGACATCTCCGAAAAGCGCGTGCCGCAGGATGGGCGCTTTCACATCCATATCCAGGACAAGAACGTCGACGTGCGTTTGTCGACTCTACCAGTCGAATTCGGTGAATCGGCGGTCATGCGTTTACTCAATCAATCAGCCGGCATCCTGGATTTGGCGCAGCTCGGCATCCCCGGCCACATGCTCACGCGTTTGCGGCGCCTCATCCACAGCCCGCACGGGCTGGTGCTGGTCACCGGTCCCACCGGCAGCGGTAAGACCACCACGCTGTACTCCATGCTCAAGGAATTGAACAACCCCTCGGTGAAAATCATCACCGTCGAGGATCCGGTGGAATATCGCTTACCGGGTGTGAATCAAGTGCAAGTCAATACCAAGATTGATCTGAGTTTCGCGCGCGTGCTGCGTTCGATGCTGCGCCAGGATCCTGACATCGTGCTGGTCGGCGAAATGCGCGATGCTGAGACCGCCAGTATTGGCCTGCGCACCTCCATGACCGGCCACTTAGTGCTTTCCACCTTGCACACCAACGACGCCATCTCCAGCACCTTGCGCTTGGTGGACATGGGCGCCGAGCCCTATCTCATCGCCGGCGCGCTGCGCGGCGTGTTATCACAACGGTTGGTGCGGCGCATTTGCGAGAACTGCACCGAGCCCGAGCCGCTCGACACCAATACCCAAATCCTCCTTGGCCACGAACTCGGCGGTATGGCCACGGAAATCACCTTCATGCGTGGCAAGGGTTGCACCTATTGCAATGACTCGGGTTACCACGGTCGCATCGGCATATACGAACTGATGGAGATCAGCGGCGAACTCGCCGAGGCGCTGCACAACAACGATCTCACCAGCTTCGCCAGGCTCGCCGTGCAACAACCCGGCTATCAAAGCCTGCGTCACAGCGCTATCCAACTGGCCGCCCAGGGGCTGACCACCGTCGACGAAGTGGTGCGAGTGAGCTTCGGCATGGAGGATTAGAGCGTGGCGCTGTATCAATTCCGCGGTCGCGACGGACAAGGTGAGGAAGTGCAAGGGCGCTTGGAAGCTGAGAGCGCCGATGCCGTGGCCGGCTTTCTCAGCGACAACCAGATTATTCCCATCGACATCCAAACCACCAGCGTGGAAGAAGATGCGCTGACCACGCTACGCCAGTTTCTGCCCGGCCGCCGGGTCGCGCTCATTGATCTGATTTTTTTCTCGCGCCAAATGTACACTCTGGTACGCGCCGGCGTGCCGATACTCGAATCCCTGCAGGGCTTGCGTGATTCGACGCCAAGCGAACGCTTGGGCCAGGTCATCGGCGAGGTCCGCGATGATCTCGATGCGGGTCAAAGCCTGAGCGCCGCCCTACGTCGCCACCCCGAGGTGTTTCCCTCGTTGTATGTCAGCATCATCGAAATCGGTGAAGCCAGCGGCCGCTTACCGGAAAGCTTCCTGCAACTGGTGTCTTATCTGGAGCAAGAGCGTGACACGCGCGAGCGCATCCGCGCCGCCATGCGTTATCCCCTCATCATTATCGTCGCCATTGTGGCTGCCGTATTCGTTATCAACCTGTTCGTGATTCCCTCCTTCGCGCAAGTATTTGCGCGTTTCGGCGCCGATCTGCCCCTGCCCACCCGAATGCTGATCGCCACTTCCAACTTCACGCTGAGTTACTGGTGGTTGATGCTGTTGGCGCTAGGCGGGGCGCTCTACGGAGCACGCGTCTACACTTCGACCGAGGCGGGACGACGGGTGTGGCATCGCTTCAAACTGCACCTACCCGTGGTGGGCAACATCCTCTATCGCGCCACCATGGGTCGCTTCGCGCGCGCCTTGGCCATTTGCGTGCACAGCGGCGTGCCTTGGGGGCAGGCCATGCGCGTGGTCACCAATGCGGTGGACAACCAATACCTCGCCGAGCGCGTCGCTGCCATGCGCGAAGGCGTCGAGCGCGGCGAATCGATCACTCACACCGCCACCACCACCGGCTTGTTTCCGCCTCTGGTGCTGCAAATGATCCAGGTCGGCGAACAAACCGGCGCCGTGGATCGCTTGCTGAACGAAGTGGGTGAATACTACGAGCGTGAAGTGGACTATCAGCTCAAGTACCTAAGCAGCGCCATCGAGCCGGTCTTGCTCGCGGCCATGGGGGTCATTGTACTGATCCTGGCCCTGGGCGTGTTCCTGCCCATGTGGGACTTGGGCTCCGTGGCTTTCAGCAAGCACTAGTGCCGTGCGTCGTAAAGAATCGGAGTTAATGGTCGGTCGGGGTGCGAGTGAGCGCTCCCCAACATCCTGACGTAATCACGCCAGGGAGTCGCCGGCGCACCAACTTGACCTGAAATAATCCTCGTATTGAAGACCCAATGTCGATGGCGAGCACTACCCTAGTTTCCACCCGTTTCTTGCCGGAAATCTGTGAATTAGTTCTAAAGTTTGCTTAGCCACGGTCGATCACTAGTACGTCCAGCTAATGTGGCACACCAGGCCCGCTAACCCTAGTGCGGGCCGCTGCAAAACGGATTTGCCCGGAAAACGGCGGTGTCGCGAGCACCCACAGGCTGCCAATCATCAACATATTAGTAACAGTGAAGGAGTTATCATGAAAAAGCAGTCAGGCTTCACCTTGATCGAGCTGGTCTTGGTCATCGTCATCCTGGGCATACTCGCGGCCGTAGCGGTACCCAAATTCGTAGACTTATCCGGTGAGGCACAAGTCGCCGCCACTGAATCGATGGCCGGCTCATTGGGTTCTGCCTCGGTGATGAACTTCGCCAAGGAAAAAGCCACCGCCACCGCCGGCGATAACGTGGCCAACTGCACCGATTCCTCGGTACTCTTGGAAGGCGGTCTGCCTGCGGGTTACGCCATTACGGCGGTCGACATGAGTGCAATGGCCGAGGGCGCCTCGCAGGTCTGCGCGCTCACCGGTCCCAATGCCAGCAGCGCGAACTTCCGGGCGATTCGTGTCGATAATGCGAGCTAAGCTGTAACGAGATAGAGCCCAAGATGCCCGCGTGCCTGCACGCGGGCATCTTTCTTTGGAACAGAACCAGGTGAACATGCTGACAGGACAGTGCCGCATGCAAGGCTATTCCCTGGTGGAACTGGTCACCGTGCTGCTGCTGGTGAGCCTCCTCGCCGGCGCGTTCATCATCCGCTGGCCGGGCGCGACCATCAGTGTCTCGGCGCAGGCCGATCAACTGCTCAGCGATATCCGCTACACGCAATCCTTGGCCATGACGCGCGGGCAACGTTATCGCATCAACTTCGCTATCGACCGCTATTGGATCAGCAGCGCCGACGGTGCCATCTCGTTTCCCCATCCCGCCAGCGGTGTGGCTGATGTGCTGCTTGCCACGAATGTGACCTTGAGCAGCAGCCTCGGCTTTTTGGTATTCGACGGTAACGGGCGACCTTATGTGGACGCCGCTACCCCCGGCACACCGTTGGCCGTCGATGCCGTGGTTACCTTGAATAGCGGCAGCGACACGCGCAGCGTACGCGTCAGCCGTGACACTGGCAGGACCCTCATACCATGAACCGGGTCCGCGGCTTTAGCCTCATTGAATTACTGATCTTCATCATGGTGGTGGGTCTGATGGGGGTGGCCTTGTTCAGCGCTTTCAGCGCCGCGCTGCTGGGCGCCGGTGAACGTGAACGCAGCGTGCGCTCGGCCCAATTGGCACAAGAACGCCTGGAACTGATCCTGGCGCAGAAACACGCCGTGGGCTTTGCCGGCTTCGGCGCCGCCAACTTCGATCCCTGCACCTCCGCGCCCCCGGCCACGCATGCCACCTGCAGCGCCATCCCCGCCGGCTATGTGGTCACCACCAATCTGGCCGGCGCTTGGGGCGGTGATGCCAATTACAAAGTCATCACCGTCACGGTCAGCGGGCGCGGCAACGCGCAACTCAGCGCCTTAGTGGCGGATTATTGAGCGGGGGCGAACTGATGCAGACCCGAACCCGTCTCATCTCTTCGCAACGCGGTTTCTCGCTGCTGGAGATGGTCTTGGTCATCGTGCTCCTGGCGATGCTCGCCGGTATCGGCAGCACCCTGCTGAGCGCGGGTTTCAACAGCTATTTCACCGGCCGCGACAGCAGTGAAGCCGAATGGCAAGGCCGCTATGCCTTAGAACGCCTCACCCGTGAACTACGTACGGTACGCAGCCCCAGCGCCGCTGATTTGATCATCGCGCCGGCCAACCAGATCACCTTCACCACCCTCGCCGGCACCACCATCAGCTATGCCCTGGCGGGCGGCGCCTTGAATCGCAACGGGGTGCCGTTGGCCGACGGTATCGCCGGGCTGGCGTTCTCCTATCTGCAGCGCGACGGTAAAACCCTCGCCGCCGATGCCACTCAAGTCTTTTATATCGGCGTGAGTTTCACCGTGACACGCAACGGTAGCAATTACAACGTACGCGGCTTGGTGCGGCCGAGGAGTTTCCCATGAAGCACCAGCGCGGGTCCCTACTCATCGTCACCGTGGTGCTGATCGTCGTCATGAGCGGTTTGGCCGCCGCCTTGGTCAATATGATGGTAGGCAGCGTCAGCGGCCAAGTGGATCACGCGCGCAGCACCGAGGCCTTATTCATCGCCGAATCCGGCTTGGAACGGGGGATCCGGCAATGGTCGCTGGCCCCCGCCACTTATCCCGGCGAGGGGCCGGTAGGCTTCGGCGCCGGGGATTTCACCGTCACCGTCAGCAACACCGACGGCGCGGGTAATCCGCTGCCCGCCGGACAGAAGCGCATTGCCAGCCTCGGCAGGGTCGCCAGCAGCGGCGGCGATGTGCTGCGCACGACGGAGGTCATCGCGCAAAGCGGCGGCGCCGGTATTGTCGAGCCCTTCGAGGATATCGCCGACTGGAACACCAGTGGGCCCAGCGGCGATACGTTCAACCAGGAATGTCCGCCCGCGGTGGACAATACCACCGTGGCTTCCAACGACGGCAGCGTCTTCCACGACCCCGGCGACGATGCCCCCGGCTCGACGGGTGGCTCCTTTCGGGCCGAGACCGATCCTTTCGTACTTCCGGGTGGTCGCCTGACCGGGTATCGGCAACGCACGTTGAGCGCGCCCATCAGTGCGGGCAGCAACATTACCCTCGATTTCTGGCACAAGAAGCTCCGCGGTAGACCCAACCCCGATCATCTGCATATGTTCCTTGATCTGGTGGCCGCCAATGGCACCATCTATCGGGTGTGGTCCGACTGCTCCAATCAGACACCCGCCTGGACTGCCGCCCCCACCATAAACTGGACGGTTCCGGCCGGGACCAGCCTCACCGCCATCCGTTTGGGTTACGACTTGCAGAACCGCACCAAGAACGGCGGCGGCCCCCAACGTCGAGCGGCTATCGTGCAATTCGATGAAGTGGTGCTGGGCGCGCCAGGTCCGGCCAGCACCGGCGCCGTCTCCTGGCGCGAAGTGACCCCGTAATCAGTGAGCGTTTGAGCGCAATTTTCCCCACGCATCCTAGGGCCGCTGCAAATAGCACACTAATTCAAGCTGCGCGCCACGGTGGCCGATATCCCTGTGGGACGTCCGTGTACGCATGCCGTGCGGACGTGGGGCATACATGGATACGAGACGCGAGAGATCATGGAGGTTCGTTCTGTTTTCCTCTTTGTTACATAACAAGCCCGCAGCGGGCTTGGTGGCCGTGGGCGTGGAAGCTACCGGCATAGCCGTGCTGCGGGTTGCCCGCGACAGCGCTCGACGCCCGACCTTGCTGGCCTGTGATTGGCACCCTTACGCCGGTGCCGGCACACCTTTCGACGTCCTGCGTCTCCTCGCCAAGCGTCTGCATCTGCAGCGCGCGCACTGCACCACCTTGCTCAACGACACCGACTATAAGTTGTTGGCCACCGAAGCGCCCGACGTTCCCAAACAAGAGCTGGCCGCCGCGCTGCGCTGGCGCATCAAGGATCTGATCGATGCGCCTATCGATGACATCACCCTGGATACATTTGAGATTCCCGGCTCCTCAGGCACCCGGCAAGGTCGCCAAGTGTATGTGGTCGCCGCCCGCAACGCGGCCCTGCGCCAACGCATAGAACTGTTAACCCACGCCGGCGTGAATATACAAGTCGTGGACATCGTCGAAATGGCGCAGCGCAATATCGCCGCACTATTGCCCCAAGATAGTAACGGCGTCGCGGTGTTGTCCTTGCAAAGCGAAGGCGGCTTGGTGACGCTGACGCGCCGCGGTGAATTGTATTTGAGCCGCAACTTGAGCGTCGGTTGGGAGCATTTCACCGATGCGGCGCAACGCGCCAGCGCCATGGACCAAGTGGTATTGGAGATCCAGCGCTCGCTGGACTACTACGAAAGTCATTTCCGCCAAGCGCCCATCCGCCATGTGGTACTGGCGCCCACCCATGGAGATACCACGACACTGGGAGAACAACTGCATATCAATTTGGGCGTGGAAGTCACGCAGCTGGACCTGAGCGAATTCGTCGATGTCGACACCCATCCGCCCGACGACTGGCAGGCGCGCCATTTCTTTACCTTCGGCGCCGCCTTGCGCGAGGAGGCGACGGTGTAATGCAACAAGTCAATCTTTATCAAACGCATTTCCGCCGCGAGCGCCTGCGCTACACGGGTCAGACATTACTCATAGCCTATTTGGCGATCGCCTTAGGCATCGTGGCGATGGCCGGGCACAACACCTGGCAATTGCGCACCTTGCAAGCCGAAGTCGGCGCACTCGATGCCCGTCATAGTGATGCCGTGCAACAACGTGAGGCGCTGGAGCAACAAGTCACCGCACAAATGCCCGATACCCAGCTGCAAGAAGAACTGCACCGCTCAGAGACGCTGCTGTCGCATCGCCAAGAGCTGCATACCATGTTACGCCAAGATGATTTCGACGGTGGTCACGGCTATTCGAGTTACTTCATTGCCTTGGCACGGCAACACCTCAATGGCCTGTGGTTGACCGGTATCACCATCACCGGCGCCGGTCGTGACTTACGCTTACAAGGCCAAACGACCACGCCGGAATTAGTGCCGCGCTATCTGCAACGCTTGTCTCATGAAGACGTGCTGGTAGGTACGCAATTCGAATTATTCCAACTCAATCGCGACGAAGATCAGCGCGACGCTCCGTTGGCGTTTCTAGTCGCCACCTCGGCACCGGAGCAAGCACTGTGAGCACGGGCGCAAACACGGTGTTGAAACGCGCGACGACCTGGCTCGATGCCCGCAACTTGCGCGAGCGACTGCTGGTGTTCATCACTGCCGTGGCGGCGTTGTACCTGCTTATGACCTTGTTCATTTTTATGCCTCAGGAAAATGAGTTGGCTAAGATACGCGCCGACATGCTGAACCAGCGGGCTGAACTCGAACCGATGTTGTTGGAGATCGAAACCCTGGCCGCCCAGCTCAGCGAAGATCCCGACGCCGCCACGACCCAGCGCCTGGCTGAACTGCAACAAGCTCTGCAAGCCTTGGAAACGCCCTTGGCGGAGCTGACAGGCGGTCTGGTGAGTCCGCGTGAAATGCCGCGCTTGGTTGAGAGCATCGTACGCAGTCAGACCAACCTGCAAGTGGTAAAGATGGAGAATCTTCCGCCTGACACACTGCAAACTCTGAGCAATGTCGATGCCATCGACGAGGTGGCTTTGTACAAGCACGGCTTGCGTATCGTCGTGCAAGGTGGTTATCGCGACTTGGTGGCTTTCTTCGCCGCCCTTGAGGCGCTGCCATGGAAGGTGTTGTGGAGCGAAGTGGATGTCTACACGGAAGACTTCCCGACCTCGACCGCAACGTTGACGCTGTACACCTTGAGCACCGAGCGGGCTTGGTTGGGATTATGAAACGCCAGGCAGAAGGCATCGCGATGTTACTAGCTCTGCTGGTGTTACCGCTGGGGGGAGCGAGCGACACACTCGATGATTTACCTGATCCCACACAGCCAGCTTATACATCCTCGAGTGCGCCCACCCGTATCGCGCCGCGGGTACGCCCGGCAACCTTGAACCTGCAATCGACATTGGTCTCCGCCGGCCGGCGGGTGGCCGTCATCAACGGTGTGACGCTCGCGGTCGGGGCCCGTATACGCGATGCGAGAGTCGTTAGTATCTCACCGAGCACGGTGGTGGTGAGCCGCAACGGTAGGATAGAGACATTGCGCCTGGTGCCGAGTGAGATTGTTGCACCACGTCGGGAGGTGTCGCGTGCCGATGTGCATTAGACGCGCCTCTCTGCGGTTCTGCCTGGTCTGCCTGCTACTCACCGGCTGCGCATCCGCGCCCGAGCACTGGCACGATGAGGTCAAGGACAATATTACCTCTAGTTTAGAAGAAGCGCGCCACACCAACGGCTACAACGGCATGGAGATCCCCCATGATATCAGCGCCGCCCTGCTGCCACCCATGCAATTCGCGATGCCCGACGGCAGCGCCACACCGCTGGAACCGCGCTTCGATCTCGCCGCGCATCAGACGCCGGCACGTCAGGTTTTCATGAGCTTGGTTGAGAACACCCATTACAGCATGGTGGTGCATCCCGACGTCGACGGCAAGATTTCACTGAGTCTCAAGGATGTCACCGTGCCTGAGGCTGTCGAGGCGTTACACCAGGTTTACGGCTATGACTATAAACGCGACGGAAATCGTTTTTATGTATTGGGGCAGGGCATACAGAGCCGCATGTACCCGGTGAACTATCTCAACTTCAATCGGCGCGGTCGCTCCGATACGCGGGTCTCTTCCGGGGAGTTGACGCAGTCAGGAGGCAGCAACGACCAGGACAATGGGAGCGACAGTGGATCCAGCAGTCAGCAGTCCAACAGCATTGAAGTTGAAACGACCTCCGTAACGGATTTTTGGAAGGAGTTGAGGAACGCTCTAGAAGCCATCATCGGCAATGAGGACGGCAGACGTGTCGTAGTGCACCCGCAGGCCGGCTTGGTGATCGCGCGCGCCATGCCCGCCGAACTGGATCTGGTGGAACGTTATCTCGGCTTGGCGCAAAGCACGGTCAACCGCCAAGTTATCCTGGAAGCCAAAATCATCGAGGTAGAACTGAAGGATAGTTTCCAGGCCGGTATCAATTGGGCGGCGCTGGGTGGAATGGGCAATACAGACTTTTTACTTTCGCAAACCGGTGGAGGTAGCGCCCTGAGTTCGGACGTCAGTGAATTGGCCGGTGCCGACGGCAATTTACAACCGGATGCCAATTTCACGCCCATCGCCTCCGGAAAAATCTCAGCCTTCGGTGGGGTGTTTAGCGCCGCGCTCAAGACAGCGGACTTCGCCGCCTTCGTCGAATTACTCAAAGGGCAGGGCAAAGTGCATGTGCTCTCCAGCCCTCGCGTCTCGACAGTCAACAATCAAAAAGCCGTCATCAAGGTGGGCGGCGATGAATTCTTCGTCACCGGTGTGAGCAATTCTTCCACCACCACGGGCGCCAGTACCACCAGCGTGCCAACAGTCGAGTTGACGCCCTTCTTCTCCGGTATCGCGCTTGATGTGACGCCTCAAATCGATCAACTCAATAACATTACGCTGCATATTCATCCCACCGTCAGTACCGTGGCGCAAAAAGACAAGAATTTCATCGTCAGTGGCGAGAGTTTCACCTTGCCACTTGCGTTCAGCACCATACAAGAATCAGACAATGTGGTGCGTGCCAGCAGCGGCCAGATCATCCTCATCGGCGGCCTGATGAAAGAAGCCACCACTGATCAACAAGCTTCTGTACCGTTACTCGGCGACTTACCGGTACTCGGCAATCTGTTCAAACACCAAAAGCTCACGCGCATCAAAAAGGAATTGGTGATTATGCTCAAACCCACTGTGGTGGATCACACCCAGACATGGGAAGAGAACCTTGATGGCGTGCAAACGCGCACCAAGCAATTGTTGCGGATACGGGCGGAGCGGTGAGGAACTAGCGGCAATGGTGTCACCCATCTCCAATAGCGACTGGCTTTACCTGCGACACTTCGGTTTGCACGAACCGCCGTTCACGATGACGCCGGACTCGCGTTTCTTTTTCTCTCATCAGGCCTGCCAGGCGGCAATCAATACCTTGCTGGTGGCAACGCGTAGCGGCGAAGGTTTTACTAAAGTCGTCGGGGAGGTTGGCACAGGGAAAACATTGCTGTGCCGTAAGTTCCTCGGCATGTTGGATGAGAATTTTCTCACCGCCTATATACCTAATCCCTATGTCGAACCCATGACCTTGTTACTGGCGGTGGCCGACGAACTCGGGGTGCCGTACTACGATGGCATCAACCAGCATAAATTGCTCAAGACGCTCACTCACTTTCTTATCGAAACCTATGCCGATTATCAATGCACGGTGGTGGTATGTCTCGATGAAGCACATGCCATGCCGCTCGAAACCCTCGAGGCGGTTCGCTTGCTCAGTAACTTAGAGACGCCGCGGCGCAAACTGCTGCAGCTGGTGTTGTTCGGTCAACCGGAATTGGATCAGCGTCTTGCCCAACCGAGTATCCGGCAACTGAAACAACGCATCGGTTTTTCCAGTACGCTCGCGCCTCTGGATCGGCGCTCTATGGAAGATTATCTCTCTCATCGTTTGAATATCGCCGGCTACCGTGGGCCGCGACCGTTCTCGACAGCGGCGGTGCGTAAGTTACATCGGGCCAGTGGTGGCATTCCGCGCTTAGTGAATGTGCTGGCTCATAAGGCTTTGCTCACCGCCTATGGCGAGGGTGCGCGTGAAATTATCGCACGACATATTATGGTGGCCATCGCCGACACCGAATCCACCCAGCGTCCCGGTTGGTGGCGACGGCTAACGCACACGTTAGTTGGCGCGAACGGGTGAGCCTCATCAACAAAATGTTGTTGGATCTGGACACCCGCGATCAACAACGCGGGACCACGCGTGATATGTATTCCGCCGTGCGCCCGGTTGCGGTACTGGCGCCGCGACCTTATGCACAGCCGATTGGGCGGTGGTTGGCGCTGGGATTTATTCTATTGGCGGTGTTATTCCTCGCCACCTTGCATCTCAGTGACCAGCTGCGGCTCAGTGGTTTCTTTTCTTTTCAAAATGACATTAGTAACGTCGAACCTTCTATACCGGCTCAAGCTATGTTGGATGCCGACCCCATCACGGCAACCACATCGTCAGTAGAGCTAACACCGGCTTCGGCGGATACTATCCCTATAGCGCCCCTAGCAGAATCAGTAGCGCCTGACACCACACCAGAAGACCCCAAGGAAACTGATGAGGGGTCGCTTAGCGAACCCGTTGCAGCTGCCACGGCCGACCTAGCCACGGCGGCCAAGCCAATAACGCCTCCGCACCATGAAGAGCAGGCGGCAGTCGTACCACCTCAGAAAACCACACCCGTACCGGCAACGTCACCCAAGGTGGCCGCGGACGCACTTAAACCCAGGCCACAGACCCAACCGGCACCCACTGCTATCTCACCGCCAGCGCCAACGCCAACACGGACACCTGCACCTGCACCTGCACCTGCACCGGTACTCAACACTAAAGGCCCGCAACGCGAGAGTGCAGCTGAACAAGTCAGCCCGGCACAATTGGAAAAGACCATTCTTCCACTCAGTGTCGAGGAGCAAGCCGAGGCTCATTACCGTCAGGCATTGAACCTATTACACGAACAACGTGGTCTGGAAGCGGCCGAGCGATTGCGCTTAGCGCTCGACCTACACCCGAGGCACCTCTCCGCGCGTGACACATTGATCGAATGGATGCTCTCACAAGGCCATTGGGAGGGCGTTAAACCAGTATTGGCGGAGGGCATCAGCTTGGTGCCCGATCACTATCGTTATGCGCTATGGCTGGCACGAGTGCACGCCGAACAAGGCGACGATACGCGCGCCATTGGATTGTTGGAAGGCGCGCGTGGGCTTGCGAAAGACAACGCTGACTATCTTGGCTTGCTAGGCAGCATCTATCAACGCAACGCGCGTCACGGGGAGGCGCGCCAGGCTTTTCAACAGGCGGCCATGCTGCAACCGCAACAAACGCGCTGGTCACTGGGAGTGGCAATCTCTTCGGAAGCCTTGCGCGACTGGCAAGCCGCGAACGCGGCTTATACCCAAGTCGTCAATGATGCGCGAGGTGATATGCGCCTACGTGAGTATGCGGGAGAGCGCTTAACCGCCATCAAGAAGCTGCTGCGTTAAGTCCCCAAGCCTGCGGGGAGAGTTGCTGCACGTTCGATTTTCACCGCCACCCGGTCAACCGTTCCTTTCTGACTTTCTGATGACCAGCTTGAGTCCGGACCACACGTCGCTAACCGCACAAACCTTGATATCGACGAAGCCCAGCGGCAGCGCCAGGTTTCTAATCACGCCTTCGCTAAGATCAGTGGGCACCTTAGCCGCCTGCTTGGGCCAGGACACCCAGACGTATCCGTCTGGCACTAGCTGTGATCGCAGCTTCAATAGACGTTTCTCTAGTCGAAGGCGATCCGTGAAAAAAATATGCGCGCCCTCGACTCCTCGACCCGCAGCTGAAACTAGCGCCACTCCCGGCGGCAATTCTCCCAACCAAGTTGCATATTCCGGGGGCGCATCGACGACCAACAACTTCAAGGGCGGTTTAATCCCGAGTTTCTTGATCAGAGGCGTACTCGAGTAGCCGGGCATACGGGGTCTCCGCTGGACGGGTAGTCGCATTGTGCTAGTCCAGGGGTGCGCACCGCAACCCGCGTTCAACGCCTAGTTCAAGCGACGGAATCACGCCGTAGGGCCGTTGCCTGGCCTTGACCTCGGCGCGAGTTACTTTCTATGCAGAAACTGGCGAAAGCCCTTAATACATTGTTATCAAGCCGATAATTGGCCGCACTATTTCTCCAATGGGCACAAATTTGGGCACAAGCTTAAAGGTTAGATCACCGCGCCTTAGCAGCCGCTTCTATACGGTGGCTTACCTAGATTCTGGTTCCATTGACTTCCAAAACTCGTCGTAAATCGTAACGGCGCTGTTACAGCGCTCTGACAATTGCTGAATCGATAGGCCTAATCTTGCAGCTTCGACGGCCCAGAACCTGGAAACAAACTCATCCCCACCCGGCATCTTGGTCGTTTTCTGAAAATGAATCTGGGAATCCAATATCCCGCACGCGCCCGCAATTTTGGCCACTGCGAGCACTTCTTGCACTGTCTGGCCTGACGATTCCTCTGCGGCATGAGTTTGATAGCTTGCGGGGAAGGATGCCGCTAGGAGCAGTAAGGATATTGCGCGTGAAGTCATGGGGGTCATCATTTACACACTCCGGTTACTATGCCAGCGCCACCCATCGATGACGCTACAAAAGGCTTGGTTTCCCCTTCACGGAACTCCTGTACCTCCAAAATTTGATATTGCTTACCAAAATCCGCAACGCTCTTGAATGAGTTTTCTTCACTGCCCTGATTTACCACTTGCACCGACTTCGCGTTCAATGTCGGAATGGCCCTGCCAGTAATTTCACCGCTCAAGCGTGAAACGTGAAATTGGGCTCCCGTCATCATCGCTTGCCAAGACGATAAGGCTAGCTCTCCCTTTTCAGAAAGGTGATAAACGTTGATTACCTCGCAGTCATACGCGAGCCGACCAGCAGTGACAGTGCCGGATAAGGTCATTATCACTAACGCTATAGGAACGGATGCGTTCTTTCCCATGTGGCCTCCTTCGTAGTTCGTGCCAACTGTTGGGTGTATGGCATTGCGCTTATAGTGCCTCGCCTATAATTCACTTTCCAGAATTTCTCGTTGTGCCCTCAACGTGCGTGCCAACTTACGCAGTAGTTGACGTGTGCCTTCTCTATACGCGTTACGCGCCACCTTCGCTTTGCCCTCTGCGCTTTTTGGGCCGGTCGATTTTTCCCACGGTCGCCATCGTCGTATCATCGCCACTTGCTGTGCTCGCCGCTGCGCTGTCCAACCGTTGGCCATGCTGTTCCTCCAATAGTTTGTTTGGCGGGTTTTCGTTTTTTCCCGCGCCCGGGTCGTTCTTCGCTGTGGTGGCGCTGTTTCCGTTGTTCACTTGCTGCGGGCCGTGGGCGATGTTGGCTTGTTTGACATAGCCCATGATGGGCGGGTTCTTGATGGTTGCCAGCGCTTCCAAGGTCGCCCGGCATTGGGATTGCGCCTTGAGGGCGAGCCGCATATAGTTTTCGGTCGCTCCCAGGTATTCACCCATGTTCAGCGCTGCGCGCCGTGCGAGTTCGTTGAAGATGGCGTCCAAGGTGTTCGCTTGGGCCACTAAAGTTTTCTCCGCAATCGCCATATTCCCGGCTCGCACTTCCGCAACTTGGGTCATCAGGACTTCTAGGCTTTCCGTTAATGCCTGCTTACCCATGGTGTTGGTGATGAATGCGCGCGCGCCTGCCAATGATCGCGCCGCCGGGTCATAGGCGGTTTCGGCAGACATGGTTTCTTGGCTCTTTGTCTTTGCCCTGTGTGTGACGCGCAAAATATTTGGATCATTGGGCGGTTGATTTCCCGTACCCTTAGCCATTTTCTTTGGTGCTGTCATTGTTGAATCCTAACTTGCATCGTTGCTTGCTCCAGTATCGCTGGGCGAATACCCTTCGCTTGCATTGTCAGCCATGCATAAAGCCCCCTACATGGTAGATATATAAAGGTGACCTCCCGGCGGGGCACAGCTTAGGGCGAAAATAGGCCGCACTAACCCTCCCGGCGGGGCACAAGTCATGCTGCATCATCGGCCATTGCCCCGCAGAGAGGGTCAACCTGCCCCGTATTGGGGGCACAGTTTTTAATTCTGGATGGCCCACATTGTTTCCAGTCACCCGGCGCGGCATGTGTCGGAGCAACATCTAGCTTGCCCCCACATTCGTCAATGGCCCGGAAGGTCACGGCGTAAAGATTCGACATGTTGCGCCCGCCTTGGCGCGTCAGCGTGACCCAGCCTTTGTCTTGCAGCTCTCGCAACGCTTCTCTTAGCTGTTGCTTGGACTTCCAGCCGCGCTTGCTCATGATTGACCACGCCGCGCACAAGTCGCCGTTGTTGCTGCCCTTGTACTGCGCAAAAAGATCGAACAGCAACTTCACGGCGCGTGGTTTCAGGTGACAATAGTTCGGATGATTCAACACTTCATGGGGCAATTGTACGAATGACCCCTGTTCCCGGCGTCCCTTCATTTTTTGCCTGTTGTGCGCCATGTTAACCCCCTTCCTTGCTCAGGAAGCACAGCAATCCCCACGCCTCGCATAGGCACACCGCCGCAAGGTCCGGGCCTATGCCTAACTCAGGGCGCCGTGTGACCAAGGCGTCCAGTTCGTACAGCCACGCGGGCAAGGGTGTTGGCCAAGCATGGCCGCATACCGCGCATTTACTACGGGCCTCATCAGCGTTACAGTGTTCGCGCGAATCACAAAGTGTAGCGCCCGGGGCTGTGGTTGCCGCCCAGCCCGGGCCGTCTTTTTCCTCAGTCATCATGCCGCCCTCCCTGGTGTGCGCCCAATTCTGGGCGGGTTCTTGCTTGATCGCCTAAGCTGACGGCGCAGGTGTCCCAGCGTGGCAATGATGTCGGGGTAGGCCTTGGCTAGGGCTTGATAATGTTCCCCCGCCAGACACCCCCTTAGAATCGGCCTGGCGGCGGGCTTCGCGTACTCCGTGAGATAGAAACACACGCGCTCGCCCTTCAAGTGATTGCGCTTGCGCCAGTCGGGATCAAGCGGGCAGATCGGCGCGCTGCATGATTCGTACTTGGCACAATCGGAGGGATTCATGATTGCCTTCCCGTCATCACCCTACGACTTTGGGCAATTTGGTCCGAAAGCCATTGGTCAATTTCAGACTCTATCCATCCGACAGCACGCACTCCGCCCAGCTTAATTGGCTTCGGAAAAGTACCTTCAGAAATTCGCAAGTAGATGGTTGATCGGGATAGGCCCGTGCGGGCTTTGACGGTGGGAAGCCGCAGAATGGTATTAATCATAATTGCACCTCACTGAATTGTGATAATGCAATTGTGTGGGCGAATTAGTAGCAGTTCACGCCGGTTTATTCGGCGATTTTCCCGGTGCAATGAACCAAGGCTCGTCACGAAAGATTTCGGATAGCCGAGATTCTTCTATCTGCGTCAACGGATTTTTACCAAGCATGCGTTCTAAGCGTAGCACTATCCATGCATCTTGCTTATGTGCCGCCCATGCCTCGCCTATGACAGAATCGGCGCAGGAAAAGTGATTGGCTACGTGAGCTAATGCGTCTTGGTGTGAGGTTTTTTCTAGGCGTAGGCGGAGGACTTCTGCCGCCATTTTCGTGCGAGTCTCTTCGTCAGCTCTTGGGCGTCCGCGCTTTCTTGTCAGTCCTAATGATGATTCAAGAGTCCGCTTTCCATCTAAGTAAGAACGAAAAGCATCCCGCAAATGACTTAGCAACTCATAAGGAATGTCTTCCTTGCGGTCAAGTAGATCGCAGAAATGGGAAAGAAGCCGTCGAGCATCATCCGGAAGTGCGGTTCCCTTACGAATACCCCAAGCAACGTCGAGAATTGTCGCCGGGGTTAACGGATTTTCGTCATCTAACATTCGCGCCCCTCCACGCTCCCTTGGAAAGAAACCGCGTCAGCCGGGAAAGGGTGTCCCGGTTTTCGCCCCGTCGGGCTAGGCGCGGTTATTTCTTTTACCCTTCTCGTGTCATGCGGTATTTCCGAACCGTCCTAAGATTACCTTTCGTCCTTCTTCGATTTGGGCGTCCACGAAGTCCGCCCACCATTGCAGCATTTCTTTTCGCTGATCCGCATACTGCGCTCGGTTATACACGCCTCGAATGCCTTTAGTCTCGTGAGCCAATGCCTTCTCTATCCAATCAGAGTTAAAGCCAGCCTCATGCAAATGCGTTGACGCTGTACGCCGGAAATCATGTATTACGAAGTCCCGCACGTCGGCTTCCAGGGTACGGATTGCGGCGTTCAATGTGGTCTTGGAGATAGGGTGTCTGAGACTCCCCCGGCTTGGGAGTACGTAAGGCGAACCGCAAGCGAGTTGCTTTAATTCCTCGAACATGGCCACGGCTTGGCGCGAGAGATACACCACATGCGCCTTGTCCTTCTTCATGCGTTCGGCGGGAATATGCCACGCTCCTTTTTCCAGGTCGATTTCCTCCCACTTGGCCTCGATCAGTTCCGACTTGCGGACCATGCACAACATGAGCAGATGCAGCGCCAGCTTGTGCGCCCGGCGCATGGATGAGGCGTATAGGGCGCGTAGCAGCTTGCCGATTTCATCCGCCCGTAACGCCACGTCGCGACTTCTCGCTGTAGCGATGAAACGGGCCTCGACCGCCGCCGCCGGGTTGAAGGTCATGCGCTCGCGGGCGATGGCGTAGGAGAACAGTCGCTTCATTACGTTGCGGGTCAGCAAGGCGACTTGATCGGCGCCACGGGCCTTGATCTTGTCGGTGATGGCGTGGACGTCGGACACATTAACTTCGTTCAGCCGCTTGTTGCCGATGGCGGGCAGGATGTCCTTGTCCATTACGCGGCGGACATTGCGCGGGTTGGCGTTGGTCTTTTCCACCACCTCGGCTATCCAGCGCCGCGTGAAGGCCTCCACCGTGTCGGGCTCGCGCTCCAAGGCCTTGGCGTCCTGTTTTAACTTCATGGGCGACTCGCCCCTGGCCAGCATCGCCTTGGCTTCCTCCCGCCGTCTGCGGGCCTCCACAAGGGGGATGGCGGGATATTCGCCGAAGGTCACCTTCTCCTGGCGGCCCTTGCGTCGGTAGCGCATGCGCCATACCAGTTTGCCGCCGGGCATGACCTCGATGAACAAACCGCCGCCGTCGGCCTTCTGGTAGGCCTTTGCCTTGGGCCTGAGTGTCCTAATTGTGGTGTCCGTCAGTGCCATTTTCCGCCTCCACTGTGCCCAAATTAACCTATTCTGTGCCCATTGTATAAGCGATTGTTAAGTATGGTCTTATGCCCGGTTTTGGGGTCATATCGGGCTGGGAAAGGGGCATTTTTCACGTCATCGAGTGTGCCCATGTGCCCCCATTTTGAGCCCATTTGTGCCCATGGAAAGTGCCCATAAAGATGCGCAGGGCACAATCATGGGCACAAGAATAGTCGGCTTTCAGGGAACGGGCAAGGACGTTTTAGGACTATAACTGGCCGTTATTACATGGTATTACGTGGGGAAGGCGGACACTATCGGACGGGGTTGGAGGGGTAACTATTTTCCTATGCAGAAACTAGAGAAAATACGTCCGAGCAAATCTTCGGAGCCGAACTCACCGGTGATTTCATTCAAAGCCTGTTGGGCGAGACGCAACTCTTCGGCGAGCAATTCGCCGGCCTGGCGTTCACTGAGTTGGTTACCGCCCAGTTCGACATGGCGAACAGCGCGCTGCAAAGCATCGAGGTGACGGCGCCGCGCCATGAAGCTGCCTTCGCCTGCCGCGTGGTAGCCCACCGTCTCCAACAAGTGATGACGCAATACATCCAAACCTTGTCCCTGTCGGGCGGACACGCCGATATGTTCACCCTGGTCGCCGTGCCACAGCGTGGCGGCGCGACCCGTGCGGTCGATTTTGTTGTGCACCAGAGTACGTGGCATGGCGGCGGGCAGTCGCGCGAGGATGGCCAGGTCCGCATCGCTCACCCCCTGCCTATCGTCGATCACCAATAGGACGCGATCGGCACGCTGGATTTCACTCCAGGCGCGCTGCACGCCGATGGCTTCGACCGGGTCGGCGCTGTCACGCAGGCCGGCAGTGTCGATGATGTGCAGTGGCACACCCTCGATGTGAATGTGTTCGCGCAACACATCGCGAGTGGTACCGGCGATCTCGGTGACAATGGCCGCTTCGCGCTGCGCCAGCGCGTTCAACAAACTGGATTTTCCGGCGTTGGGCTGGCCGGCGATCACGATGGTGATGCCTTCACGCAGTACACAACCTTGCTTGGCATGGTCGAACACGCCAGCGATATCCTTCAACAAGGCCGCGACTTCATTGTTGACCCGCGCATCAGCGAGAAAATCGATTTCCTCTTCGGGAAAGTCGATGGCCGCCTCGACATACATGCGTAGCTGAATGAGGCGTTCTACCAGGGCATGAATGTGACGCGAAAACTCGCCGTCCAGCGAGCGCAAAGCCGAGCGCGCGGCTTGCTGCGAGGCGGCGTCGATGAGGTCGGCGATGGCTTCGGCCTGCACCAAATCCATTTTGTCATTGAGAAAGGCGCGTTCGGAAAATTCGCCGGGTCGTGCGGCGCGCGCGCCCAATGCAAAAATTCGCGCCAGCAGCATGTCCAGCACCACTGGGCCGCCGTGACCGTGCAATTCCAACACGTCTTCGCCGGTGAAGGAATGCGGGGCGGGAAAATAGAGTGCCAGACCTTGATCGAGCACCGCGCCGTCAGCAGCGCGAAAGCTGAGAAATTCGGCCACTCGGGGTGGGGGGACATGGCCGAGCATGGCGTGCGCGATAGCCGTTGCCCGTGCACCCGAAATCCGCACGATACCAACACCGCCGCGCCCCGGCGGGGTGGCCACGGCGGCGATGGTGTCTGTAGTGGCCATTTAAGGCGGGCTTATTTGCTGGCCTTAGCGCTTTCTGCGGCCTGCTCCACCTTGCGAGTGATGTACCACTGCTGGGTGATGGAAAGCACATTGTTGCTTACCCAGTACAACACCAAGCCAGCTGGGAAGAAGGCAAAGAACAAGGTGAAAATGAACGGCAGTGCCATCATGATTTTGGCCTGCATCGGATCCGGCGGCGGCGGATTGAGTTTCTGCTGGATGAACATGGTCGCGCCCATGATCAACGGTAGAATGTAGTAGGGATCCTTGGTGGATAAGTCGTTTATCCATAGCACGAAGGGCGCTTGACGCAATTCGACGCTTTCCAACAGGACCCAGTACAGGGCCAGAAACACCGGGATCTGCACCAATATCGGCAAACAACCGCCCAGCGGATTGATCTTTTCTTTCTTGTACAACTCCATCATCGCTTTGCTCATGCGCTGGCGATCGTCACCATAACGTTCCTTGAGCTGTTGCAGCTTGGGCGACATGCGGCGCATATTGGCCATGGAACGATAGCTCGCCTCGGAAAGTTTATAGAACGCCAGTTTGATGAGCAGGGTGAGCAGAATGATCGCCACACCCCAGTTGTGCACCAGGCTGACGATCCACTCCAGCAACCAGAATAGCGGTTTGGAGATGAAGGTGAGCATGCCGTAGTCCACGGTCAGCTCCAAATTGGGCGCGACTTCCTCGAGATTATGCTGGAGTTTGGGGCCGACATAGATGCGACTGCCGAAGCTGCCACTCTCACCCGGTGCGATACTCTTTGTCGGTGATACCAAACCCAGCACATAACGATCGCCATCCAGCGCCTTGGAATAATAATGATTGTTTTCGTCCTGGGCCGGCACGACCGCCGCGACGAAATAATGCTGGATCATGGCCACCCAGCCACCTTGAAAATCGCGACTGAGGTTGGCATCGGCCATGTCGTCGAAATCAACTTTTTCGTATTTGTTGTTCTCACTGGAGATCACACCACCGGTATAGGTGTAGATGAAGGCCGATTCGCGTTCACTGCGCTCGCGATGCAGCTGGCGATATTGGCGGCCTTGCCACTCCGTCGTGCCGGCGTTGTTCACATCATGGCGTAATTCGATGGCATAACTGCCGGGGCGGAACACATAAGTCTTGGTGACGGTTAACCCTTCGTCGTTGGTCCAGGTCAACGGCACTTCCAATGTTTCCATGCCGGCGCTAAGACGGTACTCCGCCTGCGCCGCTTGATAGCGGGCATGATGGTCAGGGGCGGCGCCGGCTGACACCAAACCGGACTGAATGATGAACAAGGGGCCGGTTTCATCGCTCAACAAGCGGAAGGGCTTATCAGGCACATTGACCAATACCGGATAGGCCAACAAATCCGCCTGGCGTACATCGCCGCCGAGGGTATCGATCTCCACGCTCAACACATCGGTAACGACGCGAACACGCTCGCCGCGCGCGACATCTGCGTCGCGTTTCATGACGGGTGTATCGACTGGCGTCTCGCCCACCGGGACATCGGCGGAGGCGGGGGTCGGGGCGACGGCCGGCACGTCCGTCGCACTCGGAGAGGAAGAGGGTAGCGCCGGCGCATCGCTGCTGGCGATGGACGACTGGGTCGGTGCGTAATCTGCTTGCCAGGCCTGCCATAACAACAGGATCACTACACTCAATGCGACGAAAAGAAAGAGACGCTTATTTTCCATCTGACCCTTACCGAGTTGATTTTTCGGGCACCGGATCCGCGCCACCGGGATGCCAGGGATGGCAGCGGGACAAGCGCCGCAGCGCCAGCCAACTCCCCTTGCACACACCATGTCGCTGAATAGCGGTTTCCGCATAACAGGAACACGAAGGATAAAAACGGCAGTTATTGCCTAGCCACGGACTGAGCAGGTAGCGGTAGCCACGCAGGCTGACTATCAAGACTTGACGCATCGCTGCACTTTCACCCAATGGCCGGCCAAGCTCGCCACGATCTGACCGTTGCTGTATTGCGCTACGCCCGCTCGGCCGATGACCACCACATCCCAACCCCGCAGCTGGCGCTGGCGGTGTCGAAAGCTCTCGCGGACTAGCCGCTTGAAGCGGTTGCGGTCAAACGCCCGTTTCGCGCAGCGTGTGGAAACCACCAAACCGAGGCGGCCATGGTCGAGGCCGTTGTGGCGGGCCAATACCGTCATGCCTCCGCCGGAGGACCGCTGGGCGCGATCAAAGACCCGTTGAAAATCCGCCGACTTGAGCAGCCTGTGCTGTCGCGGAAAGCGCGCAGGGTCCACTCCGATCGGACTGGCGTGGTTAGGCGCTGAGGCGCGCGCGACCCTTGGCACGACGATTTTTCAAAATTTGGCGGCCCTTTGCCGTGCTCATGCGGGCACGGAAACCGTGATTACGCTTGCGACGGATAACGCTAGGTTGAAATGTTCTCTTCATGGCTATGTCCGAACCTGAACTTAATGGAAAAGGAATTACCTGCAGCCTCGGCTACGCTCAGGCAGGGACTAAGCTCAAGTCGCTTAAGCCACTGGCCATGTCGGAGCGCGATCGTCGAGCTCAACACCCGGGATAAGGCACGGCGGAAAGCGCGCTAGGGTACCTAGAACCCGGTTGCAGTGTCAATCAATCACTTGCCGCTGATTGACCTAATTACCCCTGGAGGGGGGGTGTGGATAACGCTGGATAAGAGGTATAGACTTCCGTTTTTCCGTTTCTGAGTCACTGCCGCAACTGCGGCGAGAGGGCAATATTCGTGACATCCTCCCTGTGGCAAAAGTGCGTCGATAATCTCGAAGACGAACTCACGCCCCAACAATTCAATACCTGGATACGACCTCTACATGCCGTCCAAGAGGGGGATACGCTGCGGTTACTGGCCCCCAATCGCTTCGTACTCGAGTGGGTCAACCAGCGCTTTTTTGATCATATTCAATGTCTAGTCAATGGGATGACTGAGGGTCGATCGGCGATGGTGACGTTGGAAGTGGGCAGTCACCAACGCGCCAAGGCCACCAGGCCGCACAACCAAAGCAGCGAACCCCGCATGCCGCCCAGCGCTAAACCGGTCGTGACCAATTTCCGCCGCCGCGAGGATCCGCAGCAAGGTACTGTGGTCAGCAATCTACGTACTGAATTCACCTTCGATTCCTTTGTAGAAGGCAAATCCAACCAGCTGGCGCGGGCGGCTTCCCGGCAAGTGGCCGACAATCCCGGTACGGCTTACAACCCGCTATTCCTATATGGGGGCGTGGGCTTGGGCAAGACCCATTTGATGCATGCCGTAGGCAATCAAATGCTACAAAACAAGCCGTCAGCCAGGGTGGTCTATCTGCATTCTGAGCGTTTTGTGGCGGACATGGTGAAAGCGCTGCAACACAACGCCATTGACGAATTCAAACGCCACTACCGGTCGGTCGACGCGCTGCTCATCGACGATATTCAGTTCTTCGCTGGTAAGGAACGCTCCCAGGAAGAATTCTTTCATACTTTCAACGCATTATTAGAGGGTCACCAACAAATCATCCTAACCTGTGACCGCTATCCTAAGGAAGTGGACGGGCTGGAAGAGCGGCTTAAATCCCGCTTCGGATGGGGTCTGACGGTTTCTATTGAACCGGCCGAATTGGAAACCCGTGTCGCCATACTCATGAGCAAGGCCGCACAGATGAAGGCCGATTTGTCGGCAGAGGTCGCATTTTTTATCGCTAAGCGGATACGCTCCAATATCCGTGAATTGGAAGGGGCCCTGCGACGAGTGGTCGCGAACGCGCGGTTCACCGACCAGGCCGTAACCTTGGAGTTCGCTAAAGAGTCCTTAAAGGACCTGCTCGCCTTGCAAGACAAATTGGTGACCATCGAGAATATCCAGAAGACTGTGGCGGATTACTACAAGATTCGCATGTCGGACATGCTGTCCAAACGCCGCAGCCGTTCCGTGGCGCGACCCCGACAACTGGCTATGGCTCTGGCTAAGGAATTGACGAATCACAGTTTGCCGGAAATCGGTGACGCCTTCGGTGGGCGTGATCACACAACGGTATTACATGCCTGCCGAAAGATTGTAGAGTTGCAGGACCAAGACAATCGAGTGCGCGAGGATTACACCAACCTGTTGAGAACCTTGTCTACCTGATGTGTTTAGCCTGTGGATAAGTCGCAGTGGAATGTTCAGCCCTAAGTTATCCACATTTTATCCAGGGCACTCACACAGTCTAAACGGGTCCCTGTGCACCGGGTTTTATTGTCAGCAACATACTGAAATATATCAATAAAAAAGAGTTATCCACGGATCTGGTGGTGACTAATAGTAATAACAATTGTTTTAAATATACTCAGGATTAATTATGAGATTCTTAGTCCAGCGTGAAACCTTACTCAAGCCCATGCAGATGGTGAGCGGTGTCGTGGAGCGACGCCAAACACTCCCCATTTTGTCCAATGTGCTGCTTGAGGTTTCAGCCCGTGGTGTTGCTTTGACCGCGACCGATTTGGAAGTCGAGTTGGTGGCACACACTCCTTTGGACGGTACGGAAGGCGGCAAAGCGACTCTTCCAGCCCGCAAATTCATGGATATCTGCCGTGCTTTGCCCGAGAACGCGATGATAGAACTCAAGATCGAGGGTGATCGCGCTGTTTTAAAATCGGGCCGGAGTCGCTTCGTATTAGCCACTCTCCCGGCCAGTGAATTTCCCAATGTCGAGGAAATTCGCACCACGCTGAGCTTCAGTGTGGCGCAAAATTGCCTCAAGCAATTGATCGAACAAACTCAATTCGCTATGGCACAACAAGATGTGCGTTATTACCTCAATGGTTTGTTGTTGGAGTTGGCGCCCAATGAATTGCGCGCTGTCGCGACGGATGGGCACAGACTTGCCTATGCGCAATTAGAGGCAGCTATAGATGTTGAGGAAAATCAACAAATTATCGTCCCAAGAAAGGGTGTCGGTGAGTTAGCACGATTGCTAGACGATGTTGAAACGCCAGTGAAAGTGCAAGTTGGTACTAATCATATTCGAGTCATCACCGAGAACGTGGTCTTTACCTCGAAACTGATCGATGGGCGTTTTCCTGATTATCATCGTGTCATACCGCAAGCAGCGGATAAGGTCGTGACATCAGATCGTGAAACAATTCGCCAGGCCTTAGTGCGCACTTCGATACTGACCAACGAGAAATACCGCAGCATCCGTCTCCAATTGGAACCTAATACACTGAGGGTGCTGGCGCATAATCCTGAGCAGGAGGAAGCGGAAGAAGAAATGGCAGTTGAATACGATGGCACTTCCTTGGAAATTGGTTTTAATGCCACGTACATTTTGGACGCACTGAGCGCTGTAACGGGTGAGAACATTGAATTGCGGTTGTCTGACGCGAATAGTTGCTGTTTGATTCAGGCTCAGGGCAATCCTGATTGCAAATACGTCGTCATGCCGATGCGTCTCTGATTGTTGCTTTGTTTTAGTGGCCAACTAGTTCGTCGCAATAGACAGCGCTCCTTTTCCGCCCGCCTGTTAGGGCTTTGATTCATGGCGCTAGCCCACCTCAATGTCATGGGAGTGCGCAACCTACGCCAGGTTGTGCTTGAGCCTGACCCTGGAATCAATATCCTTTATGGACCCAATGCCAGTGGGAAGACCTCATTACTTGAGGCTATCCATATTCTTGGACGCGGCAGTTCCTTTCGTAGTAGGGATTTCAAAAAAGTCATCCAATTCGGACAGGAGTTTTTTCGTATTTCTGCCCATCTTGCAGAAAATCATCTCCCTATAGGCTTGGAATATGGGCGCCAGGGCTTATTGATGCGGGTCGGTGGTAAACCCGCCCGTAGCCGTGCCGATCTTATGCAAGTTTTGCCGCTCGTTACTATGACCCCTGAAAGCCACCGCTTACTCAGTGAGGGGCCCCGCTGGCGACGTCGCATGGTGGATTGGGGAGTGTTTCACGTGGAACCCACCTTTTTGCCCGCATGGCGTCGATACCAGCGCGCCATGAAGCAACGTAATGCCGCCTTGCGCATGAAAAATGGGCAGTTGGCCAGTGTCTGGGATCAAGAATTGGTGGCTAGCGGATTAGAGCTGGATCTTCATCGGAAGACTTATCTCGCCCGCTTGCGCCCCTATCTCGCTGACTACGGACGTCATTTGATCGATATAGACGCATTGCTTACTGACTATTACCCCGGTTGGAAGCGTAACCAGGAGTATGCAGAGGCGCTAGCGGCATCTCTTAGTCAGGATTTAGAACATGGCTACACCCGCTACGGCCCCCATCGGGCCGATGTCATACTCTGTGTAGAGGGCCGCCAGGCGCGGGATGTGGTTTCGCGGGGTCAACAGAAGTTATTGATTGCTGCCATGCTGTTAGCACAGGTGAGTTTGGTCAATGAGGCGTCCGATCCAAAGTGCATGGTACTGATAGACGATTTACCGGCTGAACTGGACAGCGAACATCGCCATCGGTTTCTTTCGCTCCTGAACAGTCTAGAGGTGCAAGCCTTTATCACGGCGACGGATATTAATGCTGTCGCGCATTACCCATCTACGACGGCCCCTCCGTGCGTGTTCCACGTGGAACACGGCCAATTAAGCAAGCAGTGACCCCGCTGCTTCGGCTATCCCTTGAAACCGGATTATCTGATTGTTATTTCAGCATATCCCTGTGTCCAGAGGCCGCTTGGTGATATAATCGTCCGGTTCCTCAAGGAGCCTTTCATGAGCGCTGATGCGAAAACCTACGATTCTTCCAATATCAAAGTCTTAAAGGGCCTCGATGCGGTGCGCAAACGCCCCGGCATGTACATTGGTGACACTGACGATGGCACGGGACTACACCACATGGTCTTTGAAGTGGTGGATAACTCGATAGACGAAGCGCTGGCGGGTTATTGCAGCGAAATCAGCGTCATCATCCATGCAGAGGGTGCGATGACGGTGATGGATAATGGCCGCGGTATTCCCGTCGATATTCACCCGGAGGAAGGACGCTCGGCGGCAGAGGTCATCATGACGGTGCTGCATGCCGGCGGAAAATTCGACAGCAGCTCCTATAAAGTTTCCGGCGGCTTGCACGGCGTGGGTGTTTCGGTCGTCAATGCCTTGTCCGATCAGTTGATACTGACTATCCATCGGGGCGAAAAAGCCTATCGCCAAGAGTACCAGCTCGGCGAACCGTTAGCGCCGTTGACTGAGATAGGCGAGACGCAAAAAAGAGGCACAGAGATCCGTTTCACCCCTAGTCCGAAAATCTTCAGTGACACGGAATTCCATTACGATATTCTGGCGAAACGCATTCGTGAATTGTCCTTCCTCAATCCCGGCGTGCGTATCGTTCTACACGATGAGCGGACTGAGAAACGCGATGTGTTTCAATATGAAGGCGGCATACGGGCGTTCGTGGAGCATCTCAACCGCAACAAGACGCCGTTGCACCCCTCGGTGTTCTATTTTTGCAGCGAGGGCGACCAAGACCAGACCATCGTCGAGTTGGCCATGCAGTGGAACGACTCATATCAGGAAAGCATTTTCTGTTTCACCAATAATATTCCCCAGCGCGACGGCGGTACCCATCTGGCGGGTTTACGCAGTGCTTTGACCCGCACCTTGAACCAATACATAGAACACGAAGGCATCGCCAAGAAAGCCAAGGTCAACACCACCGGCGACGATGCACGGGAAGGTCTCACCGCGGTACTGTCAGTGAAAGTGCCTGATCCTAAATTTTCTTCCCAAACCAAGGACAAGTTGGTTTCTTCGGAGGTCAAAGGGGTAGTGGAGTCGGCCGTGGCGGAGAAGCTGCAGGAATTTCTCCTAGAACAGCCCAATCAGGCGCGAGCTATCGTGGCCAAGATCGTGGACGCCGCGCGCGCGCGCGAGGCGGCACGCAAGGCGCGCGAGATGACCCGCCGCAAGGGGGTGTTGGACGTGGCCGGACTGCCGGGCAAGCTGGCCGATTGTCAGGAAAAAGATCCCGCACAGTCTGAATTGTTTTTGGTCGAGGGCGATTCGGCCGGCGGGTCGGCCAAACAGGGTCGTGACCGTCGTTATCAAGCCATACTGCCTCTCAAGGGCAAGATCCTAAATGTAGAAAAAGCTCGATTTGACAAGATGTTATCTTCCGCGGAGATCGCTACACTGATCACCGCGCTGGGTTGTGGCATTGGTCGCGAAGAGTACAATCCCGATAAGCTCCGCTATCACCGCGTCATCATCATGACCGATGCGGATGTCGACGGCTCGCACATCCGCACCTTGTTGCTGACCTTTTTCTATCGTCAGATGCCGGAGCTGATCGAGCGTGGCCATCTCTACATCGCCCAGCCGCCGCTTTATAAGATCAAGCGGGGTAAGCAAGAGCGCTACGTCAAGGACGATCTCGAGCTCAGCGCTTATTTGCTGGAATCGGCTTTGGACAACGCCCAATTGTCCGTCAGTGACGCCACGCCGCCCATCAGTGGCGCGGCTTTCGAGCAATTGGCTACCCGCTATCTCACGGTGATGGCCACGCTGAACCGGCTCTCCCGTCGCGCGCCGTTGGTGGTATTGGAGCAAATGATATACATGCCGCCGTTGTCATCGGAGGAGATGCGCGATCTTGACCAGGCTGAGAAGTGGTTTGCGGAATTGAACGCCCGTTTACACGGCGATGGCGCCAGTGGCGCGGTGACCTATCACATCGAAGTGAAAAAGGATGACGAGGCCGAACACTGTCATGCCCTCATCACTGAGACCGCGCACAGCGTCAGTCATGACTATGTAATGCGCGCAGACTTCATCACGAGTGGCGAGTATCGCAGCATGGTCGAACTCGGCCAGCAGCTCGATGGATTGATCGGGCACGGGGCGTATGTGCAACGCGGTGAACGCAAGCAGACCATCAACAGCTTCAAAGAGGCCGTGGCGTGGATCATGGAAGAAGCTAAGCGCGGTCAGGCCATTCAGCGCTATAAAGGCTTGGGCGAGATGAATCCCGACCAGCTGTGGGAAACCACGATGAACGTCGAGTCACGTCGTTTGCTCAAAGTGCGCATCGAAGACGCGGTCGCCACCGATGAGATCTTCACCACCCTGATGGGCGACCAAGTGGAGCCACGCCGCGACTTCATCGAACGCAACGCGCTGTCGGTCGCCAATCTGGATGTTTGATGAAGCTAAGTGGGCAGTACGCTACTAGGTGGCCGCCGCCGCTGCGCCCATCAACCCCACTTGCGGTTGCGTGACGACATGGACCGGCATGTCTTGTACCAGTCTTGCCATCCGCCCCTTCGCCGTGAAAGCATGAAGAAACTGTTCCTGCTTCAGCAGGTCGATCAGTTTAGGTGCAATGCCCCCGGCTAGGTAGACACCCCCGTAAGCGAGCGTCACCAACGCTAGCTCACCGGCGATGGCGCCATACAAGGACACGAACATTTCCAGGGCGCGCCGTGCGATCGGATCGTTGTGCTGCAAAGCCGCCGTAGCGATCGCGGCGGCGGGATCTTCTTGGGCCAGGATTTGGCGGTGTGCTTGCGTGGACGTGGCACCGCAATCATGCAGGAAGCTGTAGATATTGACTAATCCCGGTCCAGACACCACACGCTCCCACGACACGCGACCGTGACGTTTGCGGAGATATCGCAGTAAGGCGGTGTGTTGTTCATCGGACGGGGAAAAAGCCAGATGACCGCCTTCGGAAGCCCACACCCGATAATCATTGCCCTCGATGAATAACTGCGCCACCCCCAAGCCGGTACCCGCACCAATGATTAAACAGGGCGCTTGCGGTCGCGCCGGGGCGGATTGCAGGGTAACCAAATCTTCCTCACCTAGTACCGGTATGCCGTAGCCGATGGCCGCGAAATCATTAATGAGCCTGACCCGGGGCAGAGTGAACTGCTCCGCCAAATGCGCGCTGTGCAGTCGCCATGGCAGATTGGTCACTTGTGCTTCCTGATGAGCGGCGTGGGTCGTGACGGGACCGGCCACGCCGAAGCAGGCCGCGCCGATGTCCCGCCAAAAGCCAGGCGTCGCCTCATGGCGGAATTGTTCGAGCATGTCCTCGAAACGCTCGAATGCTGAGCTGGAATAGCGCGCTTCAAAAATCAGCTGTTGTCGCGCGCCGTCCCTATTGACGATACGCAGCAATGTTTTGGTGCCGCCGATGTCTCCCGCCAAGACGTTCATTCACGCAAACCATTGGGTAATGATGTCGCCGCGGCGCGATCCAAGTGCCACTCCAAGGTCCCGCGCGGATTGATGAGCTGCACAGGATAAGGCGGCGCTTCGCGCTTGGTGAATATATCGTGCATGATGCTCGCCTTGTTTTCGCCGCTCACCAGCATGACGACAAAACGCGCATGATCGATGACCGGATAGGTAATGCTGATGCGCCACGTATCCAATTGCGGGACGTGTACCGCTTCGACGAAGCGGGCCCTTTCATGCAGTGCCGGTGTGCCGGGAAACAGGGAAGCAATATGACCATCCGGCCCGACCCCCAGCAAAAGCATGTCAAATTGGACGACGCCCTGCGCGCCGAGTGGCAGCATGGCCGTGAGAGTGCGCGCATAGCGCGTGGCGGCGTCGTGAGGATCATCCATCTCACCTTCGATACGAAAAATTTGCGCTGCGGGAATGGGCACATGATCGAACAGTGCTTCACGCGCCATGCGGTAGTTGCTGTCGGCATGATCGGGCGGCACGGTGCGCTCATCACCGAAATAGATATGTACGCGATCCCAAGGAATGCGTTGCGCGAATTCCGGATTGGCCAAGCGTCGATATAAGGCGTGCGGTGTGGAGCCGCCGGACAGCGCGACATGAAACTTTCCACGCGCGGCGATGGACGCATCCGCCAATTCCACCCAGCGTTGAGCGACGGCGTAACTGAGAGCGTCTAAATCAGTGTGTATACGTAAATCTCCGATGACCATATTCGCTACTCCGATTGCGGCAGGCGAAGCATCTATCGACGCCCTATTATAATGTCCTGACGTGAGGTTGATAGAGCCACATTACTGAAGTGCATAAGCGCAGAGCCAGGCGCGCTTGAGCGCCGAAATGCACCCTGTTGGTATGACTCCTTACTGCTGCTGATGGGTTGGTTCAGCAGCCAATCCACGACAAAGAAACCCAGCGGTTTTTGCTCAAGACCATGTACTGCGGCGACCGAATAGTCACGACCCGCAAGTTGGACAAAATTCAAGGGCAAGAGGTTTCGCCAGGCGTTGCCGACGGCGACGTTAACGAGCATTTCTGGGTCCTCCGTAAGCACCCTGGCAAACAAGCACCGCGCCTTGTCCGGTACATGGGATATGTAGTATTTAGATATTTCGTGATGCTCGGTTCGGCTTGCGCGCGCCTTTGCTGAATCGGCCGACATTGCTCGGGCAGCCAGAACGCGCCAGTAATATCGACCCAGAGCGGCAAGAGCGCGTGCGCCGAGTTTTTATCCACATCACGCCCATCGCCATAGGTAGCCACTACACGTAGCAACGCCGCGACTAAGCGGGCGCGCACCAAAAAGTTGCTCATGTCGATGTTGGGGTGATGGTGCCGGACGCTGATAATTAGCTTCATGGTCAGGGCGAGTGTTGTCACCGATTCGAAGCCGAGTCGCATGAGCGAGCTTGCCAGCACGCCGTTGCGCCCTGTGCCACATCTGTAACTGATCGCATTGGCGGTCCGCGTCCGTTGGGCGCTCAGATTAGCGCCGATTAAGACGGTTTGCGGCAAGATCTTGGCATGATTGTTGGTTGCGGTGCTCAGACGAGGAACTCTATTCTTATTGGTGCCGAAGATAGTCCGCCCTCCCAACGGAACTCTGCCGGAATGCATCGCCGCCAGGTTACCGTCTAGACGGCTGGCGACATTACTTTGCTTATGTATTTCAGGCATATATGTTTTACAGTCGGTTGCGCAAGTCAATTTAGCCAATTTAGAGATCGAAAATGCCGTGACGTCTAGGTTAGTTGTCGGGTGGGTTGGCACGGCTCTTGAGATCTGTTTGTGCCGCATTCATTTCCTTGACCGACCCCGTTGCAGGACGTAACCTTCGAAAAACTAGGTTTGCCCATAAACCATATATAAGGGGAGGTGGCTATGTCCGGCTGGATTTTGTTAGCAGTTGCGGTTTTGTTCTTCGGCGGCTTGCTATGGGGATTCATGGTGGGTCGCTCCACCAACACCGCGCACCAACAAGCGAAACGCTTAGAAGGTGAGTTGAATGAGGTACGCGGTGAATATGATCAATACAAGGAACAGGTGACACAGCATTTCGCCACGACCGCCGAGCTGGTGAACAATCTCACCGCCAGTTATCGCGCGGTGTATCAACATCTGGCGAGCAGCTCGCAAAGCTTATGTGGTGACAATGCGCCGAAGCTGAGCATGGAGGGCGGCGATCGTCTACTGGCCGAGCGTAGCCAGGACGAGCGTGATGTCACCCCTGAAACAGCGGCAGAAGCCGCGGCTGAAGCGTCTACCGAAGCGCCAGTAGAAGTGCAGGCCGAAGCGCCGGCGGAAGTCAAGGCCGAAGCGGAGCCGGTAGCCCGGGTGGAAACGAAACCGACTTCCGGTAACGGCGCCGGACAAGATGCGCCCGCCGCGGAGACTGAAGTCCCGCCGCCGTTGCGCGCCAACGAGCCGGAATCTCGCGCCGTGCATTGAACGCAGTGAGTGGCGTTTATCTTCGCCCTTTGCGTTCCAGTAGCAAGAAACTATAGGGGTGGGGATTAGCCTGATCGGGGGCGTGGTCGTCGCGAGACACCACGCCCCATTCATTTTCGTCATAGGTGGGGAAATAGGCGTCGCCGGCGAAGTCACCGTGAACTAAGGTGAGATACAAACGCTCGGCGCGCGGCAGCATCTGCACGTAGAACGACGCGCCACCCATGACCATCATTTCCGGCGCATTGCCCGCGGCCGTCAAGGCCTCATCCACACTATGCACTACGGTGACGCCCGCGGCGCTATACGCCGCATCCTGTGTGATGACGATATTCAATCTTCCCGGCAGCGGTTTGCCGATGGATTCAAATGTCTTGCGCCCCATCAGCACCGGCTTGCCCAGTGTCATGGCGCGAAAGTGCTTCAGGTCCGCCGGCAAGCGCCACGGCAGGCGATTGTCGATACCGATCACTCTATCGTTACCCATGGCAGCGATGAGGGAAATGATGAGTGTTCCACTATTCTGGGTCATGGGTGTGTCAATTATTTAGTCGTGTGGGTTTCAGGCGGTATGTTCAAGCACTCGTTACCTGTCGACGGAATCCCCTTACACCGCCACCGGCGCCTTGATGGCGGGATGACTTTGATAGCCCACCAATTCGAAATCGTCGTATTTGAAATCGAACACCGACTTCACCGCCGGGTTGAGCTTCATCTCGGGTAAGGCATAGGGTTCACGCGATAATTGCAGTTCCGCTTGCTCGAGGTGATTGAGATACAGGTGCGCGTCGCCGAGCGTGTGTACGAACTCGCCCGGTCGGAGCCCCGTCACCTGGGCGATCATCAGTGTCAGCAAGGCATACGAGGCGATATTGAACGGCACACCGAGAAAAATATCCGCGCTGCGCTGATAGAGCTGGCACGACAATTTGCCTTCGGCGACATAGAACTGAAAGAAGGCGTGACAGGGCGGCAATTGCATGTTGTCGATGTCGGCAACATTCCAAGCGCTGACGATAAGACGGCGCGAATCGGGATTGCGCTGTATTTGTTCGACGACTTGGCTTATTTGGTCGATGTGGCGCCCGTCGGGGGTCGGCCACGAGCGCCATTGATAACCGTAGATAGGGCCGAGATTGCCGTGTTCGTCCGCCCACTCGTCCCAGATACTCACGCCGTTGTCACGCAAGTACTGGATGTTGGTGTTGCCCTGGAGAAACCACAGCAACTCGTGAATGATGGAGCGCAGATGCAGTTTCTTGGTGGTCACCAGCGGAAAACCGGCGGCGAGATCATAACGCATTTGATGACCAAACACGCTCAGCGTGCCGGTGCCGGTGCGGTCACTCTTGTGCACCCCGTGCGCCATGACGTGACGCATCAAATCTAGATATTGCTGCATGACCTCAACCTTTGCGCGTGGCCGGCATGCGCTTGCGATAAGCCAGCCACATCAACACGGCGCCCAACACCACCAGCGGCGTGGACAACACTTGCCCCATCGTCAGCCAACCGAACGCCAGATAACCCAGGTGGGCATCCGGCTCGCGTACCAACTCGACCGCGAAACGAAACACCCCATAACCCAATAAGAACAGTCCCGACACCGCCATCGTCGGTCGCGGCTGGCGCGAATAAAACCACAGCATGACGAACAGTACCCCCCCTTCCAGCAGCATTTCGTAGAGCTGCGAAGGATGGCGCGGCAGCGGCCCGCCGCTGGGAAACACCATCGCCCATGGGGCCTCGCTGACCCGGCCCCACAACTCACCGTTGATGAAATTCCCCAGCCGACCCGCGCCCAATCCGATCGGCACCAGCGGTGCGACGAAGTCCGCCACCTGGAAGAAGCCGCGCGCTGTGCGCCGCGCGTACAGCGCCATGGCTACGATCACGCCCAGCAAGCCGCCGTGGAAGGACATGCCGCCCTCCCACACCTTGAAAATCATTAAGGGGTTGGCCAGAAATGAGCCGAAATCATAGAACAAGATATAGCCGACGCGCCCGCCCAGCACCACGCCCAGCGCCGCGTAAAAGATCAGATCGCCGACCTCCACTTCCTGCCAGCCTGAGTCGGCACGCCGCGCGCGCCAGCGCGCCAACCACCAGGCGCTGGCGAAACCCACCAAGTACATGATCCCGTACCAATGAATCTTGATAGGGCCGAGCTGCAAGGCTACGGGATCGATGTCGGGATAGGTCAGCATGGGGCGGGAAGTATACCATCGCTGTGCGGGGAAAAAGGATGGTCGGCGGGTAGCCGCACCTGTTTGATTCGCGTTACTGAGGGCGCCTTCAGCATCGGCGGGTAGTCGGGCGGGAGGAACACAACGGCGCGTCGTGCCGGGTGAACAGCTAGCTTTGGCCAGCGGCTCGCGTCCCTGATAAATAAGCCGGGTACTTCGCTGCATTGAACTAGATCGGCTTGTGCCTACCCATTAACGCGTGCTTACTAACAAATGGTCTGCCGATCGCCTACGGTTTTCATGCCGCGGCGCTGAGCTTGGATCTGGACGCGTGACGCACCAAGCGCGACCGGGCGAGGGCGAATTCACCCTCGCGTTGATTGACGGCGTCCGTCACACGGTCGCAGACGTCGGTGAAGAGTCATTTCGCCGAACGGATCACCTTGCCCCCGGGCGGGACGCGGATGGAGCGCGGTAGCTTGCGTTTGGCGTACGTCTGCGAGCGGCAATGCTTCTTAGCGCGGCGGTTCAAGGCGATCAAGGCGAGCGAGGGCGAGGCGTCGTCGGTGGGAAATGCGTTGCAGTCATCACCGCCCAAGCAACCCGCGTCGCCGCGTCTCGCAGGAACCGCTGATGAGGCACGTGTCTAGTGTGCCGTTGGCGAAACCGATGGGGCGGCCGCGTCATACCGGCTGATGGCGTCGCTCCAGCGAAGCGAAGAAGACCTTCATGTCGACTAATAATGCTGGCACGCGGCCACTACCACTTGACCACCACGCGCCCTCAACGGTAACCGCGCAGCAGGCCCACCACCACGCCTTGAATGGTGAGGCGGGCGGCACTGTAGGTGACGGGCGCCAGGGCGGCGTTGGCGGGGAGCAGCGTGATCGAGCCGTCGCGGTTGTAGCGCAGGCGTTTGAGCGTGGCCTCATCGCGATCGATGAGCGCCACTACGATGTCGCCGTCTTCGGCGCTGTCGCGCTGTTGCACGACCACCGTATCGCCGTCGAGGATGCCGGCCTCGATCATCGACTCGCCGCTCACCTGCAGTGCGTAACGATTCGGGCCCAGCAGGAAGTCGGCAAGATTGAGCGTATCACGGCCGGGAATGGCCTCGATGGGTTGGCCGGCGGCGATGCGCCCCAGCAGCGGCAGACTCCACGGCGCCGCCTCTTCAGTGGGCCGCAGCCCGCGCCAACCGCCGCCGCGCGCCAAATAACCCTTGTCCACCAGCGCTTGCACCAAGCGGTGCACCGCCCCCTTGGAATTGACGCCCAGGGCGGCTCCGAGCTCCTTGAGGGTGGGGGCGTGTCCCTCGCGCGCCAGATGCACGCGGATGCCGTGCAGGGCCTTGGCTTGTTGGCGGGTGAGCATAGGGAAAGTTCTCGAAAAGTCCCGGCTCAGGATAGGGAAGGTTTTGAGAACTTTCAAGCGGTGGGTTGGGGCTGGGACAAAGCGGGCAGGGTGACCCGCCTCTTCCTCTTACGCTGGCGAGCATCCGCAGCGCGAGATCGGCCTATGCGCGGACCTGTCGGTAACGCCGCCGCCCTCGGTGGTCATGCCATACACAGACATACTCAGGCGCCCCCGGTTTAGCCTAGTAGTGTCATAAGCTATTGCAATAATCCGCCTCGTTGCCCGTCGACAACCTTTACATATGCGAAATCTCGGCCTGTAGCGCTTTAAGTCATCTAATTGTAAATTGACAAGTATTAACAATTGACACGAAATTTGCATATTTTACGGGAAAACAACTCATTTCCCTGACGCAAGCTAGCAGGAGAACAACAACAATGCCTAGAATCACGAAGTTAGCCTCAACTTTGTGTGTGGTCGCATCGCTGGTGGTGGGGGCCCAAGCCCAGGCGGTGCCAATGAACTTTTCCTTCACAGGTGTGTTTGCCAACGACGACGACGTTCGGCTGTTTAGCTTCACGGCGGACGATGTCTCGAAGGTGAGACTGCGCACCTATGGCTTCGGCGGTGGCACGCAAGCGGATGGTACTGTCGTGCCCGCAGGCGGCTTCGACCCCATGCTGGCCCTGTTCGACAGTAGTGGAAATCTAGTAAATCAAAACGAGGACGCCGCTGCTGTTAGTCTAAATGCATGCGGCGCCGGTGTGGTCAACGCTGACAACGGTGACCCATATGATGCCTGTTTTGATGAGGTGCTGGCGGCGGGCATGTATCAAGTGGCCATCATGCAATCCGACAATTTTGCAATTGGCCCCACTCTGGGAGCCGGATTCGACAAAACCGGTAATCAAACCTACACCAGCAATCCACTACGCTGCAGCCCGCCGGGATTATTTTGCGCCAAGTCTCTGCTAAGTGACCCCAACCGCACCGGCGCCTGGGCCTTCGATATCCTTGGCGTCGAAAGCCAAGACATCGTCAACAATGTCCCCGAACCCACCTCTCTCGCCATCCTTGGTCTCGGCCTGGCAGGTCTGAGCGTCATGCGTCGGCGCAAGCGAGGCGTTTAATCGCCCGCCTATTCGTGGCTTGCCCGTTGCGGCGGGGATCCCACGATCTCCAACCGCTGTCGATAGGGTCTTGAAGAGAACCGGCGTAGCCACTCCAGGAGTTGGCTACGCCGAACGTCCATTCATTCCGTGCTCGCTCTCACGCCAAAAAGCGGCGCCGGTCGGGCGGTGTTGTGGCGATTGCTTCGAGCGAGGCTTGATCTCTGTCAGCCGATCTTGTCACGCGCTCCGGCCGCGACTAAACAATTCCACGCCGCCGTCCGATAGTCGTTGCAGGCTAACTGATTGTTTTAGTGAACTTCACTGCAACAATTTCCAACGGGTTGTAAGCATGCGCCTCAGCATAGTGATAGCGGTGATCGGCTTGCCCTTGGCAGGCGTTATCGGCGTGTACAGCGAAGATGAAAGCACCTCGACGGAGGTCCGTGCGCCGCGCATTACCGGCACCATCGTCCGCGAGCCCTACCAGACGCCGCCCGCGGACGTCGCTGCCGCTCCACCTGAATCTGACTCGGCCATCCAACCGCTTCCCACCCCGCCGGCCAAACCGGCCGTCACGGCAGCAGCCAAGCCAAGACCCAAACCTAAAACAAAGCCCAAGCCGGTCTATACGCCGCCTGATGTGGAGCGGGTCACCGAGCGGATCAAACGCCATCCGCGCACCCTTTGGCAGAATCAGAGTCGCAGTTACGCCGTGGCGTCCCGCGGCGAGTTCCTCACCTATTACTTCCTTGATCAACAGTTACTGACCGTCTCCACCGATGAGCCGGGTCAAGATGATTTGGTTTGCATGTACGAGTTGAGCGGACGCTTGACCGTGGATGTACCGCAATCCATGAAGCTCACCACCCCGGAGGCGGCCTGCGCCGCGCTGATTGCCAAGTTGGAAGGTGTCATGAGCCGCTAGGGTGAGTGGCCTCATGGTCGTGCTTATCGGCACCAGTTTTGGTGAGCTATGCGGGTCACTATGTGTACCGGTGAGTGTAGCCCGGATGTTGCGCTGCGACATCCGGGGACATAGTCATCGCAACAACCTTCTCGCTATCAATCTGGAAAACCCTAGCTTTCCTCATGCGCTCTTGCCCATCACGGAGCGATTGACTGTACTATTGCCACAGGAACATGTTGTCTTGAGACTAGCAGGGAGATGGACTATGGCCGCTACCAGCCTGGAACGGACGCTGAATGATGCAATAAAGAGCAGCTTGAAGCTTGAGTGGACGATTCATGGCGGGCTGACGCCCGCGTTGGACAGAATCGAGAAAAACAAACGCTATTTATTAATATTGAAGTTGGAGAATGTGAGCGGCTTGGTCTTTTAAGACGTGCAAGTCAGGCTGATACCCGCTGTATCTCGCAGCTTTGGTGAGCACATCAGATTCTACGATTCAAATACCTACAGAAGAAAGAAGCCCAGCGTCGTATTTCGCTTTAAACGCGTCTCTGCGAACAGCAAATCGACGGGCCGCACCGCTTATTTCATCGCGAACATCAACTCCAAGCGGGGTGGCAGATACGTAACCGGGGTGTTTCGTAGCACTATCTCAGCGACGGTGCTGCCGGTGGGCACGCATGCTCAGAGCCAAAGGTGGTGAGCGTGGCAATTCTCGCGGTTGACATCACAATACTTGCGTGGCCATCGTATTGCAGTCCCGGACAGCGTTGTTCGAACACCGGGGTGATCCAAGGGGCTTACGGTAGGCGTGAGGCATCGATCGGAACCTATAGCGCCTGTAAATTGGCGTAGGCCAGCACCAACCACTTGGCGCCCGCGCCGGAGAAATTGACTTGCACGCGGGCGCTGGACCCTTGGCCTTCGTAGTTGAGCACCACGCCTTCGCCGAACTTGGCGTGGCTGACGCGCTGGCCGAGACGCAAGCCGGAAGCGGAGGTCGCCGCGGTGTCGGCGATGCCGCGGTGAGAGACGGGGCGTACCACCTGCGCGCGCGGGCGCACTTCGCGCAACAGCTTGGCGGGAATTTCAGAAATAAAGCGCGACGCACGCGGATAGGTTTCGCTGCCGTGTAAGCGGCGTAATTCGGCATGGGTCAAATACAATTCGCGTCGCGCGCGGGTGATGCCGACGTAACACAGGCGGCGCTCTTCCTCGAGACGGCCGGGTTCTTCGACGGACATTTGATGGGGGAACAAGCCTTCTTCCATGCCGACGAGAAACACCAGCGGAAATTCCAAGCCCTTGGCGGAATGCAAGGTCATCAATTGCACGCAATCCTCCCATTTATCGCCCTGGCCCTCACCGGCTTCCAGCGCCGCATGGGTGAGAAACGCGGATAGCGGATCGAGAGGTGTGCCGTCGTCTTCTGAAGGTGTGTCTTCTTCGACCTCGAACTGGCGTGCGGCACTGACCAATTCTTCTAAGTTCTCGACGCGTGCCTGGCCCTTCTCGCCTTTGTCGCGGCCGTGGTACGCGACCAAGCCGCTAGCGGCGATGACGTGATCGACGCTCTCGTTCAAGGGCAGATCACGGGTGTCGCTGTCGAGGCGCGCGATCAGATCGAGAAAGCCGCGCAGCGCGGTGGCAGCGCGCGCCGGCAGGGCATGGCTGCTGAGCAGCGCCTCGGCGGCGCGCCACAAGGTCACGCCATCTTGCCGCGCCTGATCGCGCACGTTTTGCAACGTGCGGTCACCAATGCCGCGCGTGGGCGTGTTGACCACGCGCTCGAACGAAGCATCGTCATCGCGATTGGCGATGAGGCGCAGATAGGCCAGCGCATCCTTGATTTCGGCGCGCTCGAAAAAACGCAAGCCGCCGTAGACGCGATAGGGCACGCCGGCGGCGAGCAAGGCTTCTTCGAGTACCCGCGATTGCGCGTTGGAGCGATAGAGTATCGCCGCTTCGCTGCGGCGATGGCCCGCCTCTTGCCAATGACGGATGCGCTCGACCACGAAGCGTGCTTCGTCCAATTCGTTGAAGGCCGAGTACAACATCAACGGATCGCCTTCTTCGCCGTCGGTCCACAGCTCCTTGCCGAGGCGCCCCGTGTTGTGCTCGATCAGCGCGTTGGCGGCGGCGAGGATGGTTTGTGTGGAGCGATAGTTCTCTTCCAGACGCAACGTCACCGTGCCGGGAAAATCCTTGCTGTAGCGGTGAATGTTTTCGATGCGCGCGCCGCGCCAGCCATAGATGGATTGGTCATCGTCGCCCACGGCGAACAAACAGCCGCGCGTGCCGGCCAATAAACGCAGCCAAGCATATTGAATGGCGTTGGTGTCCTGGAACTCATCGACCAGTATGTACTGAAATCGTTGCTGGTAATGCTGAAGAATCTCAGTGCGATCACGCAGCAATTCATGGGCACGCAACAACAATTCGGCGAAGTCCACGAGGCCGGCGCGCTGGCATTGTTCTTCGTAGGCGAGATAGATGCGCACCATCTGGCGCGCATAAATATCGTGCTGCTGATCGATGTGCGCGGGACGCAGTCCTTCGTCCTTGCGGCTATTGATGTAACCCTGCACCTGGCGCGGCGGCCACTTGGCCTCGTCTAAGTCCAACGCCTTGAGGAGGCGGCGGATCAAGCGGTACTGATCATCGGAGTCGAGGATTTGAAAGGTCTGCGGCAGGCCGGCTTCGCGCCAATGCGTGCGCAACAGGCGATGGGCAAGGCTGTGAAAAGTGCCCACCCACATGCCGCCGGTCGGGATGCCGAGCAGTTCCTCGGTGCGCCCGCGCATTTCCGCCGCCGCCTTGTTGGTGAAGGTGACGGCGAGGATGCCGTAGGGTGAGGCGCCCTCGACGCGGATCAGCCAGGCGATGCGATGCACCAGCACCCGCGTCTTGCCGCTGCCCGCACCCGCCACCACCAGCACCGGTCCGGCGGGGGCGGTGACCGCCTCGCGTTGCGCATCATTCAGGGGATCGAGAATATCGGATACATCCATGGGGGCGCATTGTAACAAAGAGCCCGTGCCGGCTGGGCCGCGCGTCGCAACCTCTCCATCTCATAATCGTCCGCGACGTTAATCGGTTGCTGGCGGTCATCCGGCGCGGTGGGCAACTGGCTTTGCGAGCCTGGCTCAAGCACCGTCTACCGGTCTGCCAGGCGCGATCAACACACGACACAGGGAAATAGCCCGCGGTGGGACAGTGGCGTGCACCTTGCCTACTCGCCACAACGGTCTGGGGAGCGTATGTCGCAAATTATTTGCTGCCAGGCCCCCTGAACGACACGCGCAACGATTGTTCTGGTGCAGCCGCCGGTGCCGCGGCAACTCGTACCGCTATGAGCAGTCAGAAGTTAATGAGGCACTTGGGGTTATAATGGTTAAGATGTTGCAGGTCTACGCACAACGAGGTCGCTGATGATTTGGGGATTGCTGGCTCTGATATTGGTATTGGTGTTGTTGGCCATGGCGCTCACCCGCCAAAACATGGGCCGCGCGGCGCCCTTGGCCTTGCTGGTCGTGGTCGGCATCATCGCCTATTTCGCTTGGTATCAGGAGCAATCTCTACAAGACGCCAAACTGCTCATTGCGCCCAGCGAAGTGGAACTGGCCGAGATGCGTTTACAGCGCGATGATCGCGCCAGTTGGCTCATAGGCCGGGTGCGCAATCTTTCCGCGCAATATACCTTGCATGAATTGGTGCTGCGCGCGTCGCTGGAGGATTGCGTGGCCGAGCAATGCGAGACGGTCGATCAAGCCGATATCATCTTCAAGCCCGACGTTCCTGCCCAGCAAGCGCGTGATTTTCGCCAACGCATCTATTTCACCGCCCCGCTCAATCCTCGCGGCGAACTCACGCCGCGCTACGAAGTGCTCGCCACGCGCGGCCGTTAGACGCAAGCGGGTGGTTGTTTACGGCGCGCGACGCGCCTGCTGGACCACCAACATAGCAACAGCGCGGCCCACGGGCCCAGACCACCACCGCCGCCGCTGCCGGCGCGCGGTGCTTCTGCGCTGGTTGCGTAGGCGCGCGACTGATCTTCTTCGGCATTGCCGGCTTTGTCCACCGATAAGAAGCGCAAGGTCGCGTCACCCTGTACCAGTATCGGCTCATCGTAGCGCGCTGTCGCCAAGCTGGGCTGACTGCCGTCGAGGCTGTAATAGGTCGCCGCGCATCCCGAGCCCGTGTCCAGGCAAGCGAGCGTCACCCAGCGCTCGGAATTGGAGGCTGCCACACTGACATCGGTCAGCGGTGGTGCGGTGTCGATGAGTACGTTGTAACTGCCCAACGGGGACCAATTGCCGTCATAAGCGCGCTCTTGCACATATAGTGTGTGCGGCCCATCGCTGAGGGCGGTCGGCGGCGTGTAAGCGGCACTATTGCTTTCCATGGCGCCGTTCAAATCGGCGTTGTCGAGGCGAAAACGATAAATGCCGCCACCACCACCGCTGCCCCAATACCAGGTCGGGCGGGCATGATTGCTGGGTGTCAGCGCCCACACCACCGGCAAGCGCGGCGGCGGCATCATCACATTGGGGGGCAGGATGATGATAGGTAGGACATCGACCTGCACGGTCGCCGCCGCTGCCGCCGACCAATGGCCGGCGACGTCGCGTTCCTGTACATACAAGGTGTGCGCGCCGACGCTGAGCGGGGCCAGTGGAACGTAATAGGTGTCACGCACCTCGGCCACGCCTACGCTCATGTCCGGATCGTTGAGTTTGTAACGGAACACGCCGTTGCCGCCAGTCCCCGGCGTCCAGTTCCAGCTCAGTTCCCTTGCCGTCGTGAACGCGCCACTGACCTGCGGCGGCTCCGGCGGCTGGGTGTCGAGAATGATGCGCGCCGGCACGGGGTCACTCACATTTCCCGCCGCATCGCGCAACCAGGCATAGAGCGTTTTCTCACCGTCGTCGGAACTCAAGGCCCAGGTCACATTGAGTTGCAGGCGGTCTATCGCCGGCACGGTCGTGAAGTTCGCGGGCGGCGGCGGAGCAGGGGATTCGGACAAGTAATAGCCGCTGACCGCGATATTGTCGTAACCGGCCAAATGCACGTTAACTTCCGGCGTGAGCGCATAAGACGCGCCGCTGTTGAGCGCCAGGTACACCCCACCGGGCGGTACGCTGTCGCGGGGTAGATCGACATTGCCGACCACCGCATAAGCTTGGTTGTCCTGCACGCGCGTGGCGTGCACCACCACTTGCCACTCGCCCGCTTCGGGCGTGCTGACCCGCACTTGCTCGACGTTATCGAGGCGATTGGGACCGACCTGGGTGGCGGGCGCGGCCGGGTCGGCCAGGCCGGCCAGGCTGTAGGGATAGTGCACGGCGCCGCTGGGGGCGACCAGCCTCAAATCCAGATCATTGACCAAGGCCAGTTCGGCACCGGGCGAGGCGGCCGGATCGGTCCACGCCAAGGTGTAGCGCAGTTCCGCCGCGCCCGGCGGCACGGTTACATCGAAGCGCCGTTCGGCGTCATTACTCAGTCGCTCGCCGGCGATGCGTCGCCCCGTGCCGGCATCGACATCGATCAGCGCGGCGGCGGCTTGGGCATCCAGCAAGCCCCAGCCGTACCCATAGTCCGGTCCTGGCGTGCCGAGGTCACGCGCCGTATTCACCAACAGCGCCTTGGCGATCTGTGGCGTCAAAGTGCCGCCCCCGACGGCGCGGTAACGCTCCACCAACAGGGCCAAGGCACCGCTCACAACCGGTGCGGCCATGGAAGTGCCGTTCAAGGTCGCATAACCGTGACCGGAATAAGGCGCGTAAACATTGCTGCCCTGTGCCACCAGATCGGGTTTGATGCGCCCGTCGCGGGTCGGTCCCCAGGCGCTGAATGCGCTCATGGTGCCGACACTGTTCACCGAGCCGACGCTGATCACGTTCTTAGCGGCGGCGATCTGCCCCACACTTTGGTAATCGCCGTCGGGCGCATGCCAGTCGTAGTGCAGGGTGTTGTTGTCGCCGTAATGGTAATGGCCACTGCCGCCGGCGCCATGTTCGTTGCGATCGTTGCCGATGGACTTGACCACCAGCAAGCCGGTGTCCGTCACCAGCCGGTCCCAGTTGCGCGTCAAGCCGGTGTAGGCGCCGAAATCCGCGTCGCGCTCCTGGCCTGCACCGCCGAACCACACCCAGCGACTGTCGTTATAGTAATTACGCTGCCAGCCGGTGAGGTAGCCCCAGGAGTTGTTGGCGATACTGATGTCGTGATTGCGCTGGGCGGCTTTGTGTTCGCCGACCGGCTCGCCGTGAAAGTCATAGGCGTGCAAAGTGACGCCCGGCGCCATGCCGCGGGCGGTCGGGCTCGCCAGACCCGAGCCGGTCAAAATGCCGGCCACGTGGGTGGAATGGGCTACCACCGTGCCGTTCTCGGCGTTGACCACGCGCCCGCCGAAATCGGGATGAGTGGTATCGACCAAGCCTTCGTCCCACATGCCGACGCGCACGCCACGGCCGTCGAGGTCGTAACCGGTCCCCGCCAGTACGTCGATGCCGGACAAACGGGCGGCATTCAGACCGCTCCCCAACTTGGGCGGTTCGCGATCCTCCACCCAGGTCACCACCTCTAGCGCCAGTAAGGCCAACACCTGCGCCGGCGCGAGCGTGACAGTAAGGCGTGTGCCGGCGGCGAAATCGCTCTGGGTGGCGTGTGCTTCCACCGCGGCCAAAGCGCGTCGTGCCTGGGTATAATCGACGTCGGGATGGAAATAGACCTCTAAGGTCAGGCTGCCATCGGCATTGCGCGAGCGTGCGGCAAAGTCGTGTAGCAGGATCTCGCGCGGTAGTTTATCCACCGCATACAATTCGCCCAGCGCGTGGACATAGGGTAAGGCCATGACGTCATCCAAACGGGCGCTAGGTAGCGTGGCTTTCCAGGCCTGCTCGGGCAAATAGTCGTCCAGGTGCACGCCCAAGTCAGCGAGCTGGGCGCGCTGATGCGGGAGCAACGGGCCCTTGAGTTGCAGCAAAACCCGCCCTGTTTCGGCGGGCAGGACCGGCCGGCGGCCGGCCTGTAGCCACACTGGGCCGTGCGGCAATTGGATGGGCGGCAACCCGTCGGCGGGCACTGAAACAAGACTGCGCTGCGTGCGCGATGGGCTGCTAGTGGGGGCAGCACTACGTCCGGGATACGATTTCTGGGTCAGCGTGGTGACGCCGGACGGTGGCGACTCGGCGTGGACGGGTCCGATTCCGCTCCACAGCCCACAGACGGCCAGTGCCAGGGCGAAGATCTGGTGCCCGCTGGCGTTACTTAATGGGGTTGTCTGCCTTGTCCCCGCTAATCCATCCCTGGCAGCTCGTCGTCTGCCGAACATGCCCTGTACCATTCCGCTATGCAGCTGTCGGAGTTATCGGAGTGGCAGGGTGGGGGCTTGATCCGGTACGGGGCGCAATTGTCCGAAGTGAGATAGAATTCACACTTTTCGCACGCGGCGTACGTAAATGGAGCTTTGGCACATCGCGGTTTTGGCCATCATTCAGGGCTTGACCGAATTCCTGCCCATATCCAGTTCGGCCCACCTCATCCTGTTACCCAGCCTGGCCGGCTGGGAGGATCAGGGTCTGGCTTTCGACGTCGCGACACATGTCGGCACGCTCACCGCAGTAGTCGCCTATTTCCGTAGAGAACTCGTCACGTTGACGCAGGATTGGAGCCGTTCGCTGCTCGAGCGCCGCCAGGTGGGCGATAGCCGTTTGGCCTGGGCGGTGTTATGGGGCACGGTGCCGGTGGGGCTGGCGGGATTGCTGCTCAGTGATTTCGTGGCCACGGAGCTGCGCAGCACGCTGGTGATCGCACTGGCGACCATCGCGTTTGGCCTGCTGTTGTGGTGGGCGGACGTGCGCGGCGCACGCGCGCGTGACGAACATGGTTTACTCTGGAAGGACGTGCTCATCATCGGTGTGGCGCAAGCGCTGGCGTTGATCCCCGGCACTTCGCGCTCCGGCATCACCATGACCGCCGGGCTGATGCTGGGTCTCACCCGGCAGGCGGCGGCGCGCTTCTCGTTTCTGCTCTCGATCCCGGTGATCGTGTTGGCAGGCGGACTGGAGACTCTGGATTTGATCCAGGCGGAGACGCGGGTGCTATGGGATGCGTTGATCCTCGGCGCCCTGTTCTCTGCCGTCAGCGCCTATCTGTGCATCCACTTTTTCTTGAAGCTGCTGGAGCGGGTGGGCATGTTGCCCTTTGTCATCTACCGGCTGATTTTGGGTGTGGTGTTGTTGGTCTTCTTCGTTTGAGGGGGATGGGGTGTGTGCCATACGCGCAGCGTCGCATCTAGGGGACTTCCTCAGGCGAGGGTTTGTTATCGTCACTAATCGATACACCATCGATTGGTACAAACCACTCACATAACTGACGAAGTCGTTTCTGCTTTGATCTTGTGAAACTTCCCCACACCTCACCGTGATAGGGGTTGGTATCGATGCCTTGATTGGGGTCAGCTTCGATCGGATTAAAGCCCACCTTGAATCCTTCTGATCGAAGCTGAGCCGCTCTAAATCGTATGGATCCAACCCAGCGCGGAGTCGTCACGAAGGCCTTGGCATCTAGACCCGCTTCTTCTATCTGCCGCTGCAGATCAACAGACATGCCAGCATCTTGTCCTGACGAGCACTTGAAGGCCATGGATGAAATGCGGCGCTTGCCTCCAATTTTTTCGTCCACAACTACATGCTGTTCGGGGATGCGTCTAATAATCCCGTCGTCTGGAAGAATCCCTCGATGGTCATGCGGGATTACCTTGCCATTCTCGTCACGCGGCGGTGGTTTCAGCACCAGTCGTAGGCTCCGCTATTTCTCTTACCCACTCTGTGACAGCAGTAAAGTCGTTGGTAAGTTCTAGCTCCTCTCCATCTGAGTCGTCGCCCGTCAAGGCGCGCCATGCGCTCACGTCATTAGGTGCTATGACATGCAATTCAATATCACCTTTCATGGTGTGCCATTCGATCTGCAAATCCCCTGCTTCGCCGGGTACGATCTGCGGTGCAATAGTCTCAGGTCCGCAGATTGCCTCTAACATGCGTAATGTGAAATACGCGTTCTCGAAAGTGACATGAACGCCTTGATAACCATCCCATCCAGCTGGTAGTTGGGTAAGCATTTCCAATTGCTCCATTACGGAGTGACACCAGGTACTCACATTTTCGCTAATAAGAATCCTAGCTCTCTGGGCAGGCATTCGCACGATATTTGTGGACGTTCCGCTTACATCCAGGGAAAATGCGGCATTGCTTTGAGTTCTGGTCATTTAACTCGCCCCCATTTCTTGTGAGCAGTATCTGTTGTTACTTCCGCGAATCGAAAGACAATCAGCTCTCTGCCTTTGGTGAGGAATTGAAGTGCTGATTCAATATCGGTCCCTTTTGGCGCACCGCGAACCGTCAATTTCATTACAATGATCCGCGAGCTATCCGGCTTTATGCCCGTCGTAGTTTCGCAAGTGAGCCGACCTTGGGGTTTTCCGTCATCATCGCGAATTCTTTCGCGGAAGCTAATAGAAAAATCTTCGGGCTCACTGTTGCTAAACCTCACAAAGCTGAGCCAATCGGAAGCTTTGACAATTTGGCCCATCTCAGGCGCAATATGATTGATATACGAAATTTCACACTGGTTGATAGACAACTTTTGCGGTGACAAGCTATTCAAATAGTCCTGCAACTGTTCAAGTTCCGCGTGGAATCGGTTGATCATTGATTCGAAACGCGGGTATGGGTTTGTCTGGTCCCCAACTTTTCTCCAGTTATGGAGGAGCCGATCTTGCTGAAACTGAATTAGCTCATCGCCGCTCTGGCGCAGAAACCAGAATCGATCGTGAGACGCACCGGTGGCAAAGTCTAATTGCCCGCCTTTGGATGGCAGTCCAAATGTCTCGAAAGCAGGTGCGATGGCGGGGTGTTCTTCGGCTCTCGGGAATTCTGAGCGAAACAAGTTCCAAACTTCTCCAGCATAGACTTGCTGGTATCCCTTGGGTGAACTGAACTGGACTCCTAGCACAACCTCGTTCAACGGAGGATTGCGGAAGTCAGGCAGGTAATTTGGTCTCGTTCCGTCGTTCTTCACGAATGGTTTCTATCTAAGCTAAGTGGGACCATGGATTATTTAAGAATAATACGAAATATTGGGTTAGATGGCGAAAAGTTTTCCGCTGAGTAGCGAATAATGCTGTCGGCTGCTCTAAGGGCGCATAGCGTCCGCTACGGAGATTACGACACTTTTTCGCCCGCCGCCTGCAGATCGGCGTGATAAGAAGAGCGCACCATGGGACCGCTGGCGACGTTGCTGAAACCTAGGTTCTCGGCGATGCGGCCGAGCTCGGCGAATTCTTCCGGTGGCACGTAGCGCGCCACCGGCAAGTGATGGACGCTGGGTTGCAGGTATTGACCGAGGGTGAGCATGTCCACGCCGTGGGCGCGCAGATCGTGCAAAACCGCGACGATCTCCTCGTTGCTCTCGCCCAGGCCCAGCATCAGGCCGGACTTGGTGGGAATGTCAGGGTGGGCGGCCTTGAAGCGCTGTAGCAGCGTCAACGACCATTGATAATCGGAGCCCGGGCGGGCTTGTTTGTACAGTCGCGGCACGGTTTCCAGATTGTGGTTGAACACATCGGGCAGCGCCGCGGCGAGCTGTTGCAAAGCCACGTCCATGCGGCCGCGAAAATCGGGCACCAGAATTTCGATCTGGGTGCTCGGCGTGACGGCACGGGTGGCCGTGATGCAGGCGCGGAAATGATCGGCGCCGCCGTCGCGCAAGTCATCGCGATCCACCGAGGTGATGACCACGTATCTGAGTCCCATGGCGGCGATGGTCCGGGCCAGGTTGGCGGGCTCCTCGGCGTCCAGGGCGTTGGGGCGGCCGTGAGCCACGTCGCAGAACGGGCAGCGGCGGGTGCAGATGTCGCCCATGATCATGAAGGTGGCGGTGCCGTGGCTGAAGCATTCGCCGAGATTGGGGCAGGAGGCTTCCTCGCACACCGTGTGCAAGTGGTTTTCGCGCAGCACCCGCTTGAGGCGCACCACTTCCGGGGAGGTCGGCGCCTTGGCGCGTATCCAGCGCGGCTTGCGCGCGGGCTGCGCAGTAGGCTCGATCTTGATCGGGATGCGGGCCACTTTGTCCGCGCCGCGTTGGCGAATCGGGGTCTTGTTGTCAGAGGCTGACACGCTGTGTGCTCCTGGTCTCGTAGCGATCGCGGCTCGGGTCCGCGGGCGCGATAGTGTACCCCAAGCGGGCGGCGAGGTGCCCGGCGAGCCGTGAACCGGCCTCGGCGACCGTCATGCGCACGCCCAGGTCACGCAATTGCGTCACCGCCATACCGGTATAGCCGCAGGGATTGATGCGGCGGAAAGGTTCGAGGTCCATGTCCACGTTCAAGCTCAGGCCGTGATAACAGCAACCGCGCCGTACGCGCAGCCCCAAGGCGGCGATCTTGGCGCCGTCCACATACACCCCAGGCGCGTCGCGTCGGCCCCTGGCGGTGATGCCCAGCTCCGCCAATAAATCGATCACCGCCCCTTCCAATTCGGTGACCAACTCGCGCACGCCCAAGCCATGACGGCGCAGATCAATTAAAGGGTAGACCACCAATTGACCGGGGCCGTGATAGGTCACTTGGCCGCCGCGGTCGATGTGCACCACCGGGATATCAGCGGCGTCGAGGATATGTTGCGGCTTGCCGTTGAGCCCCAGCGTGTACACTGGCTGGTGCTCGACCAGCCACAATTCATCGCTGTCGCCGTGCTCGGCGCGGATGTCGGTATACGCCTGCATGGCGCGCCACACGGGTTCATAATCGCGCCCGGGCCAGCGGCGCAGGGTAATAGCGCGTGCCGGCATGGCGCTCACAGCGTCATCAACACCTGATCACAGGCGCTGAGATCGTTATAGATAGCGTCCAACTGGGCACGACTGGTGGCCTCGATGGTCACCGTGACCGACAGGTATTTGCCGCCGGAGCTGCTGCGAGCCTCCACCGCCCCTTCGCCCAGGTTGGCGGCGTGGCGACGCACGATACTCGCTACCTCGGCGTCAAAGGAGTCGCTGGCCAGGCCGAAGGCTTTGATGGGAAAGAGACAAGGGAAGCTCAACGGCGATTCGTCGGGTATGTTCATGCCTGGTTACCGGTACGATGGTTGTCTGTATGAGATAGCGGCGCCGCCCGCGCTGGCTACATGGCTACAGCGCCTAGCCTATCAGACCGGCGTCGCGCCGCCACGTTCACGCACGCTTTGTTTATACGCCTGATACCAGCCGATCATGCGCCTCCATAAGGAGCCAGGTCGACCATTGCCCACCGCTTGACCATCGAGGCGCGTCACCGGCACTACTTCGCGCGTGGAGCTGGTGAGCCAGATTTCCTCGGCGTCGTGCAAATCCCCCTGCGAAATTTCCGCCTCACGGCAGGGTAGGCCGTGGGCGGTCGCCAATTCCAATACCAAGTCGCGCGTAATGCCTGGTAACAGATAAGGTCCCTTGGGCGGAGTGACAACCACGCCGTCGCGCACCACGAACACATTGCTCGCCGCGCCCTCGGTCACCACGCCGTCGCGTATCAATAGGGCCTCCGCCGCGCCTTGATCGATGGCCTGCTGCCGCAACAGAATGTTGGACAGCAGGGTGATGGCTTTGATATGGCAGTACTGCCAGCGGATGTCTTCCAGCGTCACCGCCGCCACGCCGCTTGCGGCCAGGTCGGCGGGCAGGGGCTTGAGCGGACTGCTGGTGACGAACACCGTCGGCGCCACACCGACCGGAAAGGCATGATCGCGCGAGGCCACGCCGCGAGTGATTTGCAGATACACGGATTGATCGCCGCCGCCGTTGCGCTCGACGAGTTCCTTGAAACAGTCGCGCCACGCTGCGCGGCTAAGGGGGGGTGAAATACGGATGCCGTCCAAGCTGCGTTCGAGTCGCTCGAGATGCTCCTCGAGGCGAAACAGGTGGCCGCCATAAACCGGGATCACTTCATACACGCCGTCGCCGAAGATGAAGCCCCGATCCATCACTGGGATCTGCGCCTGCTCCAGAGGTATGAACACCCCATTGAGATAAACCTGTGTCATGCGTTACTCGAGCCAGAGTTTAATTTCGTCCACCACCCGCTGGAAGAAGTCACCTTCGGCGATGCCTTGCAAGGCCACCAGCGGCCGCGTCAACAAGGTCTCGCCGTTGAGGCTGATATTCAGCGTGCCGTATTGCTGGCCGAGCCGGGCCGGCGCGATCAGGGGGTTTTGGATCTTCATCGCCGCATTGAGTTGTTCGTATTGGCCGCGCGGCAAGGTGAGGTACAGCGTGTCCTTGAGCCCCAACGGCAGGTTCTCCTGCGCGCCTTTCCAGATGCGCACCTGGGATAAGGGCTCGTTGGCGGTGTAGAGGCGGCGGGTTTCGTAGAAGCGGAAACCGTAAGTGAGTAATTTTTGGCTTTCACGCGCGCGCTCGTTCTCGCCGCCGGTGCCCAGCACCACCGAGATCAAGCGCATCCCGTCGCGCTCACCTGAGGCGACCAGGCAATAACCCGCGGACTCGGTATGGCCGGTTTTCACACCGTCTACATATTTGTCTTGCCACAGCAGCGTATTGCGGTTGTGTTGAGTGATATTGTTATACGTATACTCCTTGATCGCGTACCACCGGTAATGTTCGGGAAAGTCGCGGATCAAGGCGCGCGTAAGCGTGAACAAATCCCGCGCCGTGGTGTAATGATCGGGATGTGGCAGACCCGTGCTATTGACGAAGTGGGTGGCAGTCATGCCCAGGGCCTGGGCTTGCTGGTTCATCATGCTCGCGAACACTTCTTCGCTGCCTGCCACATATTCCGCCAGGGCCACTGTGGCATCGTTGCCCGATTGGACGATCATGCCTTTGAGCAAGACTTCCACCGGGATGGAGGTGCCCACCGGCACGAAGGAGCGCGACCCTTCCATACGCCAGGCCTTTTCGCTGATCCGCACCAAGTCGCTTTCCTTGATGCGATCCGCCTTGATTTCAGCCATGACCACGTAAGACGCCATGATCTTGGTAAGGCTGGCCGGCTCCATGCGTTCATCGGCATTCTTTTCAGCCAAGATCCGACCGCTGTGAAAATCCGCCAGGAGATGGCCGCGCGCCGCGACCTCCGGCGGTGCCGGGATGATGGCGGGGGCCGCTGCGACGACGGCCGCGGCAAAGTACCCAAGTACGAGTAACAGCAATAATGAAAAGCGCTTGAGTAACAACATGATTGAAGGCATATCCTGATGCGACGCTGCGCCGCCTGGCGGCGCAGGAGTGGAAGTCGAGAAATCGGGCCCCATTGTAGCGCCTGAAGCCTAAAAAATCAGGCGCACCACAACCTCGTCCCCAAGGGGGCGAAAAGTGGTTCCGTCGGGGACGCTCAATCCACCACGATGTGCGAGCTCACGCCCAGGCGCACGAGCCGCTCGCTGGCGCGATCCACCGCCGCGGCATCGCTGAACGGACCCACCCGTACGCGATATAAGGATCCGGGCGCTGCCTCATTGATGCGGATATTCGCCACACCATCTAGGGGCGAGAGGCGCTGCACCATGCGCTCGGCATTGCCGCGTTCGCTGTAGGCGCCCACTTGCAGGTATATCGTGCCGGGCGTATCGCTGCTCTCGGTGGCCGGCGCAGGCGCCGTCGCCACCGAGGCGCGCGGGTCCAACACCCGCACTTCCACCCGCCCGGTACCCTGGCTGTAGATATCCAGTTTGTGGGCTGCGGCGTAGGACAGGTCTATCAGACGATTGTGACGGAACGGACCACGATCGTTGATCTTCACCACCACTTTGCGGCCATTGTCCAAATTGGTGACCTCGGCGTAAGCGGGGATCGGGAGGGTCTTGTGGGCCGCCGTCATGGCGTACATATCATAGGGCTCGCCGCTGGAGGTGCGGCGGCCGTGAAACTTGCTGCCATACCACGAGGCGGTACCCTGCTCGATGTAGCCGGCGCTATCTTCCAACAAGTAATAACGCCGCCCCTCCACTTCGTAAGACGGCGGATTGCCGTAACGACTTAGCGGTTCGAATTGGGGTACCGCGTCCGGCACGTGCGACACATCCACCGGTTGCGGCGGCGGGCCGTCCTGCAGGCCGGGGGGAGCGGGCGGCAGGGGCGTGCCGGGCGAGGAAGAGGGCGGTAGGCTGGAGGTGCGGGTCCAGCTACCACAGGCGGATAACAGTACGACGCCCGCCAGCAGCGCGACTGCGTGGCGGGCCCGGTTTGCGCATCGGATTCGGGCGGGCGGCAAGATCAGCTGCATGACTCGCATTCCATTAATCCCACTCAGTCGCCGTGCGCCAATTGCGCGGCACGCAACGTGCGGATTTCTTCCGCCAGTTGATACACCGCCATGGCGTACAAGGCGCTGTGGTTGTAGCGCGTGATCACATAGAAATTCTGCAAGCCGACCCAATATTCAGGACCGTTCTTTTGTTCTAGCTCGATTAGCGTGGCCGGCGCTTCGTCGGCCAGCGCGGCGTCGAATTCAATACCGCTCTTTTTGATCTCCGCCACCTTGAGGGCGGGCTTGAGTCCCTTCGCCACCAAGCCGGAGGTGTCCACGCCGTGGGTGGCGGCCGGCGCGGCGATGGGCGCGCCGGGCTCCCAGCCGTGCACTTGCAGATAATTGGCGATGCTGCCGATGGCGTCGGCGTTATTGTCCCACAAATCGCGCTTACCGTCGCCGTCGAAGTCTACGGCGTAATGCCGGTAGCTGCTGGAAATGAATTGCGCCTGCCCCATGGCTCCGGCATAGGAACCCTTGATCTCCAAGGGATGGATGCCTTCCTCGCGGGCGAGTAATAAATATTGTTCTAGTTCGCTACGGAAGAATTTGCTGCGCGGCGGATAGTCGAAGGCCAAGGTCGACAGCGCATCCATGACCCGATAGCCGCCCGTGTGGCCGCCGTAGCGAGTTTCCACGCCGAGGATGGCGACGATGATGTGCGCCGGCACGCCGCTCACCTCCTCGGCACGCGCCAAGGTCGCGGCGTTCTCTTTCCAGAACGTTGCGCCGCCTTTGATGCGCGAGCGTTGCAGGAAGATGGGGCGATAGTCATACCAAGGCTTGCTTTCGGCGGGCCGACTGATGACCTTGATGATGTCCTCACGTAGGCGTGTTGCCTGGAACCACGCCGTGAGGTCCTCGTTCTTGAATTGATGGCGTGCGCTCATCTCGTCGATAAAGCCGCGCACATCCTGGCGCTGGGTAAGATCGGTGGCGCCCACGGGCAGGCTTGCGCAGCCCATGTTCAGAGACAAAGCCACTACCGTGGCAATCGGGCCGTACTTCATGGTTATCTGCCTCAACTGGATAACAACTTACGATGAGTGTGTATGGACATCAGGATACCGAAAGCGGCCATCATGGTCACCAAAGATGTGCCGCCATAACTGATCAGCGGTAAGGGCACGCCCACTACCGGCAACAAGCCCGTGACCATGCCGATGTTGACGAACACATAGACGAAAAACGTCAACACCAAACTCCCCGCCAATAATCGATTGAAGGAATTCTGCGCCTGGCTGGCGATGTACAAACCGCGCACGATGATGAATAAATATAAGGCCAACAGCAACAGTATTCCGATCAAGCCGAACTCCTCGGCCAACACGGCGAATATAAAGTCGGTGGAACGCTCAGGCAGAAAATCCAAGTGCGCCTGACTGCCGTTGAGCCAACCCTTGCCGTACAGACCGCCCGAGCCGATGGCGATCTTCGATTGAATGATGTGATAGCCGGCGCCCAAGGGATCTTGTTCGGGATTGAGAAAAGTGAGCACGCGCTGGCGTTGATAATCGCGCAAGAAATGCCACAACAACGGCGTTAAGGCGCCCAGCGCGGCGATTACGCCCATCACCAAACGCCACGACACCCCCGCCAGCAGCAGCACGAATATCCCCGAGCTGGCCACCAACAGCGCCGTGCCCAAGTCCGGCTGTTTGGCGATGAGCAGAGTGGGCATGACGATCATCAAGGTCGCCAGCAGCAAGGCCTTGCGCGCCGGTGGCAGGGGATGTTCTGCCACATACCAGGCGATCATCATGGGCACGGCGACTTTCATCAGTTCGGAGGGCTGGAAACGGACCACGCCCAAATCCAACCAGCGTTGCGCACCCTTGCCCACATCGCCCAAAATCAACACGGTGAGCAGCAAGATCAGCCCTAGACCGTACAACCACGGCGTCCAAAGGGCGTAGTAATGCGGCGGGACCTGCGCGAGGATGAACAGTGCCGTAAAGCCGATGGCAAGCCGGATCACTTGTCCGCTGATGCGGCCCATGTCGGCGCCGCTGGCGCTATAGAGCACGATCAAGCCCACGGCGGCCAGCAACAGCAAGCCCGCCAACAGCGGCAAATCCAAGTGTAAGCCGCGCACCCAGGGGCCGCGCCGCAGGCGGCGATCACCCCAGCGCAAGTCTTGATAGGCGCTCATAAGGCGGGCGCCTTGTCAGCCATGTAGCGATCGATGATCGCCTTGGCGACGGGCGCGGCGACCGAGCCGCCGTGGCCACCGTTCTCGACGATCACCGCCACGGCGATTTGGGGGTCCTCCAGCGGGGCGAAGCCCACGAACAACGCATGATCACGCAAGCGCTCCTCAATCTCCTCGGCCTCGTATTTCGCATCCTGGGCGATGCCGAACACCTGCGCCGTGCCGGTCTTGCCCGCCATGTGGTAGGTCATACCCTGGCTAATGGCATGGGCGGTGCCCCGCGGGCTGTGCACGACGTCTTGCATGGCTCCGATCACCGTGTCCCAATTGGCGGGCGACGCCACCGGCACCTGGCCGGCCACGACCGGCTGCTGTGCGGTCGTCGTATCACTCCCCGGCATGCGCGAGGCATGCAGCATTTGTGGGCGCATGATGGCGCCGCGATTGGCAAGGGTGGCGGTGGCCAGCGCCAATTGCAGCGGCGTGGTCAGGTTATAACCCTGGCCGATACCGGCGATGAGCGTCTCACCCGGGAACCACGCCTGGCGGCGCGTGGCTCGCTTCCATTCGCGCGAGGGTAATAGCCCGGTTGGTTCGCCCGGCAGATCGATACCGGTCCTCGTCCCCAGCCCAAAGTGACTGAGGTATTTGTGTATGCGATCGATGCCCAGTGTCAAAGAGAGATTGTAAAAGTACACATCACAGGAGCGAATGATGGCGGTACGTAAATCGGTGTGACCGTGACCTCCCCTTTTCCAATCACGAAACCTGTGCTGACTGCCCGGCAAGCTGTACCAACCCGGACAGAAGGTGGAATTGTCGGGCGTGACCTCCTGATACTCCAAGCCGGCCAGCCCTACCAGCGGTTTGATCGTGGAGCCGGGTGGATATTGACCGTTGAGGGCGCGATTGAAGAGCGGCTGATTCGGGCTGTTCTGCAACTCTTGGTATTGCGCCGCGCTGATCCCGTTGACGAATAAGTTGGGATCGTAGGTGGGCAAACTGACTAACGCCAACACCTCGCCACTTTTAGGTGAGATCGCCACCACCGCGCCGCGCCGCTGCGCCAGCGCTTCTTCGGCGACGTTCTGCAAGGCCATGTCCAAGCTCAGATACAGATCATAACCGGGTCTGGGGCTGGTTTGCTCGAGCACGCGCAGCACGCGGCCGCTGGCGTTGGTTTCGACATGTTGATAGCCCACTTCGCCGTGGAGTATGCCTTCGTAGAAACGCTCCACGCCGATCTTGCCGATGTGATTAGTGCCGCGATAATTCGACGTATCGACCTGTTGCAATTCGCTTTCGTTGATGCGCCCAACATAGCCCACGGCATGGGCGACCGCCATGCCCAAGGGATAATCGCGGGTCAGGCGCGCTTGAATATCCACCCCGGGATAACGATGGCGGTTGACGGCGAAACGCGCGACTTCCTCGTCGCTCAAGCGCAAGCGCAAGGGGATACTCTCGAAGGGATGTTTTTGCGCCAAGCGGATGCGAAAGCGTTGCAAGTCCGCCTCATCGATGGTGACCATCTGCGCCAGCTCGGCGAGTGTGGTCTCCATGTCCTGAACTTGCTCGGGTACCAGCTCCAGACTAAAGGAAGGCATGTTCTGGGCCAGCAACACGCCATTGCGATCGTAGACCAAACCCCGATTGGGCGGTATGGGCACGATGTTGACCCGGTTGTTTTCCGATAGGGTGCTGAAATGCTCATGACTAATGACTTGTAAATAGACCAAGCGCGCCACCACGGCGAACAACAGCAAGGTGACGCACACCAAGGCGACCACGGCGCGGGATGTAAACAGATGGCTCTCCCACAAATAATCCTTGAGGGGCGTGCGTCGAGTCACGTTCAGCGTCCTCTCAACTGACCCGGAAATGGCGCCGCACGGCGCGCAACACCAGGAACAACCACGGCCACAGCAAGGCGCTGGCCAGTGTTGGCAGCCAGTAGCTCCAGCCTCCGCGTGGCTGACCGATAATGCCTTGTACCCATAACACCAATAGTTGTTGCAAGGCGATGAACACCAGCACGCCCAAGGCCTGCTGCCATAGGGGAAAGACCCGGATGCGGCGATGGAGTTGCGCTACCAAGTAGGCGATCACGGCCAGCGCCAGGGCATGCTGGCCCAGCAAGGCGCCGCGCAACACATCCAAGATCAAGCCCAGCATCCAGCCCACGCCGACGCCGACTCGTTGGGGTGCGGCTAAGCACCAATAGATCAACACCAAGGTGGCCCATTCGGGACGCCAGGGTGCGGCCCAAGCGGGCATGGGGGCAATCACCAACATTAATGCCGCGACCAAAGTGGCGACGATGGCCCAGCCGCCGTGATGCCGTGTCAAGGCCACGGTTCAGCCCTCCGCATCCGCCGGTGGGCAGGGTGGACCCTCGGGGCAGTCCGCGGGGACTTCGTCCTCGCGTTGCGCCGGCCACACCAGCAACACTTCGCGATTGCGCTCCAATTGTGCGGTCGGACGGGCAGTGATACTAGCGAAGGTTTGGCCGGGCTGGATATCCACGTGCTCGACCACCGCCACGGGATAACCCGAAGGAAAACGGCCGTCTAGGCCGGAGGTCACCAAGAGATCACCGGGCCGGATATCGACATTGGTGGGCAAATGCGGCAATTCCAAGCGATTGGCGCCGGCCCCCACCACAATGGCGCGCAAGCCGTTGCGGTTCACCCACACCGGCAGGGCGTGATCGGGATCGGTGATGAGCAAGGCGGTGCTGGTATAGGGACTGACATGGACCACCTGGCCGAGCATGCCATGGGCGTCCACGAGCGGTTGTCCGACGTAGACCTCATGGCGCGAACCTCTGTTGATGAGAATTTGCGATGAGAACGGGTCGAGGTCCACTGCCATCAGCTCGGCGATCAATACCCGTTCACCGACCTTAAAAGAGGAATCCAGCAATTCGCGTAGGCGGACGTTCTCGGTTTCCAGCGCCAACATTTTTTGCAGTCGCGCCTCGATCAATAGTTGGCGCGCGCGCAGGGTTCCGTTCTCTTCGCGCAAGGTCTCACGGGTGGCGAAACTCTGGTTGATCCAATCGCCGGCGGCGAGCGGCAGATTCAGGCCGTACTGTAGGGGGTATATCAGCACCGACAAGCCCGCGCGCACGCTCTCCAGATGGTGCTGGCGATGATCGACGGTCATCAGCGCCAAGGATACCAGCACGAACACCACCAACCGGGTGTTGATGGAGGGCCCTTGTATGAATAGCGGTTTGATGGTCTGTCCTCGTTCGTCTGGCGATGTGACGAATACCGCTTAGCGCTCGCGTCGGCATGACGGTGCGGTGCGGCGACGTACCTTAGTCAGTCGAGAACACGTCACTGCCGCCTTGTTCGATCATTTCCAGGGCGCGACCGCCACCCCGGGCGACGCAAGTCAGCGGATCTTCCGCCACGACTACCGGCAGGCCGGTCTCTTCGATCAGCAGACGGTCGAAGTCGCGTAGCAGCGCGCCGCCGCCGGTGAGCACCATGCCGCGCTCGGCGATATCGGAGCCCAGGTCGGGCGGCGTTTGTTCGAGCGCCGTTTTCACCGCACCAACGATGCTGGAGAGCGGATCCTGCAAGGCTTCGAGGATTTCATTGCTGTTGAGTTTGAAGCTGCGCGGCACGCCTTCGGAGAGATTGCGGCCCTTGACCTCGATCTCACGCACTTCCTTGGCCGGATAAGCGGAACCGATTTCATGCTTGATGCGTTCGGCGGTCGACTCGCCGATCAGGGTGCCGTAGTTGCGGCGCACATAATTGATGATGGCCTCGTCGAAGGCGTCGCCGCCGATGCGCACCGAGGCGGAGTAGACGATGCCGTTGAGCGAGATGATGGCCACCTCGGTGGTGCCGCCGCCGATGTCCAACACCATGGAGCCGCGCGCCTCGCTAACCGGCATGCCGGCGCCGATGGCCGCGGCCATCGGCTCTTCGATCAAATACACTTCGCGCGCACCGGCGCCGGCGGCTGATTCCTTGATAGCGCGCCGCTCGACCTGGGTGGAACCACACGGCACGCAGATCAACACCCGCGGACTGGGGTGCAGAAAACGTGTTTCGTGGACTTTATGAATGAAATACTGGAGCATCTTTTCGGTGACGGTGAAATCCGCGATGACGCCGTCCTTGAGTGGACGGATGGCGGTGATGTTGCCCGGCGTGCGGCCGATCATGGCCTTGGCCTCGGCGCCCACCGCGGCGATGGATTTCGGACCGCCCGGCCCCTTGTCCTGGCGGATGGCGACCACCGACGGCTCGTTGAGCACGATGCCCTTGCCGCGCACGTAGATTAGGGTGTTGGCGGTCCCCAAGTCGATGGAGAGGTCATTGGAGAACATTCCCCGTAGACGTTTGAAAAGAAACATAGGAGCAGCTTATTCCTTGAGATGCTGGGAGATGGCTCGCGCTATCCGTAGTCGTTAAGTGGTGACGTCGCATCGCGACACATTACCCCGGTTCCCGCGGGCGGGAGAGGGCCGGGGTTGAGGGTCGCGGTCATGGTGCACACCACACCCATAATAGGTATGGTCGTCAAAAATCCGCTGTACTTTAGCAACCGGGGGGGTTTGGGGCAAGGCGCAACTGTGGTAAGTTTCGCCTCTTTCCAGCACCATGGAGCGCCGTCGAGCATGAGCCTGGACCGAGCCGACATCGAAAAGATCGCCCACCTCGCCCGCCTTGCCGTGAGCGAGGAAGACATCCCGCGGTACGCGCGCGAGCTGTCCAACATCCTCGACCTGGTCGAGCAAATGAGTAACGTTGATACCGCCGGCGTGGCGCCCATGGCTCATCCCATGGAGGCGGCGCAGCGCCTACGCACCGACGAAGTCACCGAACTTGACCAACGCGAGCGCTTTCAGGCCAACGCCCCGCAAGTGGAAGCGGGCTTGTATCTGGTGCCTAAGGTTATCGAGTAACTCCTTCATCCACCGATTCCCAATCTGGAATAAGCAGTGATGCACAACCATACCGTCGCCGAACTCGCCGCCAAATTGCGCGCCAAGGAAATCTCCAGCGTGGAGCTGACAGGCGTCTATTTGGATCGCATCGCGCAACTCGATAAGACCCTCAACAGCTACATCAGCGTATGCTCCGAACACGCTCTGGCGCAGGCCCGGACCGCGGACCAGCGGTTACAGCAAGGGCAGGGCGGGCCGCTCACCGGCGTGCCCATCGCGCACAAAGACATTTTTTGCACCGAGGGGGTGAAGACCACCTGCGGTTCGAAAATGCTGGACAGTTTTATCGCGCCCTATGACGCCACCGTGGTGAGTAAGGGCAACGAGACCGGCCTGGTCATGCTGGGCAAGACCAACATGGATGAGTTCGCGATGGGTTCCTCCAACGAAACCAGCTTCTACGGCGCGGTGAAGAACCCCTGGGATACGGCCGCCGTACCAGGCGGTTCCTCGGGCGGGTCGGCGGCGGCGGTGGCGGCGCGCCTCGCGCCGGCGGCCACCGGCACCGACACCGGCGGGTCCATCCGCCAACCGGCCGCGCTGTGCGGCATTACCGGTTTGAAACCGACCTACGGGCGGGTATCGCGCTATGGCATGATCGCCTTCGCCTCCAGCCTCGACCAAGGCGGCCCGATGGCGCGCAGCGCCGAGGATTGCGCCCTGCTTCTGAGCGCCATGGCGGGTTACGATTACCGCGATTCCACCAGCCTCGATCAGCCCGTGCCCGACTACCAGGCCACCCTGAATGACTCGCTGCAAGGCTTGAAGATCGGTTTGCCCAAGGAATATTTCGGCGACGGTCTCGATAACCAGGTCGCCGCGGCCATCGAAGCGGCGATCGCCGAATACAAAAAACTCGGCGCCGAGGTGGTGGAGATCAGCCTGCCCAACACCCGGCTGGCCGTCCCCAGCTACTATGTGGTCGCGCCGGCCGAGGCCTCGTCCAATCTGGCGCGCTACGACGGCGTGCGCTACGGGTATCGCTGCCAAAGCCCCAAGGATTTACTCGATTTGTACAAGCGCTCGCGCGGCGAAGGCTTCGGCGCGGAAGTGAAGCGCCGCATCATGATCGGCACTTATGTACTGTCCGCCGGTTATTACGACGCCTATTACCTGAAAGCCCAGCAGCTGCGCCAACTCATTAGCGACGACTTCAAGCGTGCCTTCGAGCAGGTGGATGTCATCATGGGGCCCACTTCTCCTACCGTCGCCTTCAACCTGGGCGAAAAAGCCGACGACCCGGTGACCATGTATCTGTCCGACATCTACACCATCGCCGTTAACATGGCCGGCCTCCCGGGCATGTCGGTACCGGTGGGTTTCGTCGACCGGCGTCCGGTAGGTATGCAATTGATCGGCAACTACTTCAACGAGGCGCGCTTGCTCAACATCGCGCACCAGTATCAGCGCGTCACCGATTGGCATCAGCGTCGCCCGCAGGGGTTCGAGTAGCCGCCTTTTTCTAGCGACCTCAACCGCCTAAGCGCCCTTACCCCAACCGATACCCAGAGTGAGCCACTCTTTATTCTCACATTCCCTCTCCCGCGGGCGGGGGGGAGCGGTAGTGAGAGGGAGAGGGAGGCGGAGCCGTCGGGGTGAGGGCGCATAGCTGAGCAAGGCCCTGTTCGAGCGCCAGCTGCTTAGCACGCGAGCTTTCCTCCTTTTCCGCACCGGGCTTCAGCCCCGATTCATCAGAGGAGTACCATCGTAGCTGATAAGCCCAGCATGGAGCATTCACCATGCCCAGAACCTTATGCATTTGCGCCGCGCTACTACTCGGCATCTGTGTCTCGGCCCAGGCCTCGGAGACGATGCGTTGCGGCAACCGCCTGGTGAGTGTCGGGGACACCAAGGCAGAAGTGGTCGCTCGCTGCGGCACGCCGGCGTGGCGTGACAGGTGGACGGAAAAACTCATCGCCGATTTCGGCGAGGCCGCGGAACAGCGCATCTCCACCGCGCGGGAACTGTGGTTGTACAATTTCGGCCCGCGTGAATTCGTGCGACTTCTGACCTTCGAAAACGGCCGCTTGGTGAACGTCGACACCGGCGAACACGGTTATTTGGAGGGCAAGACCGCGACGCGTTGCGACGTCAATCTGCTGCCCGACGGACTCACCCAAATCGAAGTCCTGCAGCGCTGCGGCCAGCCCTTCTTCACAGACAGTCGCACGCAGGAAAACCTGTACTCCATCGATGAGCATACCCGGCGCTTGATCGAGCAGCGCGTCGACGAATGGACCTATAACCTCGGCCCCAATCATTTCATGCGTATCTTGGTATTCGAGAACGGCCGCTTGGTGGATACGCGCACGGTGGGGCGGGGATTCTGAGGCGCGACACAACCAACAATCCGAGCGCGAAACTAGCCGGATTTTTCCTCCCCCTGTTTACATCTTCGCCTCGTGGTCTACCATGAGCGTGCAGCGCCAACCAAGGAAGCGTTATGGAAAGTTTCTGGTCCGCCTATGGCTTGTTCATCCTCAAGTTTTTGACTTTCTTGGTGTTGATCGTCGCCGCCATCGCCGCCACGGCGCGCTTGCTGCGCCGCAAGGAGGCGCCGAGTCAACCTCTGCAAGTCAAAAAGCTCAACGATAAATATCAAGGCATGGCCGACGCCTTGCAGCGCGCCATGCTGCCCAAGCATGATCTGAAGCATTATCTGCACCGCCGTCGCAAGGAGAAGCAGCCGGCGCCGGCCGACCCGGCATCGCGACAACGCGTATTCGTGCTCGAATTCAAGGGCGATCTGCGCGCCTCGGCATTGCGCGCCTTGCGCGAGGAAGTCACCGCGTTGCTGACCGTCGCCACCCCCAACGACGAAGTGTTCGTGCGCGTGGAAAGCCTGGGCGGGTTGGTGATGTCCTATGGGTTGGCCGCCTCGCAATTGGTGCGCATCAAACAAGCCGGCATCCCGCTGGTGGTGGCGGTGGATCAAGTCGCCGCCAGCGGCGGCTATCTGATGGCCTGTGTCGCCGATCGTATCCTCGCCGCGCCCTTCGCCATCGTCGGCTCCATCGGCGTGGTGGCGGAAATACCCAACTTCCATAACCTGCTCAAGAAACACGACATCGACTATGAATTGCACACCGCCGGGGAATACAAGCGCACCCTCACCGTGTTCGGCGAGAACACCGAGCAAGGCCGCGCCAAGTTGCAGCAACAAATCGAGGACACCCACGCGCTGTTCAAGCAATTCCTCGTCGAACATCGTCCACAGCTGGAGCTTGCGCGCGTTGCCACCGGCGAATACTGGCACGGCAGCCAAGCGCTGGAATTGAACCTGGTGGATGAGCTAATTACCAGCGATGATTATTTGCTCAAGCGATCGCAGGAAGCGGATTTGTATGCGCTGCGTTATCCGCTGCGGCGCTCACTGGCGGAGCGGTTGGGGTTATCTCAGGAGAAGACAGCGTTCTAGTAGTCGTACGCAACATCAACGGATGCGCCTATCAGATATGTCGTCCAGGTCTTACCTTGGTGCGACTATCTGCATTTGCGTTACCGCTCACGCTGTCATTGCCTTTGTCATGTAAACCCTCAGTCTATGTGAACATAAACAAAGCGATTGCAGCATACGGAAACTTGATCAATATTGCACCGGCCTAGGGGCACGTACGCTCATCACGCGCACATAGGAAAACATCAACGCCCGACAACAGAGCGGCTGTGCCTGTGCGCCGCCGCTCTGTTGTCGGTTAGCAAGAGGAAATCAAAAATCGATTTGGGCGCGCATTTGTAAGATGCTCGGGTCGTCGTCACCCGCGTCCTCATCGGTGTCGACCATGATGTAATTGGCCATGAAGCGGACATTGGGGTTGGGCTGATAATTGAGTCCTACGGTGATGTTGTTCTCTTTGCCGCCCAGCACAGTGCCATCGGAAAGGTCGAGGGTGCTGTAACGGAGCGCGACTTCCCATGCCCCTCCCTTGCCTTTAGGCTTGATGCGCCCGAAGGTGCCATCCTTGACATTGTAGGGCCGAGATTCGCCCGTGAGGAAGTAGCTCACATACGCGTAGCCGCCTCCGAACGTGTAGTCCTCCAGGGCGCTCACGTTGGCGACCATATATTCGGTTTGTGCGGAGAGCGGGCCCCATACGCCGGCGGCCTCCAGGCCGTAGAGGAGGGTGTTGTCGACATTGACGATGGTTCCGGTATCCACCAGCCGGGTGTTGGTGACATGAGATTCCGGGCGTTGGCGATAACGCAGGTCCTGGTTGATACTGTCTTCCGGTTGCTGCCACGCCACGGAAGCGCCGAAGTGCAGGACCTGTCCCTTTTCGTGGCGGGGAGCGAAGGTCAGGCGGCTGCCGACGCTGAGGCCTTCATCGCCGTCATCGCCTTTCCCCGCGGGTTGGCCCATGATGGCGGCGGCGAAGGAGGCGTTGTCCCAGTGTCGATCATAGCCGAGGCCCATGCGGATGCCGGGCGCGAAGACGTTAGGCAGGCCGCGCTCCATGAAGGTGATGTACTTGGAGCTGTTCATGTCTTCCAGACTGAAGGGTTGGCGGAAGCTGCCGATGGTGACGCCGGCGTTCTGCATACCGGCATAGCGCAGATAGGCATCCTGGATCGTTAGTTCATCTTCTGAGATGTCCGGTTGAAATTTGTATTCCCAGTCACCGAACATGCGGCCCTTGAGGAAGAACCTGAGACGGCGGAATTCGGTGCCGCTATGCAGCTTGGCCTGGTCGCTCTGATAGAGAGCCAGGTCCGCTTGAATGCGACCGCCGGCCGCGAATTTAAATTGGCCGTCACCACTTTCCACCTTCAAGCCGCCCTTGGTGGCGACTTTGACCTCCTGGTCCGCGAGTGTCGCGCCGCTCCAGACGAGGGCCAGGCATGACAATACTACTATCCCTGTCTTCATTACGATCTCCCAATGTGAGGGTAAGCTGAGAGGCGGGCAGTGCCGCCTCGACAATGACTGCCCTCGCTCTATCGGTCGGTGTAGCAACATCTTTAAGGAGTCGGTGCAGAGGGTTGGGAGTCGTCGTTGGTGCCTCTCTGCGCATCAAGGTTAGTGAACACTAAAGTTCTGATGCAATGGTCCGAACAACTCGCTGTGGCTGAAAGCAAGCACTCTGCATGTCGGCAATGACCTCGGGAGCGAGACTATGAATGTGAAGCAAGGACTGGTTGCTGGGCTGTTGGCCTTAGTGGCGCTGGTGCCTATCACTGCATCGGCGGAGACGCTGACCATCGTGGGCACCGGCGACGGTGTGGTGGTGTTGAACGCCATCGGTGAGGCTTACAGCCGCACTCAATCCGGGGTGACCGTGACGGTGCCGGAAAGCATCGGTTCCGGCGGTGCGATCAAGGCCGTCGGCAATGATGAACAGGTACTCGGCCGGGTGGCCCGCGGCATCAAGGACAAGGAGATGCACCACGGCCTGACCTATGTGCCCTATGCCAAAGTGCCAGTGGTGTTCTTCGTCAATTCTGGCGTGGATGTGGATGCCGTCACCAGTGAACAAATTCTGGGGATTTACCGCGGCGATATTAAAAACTGGAGTGACGTTGGCGGTGCACCCGGCAAGCTTCGGGTGGTGCGTCGGGAAGACGGAGATAGTTCATTGTCTCGGTTGCAGAAGAGTTTTCCGGGCTTTAGCGACATTGCCATGACGGAGCGTGCCAAGACGGTATTCAGTACGCCGGAGACCATCGATTTGGTGGAGAAGAAGGCCGGGACTATCGGTTTCGGCCCTTTCGACGTGGCCAAGCACGCGCACGTAAAAGTGCTGAAGGTGGATGGCATGGCGCCCACTGATGCGGCTTACCCGAGTGTCACCACCTTAGGCCTGGTGTTCAAAGAGTCGAACAATACCGGTTCGGTGAAGCAATTCATCGACTACGCAACCTCCCCGGCCGTAGCAGATGTGATCCGTCAAGCAGGCGGGACCTCTAACTAAGCGAATCTCGTTGCAACTGCACTGCAGTCGCGCCGTATCACGCTAGAGCAATCGGCGCCATGGCGTTTCTATGGAGAGAAGAACGTTGTCCAGTATCATGACCAAGATCGTATTTCAGTTTTGCACCGCCGCGGCGGTGATGATCGTGGTGCTGGGGTCGGTCGTTTCATGGAAGATTGCGGAGAGCGTTCAACAGCAAGTCGACGTGCTGGCCGGCGAGTTAGCATCAGATGCACAGCAAGAACTCACTGGCAGTCTTCAGCTGGCCCAATCATTCATACGTGATGTGCAAGACAACGTCCAACTGAGAGCCGATCAACTGCGGGCCGAACCGAGCTTCATCACCAGCGTCGAGGGTAATAAGGTGCCGGCCATCAGCAATCTGTTCCGCGGGGCATTTGCCGATGGGTGGATAGATTATGCCTTGATATTCGATCATAACGGTCAGTTCGTGGCGAGTTGGCCCGCCGACTTGGAGTCTCAGCTTGCCCAGGAATACTACCAGTCTTCCAAGTTGAGCCGGCTGGCTCAGGGACAAATGCAGGGTGATGGCGATAAGCATGCTAGCGTTGCTGGTTTAGAGGTCCATCGCACAGATTTTGCGTCGGCACTCAAGCTAATCGGGCGCGCTGAGGCCGAGGCGGCTGTGGTTGGCGTCACCGCGGCAGGCATCATTTATGATGACTTCGATGATCCTCTGGGTGTATTGATCACCGGCAAGGTGCTGAACGGTTACAGCAGGCCCTTGCAAAAGTTGTACGAAGCGCTGGGCATAGCGGCCGTGGTGCACAGTGGAAACGTGGCGATAGCGGCTGCAGGGCTAGTCGACGCTCAGGGCCAGCCACAGCCCATGAGCGCATTGAATATCGATGAGCGCTTTGTGCGCGTGGTCCAGCAGGGCTCATCGGCCCAGGTCGAGCAGCTGGACATGGGCGGGGTGACTTACCTTGCCACCGCCGTCACTCTGCCAGGTGCGGAAGGCATGACTGCTGCGCTACTATCGACAGCACTTCCTAAGCGGCGCATCGATGAGGCCGTGCAAGTCATGAACAGTCGCGGGCGCGCCGATGAGCGGGCGGTGCAAATCTGGATGGTGGCCATCGGTTTGCTGGGGATTATCGCCTTCGCAGTGGTCGCCATGCTAATCGCTCGTCGCATCGTGCAACCCATTGTTCAAGTCAAACAAATCATGGAGCGGGTGGCCGAGGGGTACGTGGATCAAGAGCTGCACATCGAGAGTCGCGACGAGCTGGGCGCCATGGGCGCGGCGGTCAATCAAACCTTGGTGAGTTTGCGCAAGATCGCTCATCGGGTTACCCGAGCCGCTGACACCATGGCTAATAATGCCGAGCATCTTCAGAGTGCCACTTCCAAGGTGAATCACACCATCGGCGCGCAGTTCAGCGAAGCCAGATCGGTGTCCGAGTCTATCAGCGAGATGACTCACTCCATTGCAGAAGTGGCGCGTCACGCCGAGGAGGGTGTCAGCCTGGCCAATGAAACCAATGGTTTGGCCGTGCTGGGAGCGGAGAAGGTCGAGCTGAGCGTCACCGGCATCAATCAAATCGCTAATCTGGTTTCCAGCTGGACGAAAGTGGTTCGAGAGCTCAGTGACAACAGCAACGAAATCGCCCATTTTGCTACGATAATTGACACGATCGCCAATCAAACGAATTTACTGGCGCTGAACGCGGCGATCGAGGCCGCTCGTGCCGGCGAACAGGGCAGGGGCTTCGCCGTGGTGGCCGACGAGGTGCGCACCCTGGCGCAAAATACCGGCCGGGCCACCGAGGACATCAAGCGTATGGTGGGCAAGATACAGGCCGACACAGCGCGCTCTATGCGTGAAGTGGAGGCGAGCACGGCGGTCGTGGAGCGCGTCACCTCTTCCAGTGACGAAGCGCATCAATCCATGGACAAAGTGGTGGCCTCGATCGCCTCCAGCATCAGCATGGTCGATCAGATTGCGGTGGCAGCGGAGCAACAAGCCACTACCTCGGAAGACATTGCAAAGAGCATGAGCATGATCGTCGAGGGCAGTCAATCCGTTGAGGGCTCCACGTCACAGCTGGAAGCGGCCACCGAGGAATTGGCGAAAATGGCGGCCAAGTTGCGCGAGGCGGCGTCTTGGTTCAAGTTCAAAGCATCGACTGAGGTAGACTCGAAGGATCGCTAGGACAAGCAATGAATTCACGTTGGCGGTGCTTGGAAGGACTGCGATAGAACTCTAGATGGCGTGTTGGACGCCACAAGCATGGTCATCTGTAATGGAAGTGCATGTCTGGTCTGGATTAGCTCAAAGGGCTTCCCTGCCAAGTAGGATGAGCTAGTAGTCCAGCCACGAAATCAGCCATCGTCATGGTGAACTCATGTCCTGAATCGTACCTCCAGCCTCTCGCAAGGGCTTGCACCTCCGCAGCTGAACGGGCGGGCAGTTGCGGATGAGGGGATGCGCAAGCTTACATTCCCCCCCATTTTTCTCGCTTAGTGTGCAAGAATCTATGCGCATGCTATGCGCTCGCCGGGTAAATCCTGGCCGTGATTGGCTATCATCGATGCCGCGCGTTGCGGCGCAAGCTACTCACAGCGTCTCCAGTATTCCCCCTATTGTTTCCACCCCACTTTTGGCGTTGACCGGCTTGAGCACATAGCGGGTGATGCCCGATTGCTCGCATTCGGCGATGGATTCGTCGTCGGCGACGGAAGTGAGCATGACCACCGGCAAGGTTGAGGTCTTTTCACGGATTTTCTTCAGCGCGGTCTTACCGTCCATGCAGGGCATGACGATGTCCATGAACACCACGCCGAACTGGTAGTCGTGCTGTTCGAGCACCTTCAGCGCGGCCTCACCGTGCTCAGCTTGCAGGACGTTGTTGTAGCCCAAGGTGGCGAGGACGCGGCGCAACATTTCGCGCATGATCATGGTGTCGTCGACCACCAGAATGTTTGCCTCATTATTCAACATGTCGCATCCTCTGATTATTCATGCGATAAATAGCTGATATAGAAACGGCCGCCGATCTCCAGGTCGACGGGCACCGTGTAGATATGCTTGACGTCCTCCAACAGCAGGTCGCTGGCGGCTTGGTTGTTCACGTAGATGGGGGTGCCGAAGGCGATTTTTTGGGTAGCGCCGAGCCGGCGGCTGGCCAGGCCGATGACGATGTTGGCGAACTCCGCCAAGGCTTCGCTGACCTCGTTAGTTAAGGTCTGGGCGTTTTCATCACTACCTAGCAAGATGGCGCGCACCCGGTTGCCGATGGCCAGGGCGGTATTCAAGTCATGAATCATGACCAGCTTGCCCGTGCCGCCGTCATGCTGTTTGATCGCCAGGCCCACCGAGAATCCCTTGAAGACAAAACCATCCAGCGGGCCACGATAGGGCAGCAGATCGCTGTGGGCTTTGAGGTCGGCCATGCTGTCCAGGTTGGTGAGGGTTTCAGTGACGAAGGGCGCCAGGATGTCGCAGTGCATCATGGCGTTGACTGTGCCGTCGCTGTCGCCGAATGAGGGTTCCATACTGTGTCACGCCCGGATTATGGATGGCAGTAGTAGCTCATCGGTATGAACGTGATATTCCTGAAGCGGGGCGGAGAACATCGACTCTGGATCGACGCTGGGCGGCTCGCCCTGCCAGGGGCTCGCCCGCTCTCCCGCATGCCCGCCCCCAGGCGTCGGTGATGGTGTTAAGATAGCCGCCCGCCAGCGCGGCACGATACGCGCCAGGGGCCCTGGCGGGCGCTCAACGAGACGAGGGGATAGCGTATGGAATGGGAAACCGTCATCGGGTTGGAGATACACGCCCAGCTCGCCACCAAGAGCAAGATTTTCTCCGGTGCCTCCACCGCTTACGGCGCGCCGCCCAATACCCAGGCGTGCGCCGTCGATCTGGGCCTGCCGGGTGTGCTGCCGGTACTGAATAAAGACGCGGTGCGCATGGCGGTCAAACTCGGCCTGGCCACCGGCGCCAAGATCGCCCCCCGCTCAGTGTTCGCGCGTAAGAATTATTTCTACCCCGACCTCCCCAAGGGTTATCAGATCAGCCAATACGAACTGCCCGTCGTGGAGCACGGTCACATGGACATCGAGTTGGAGGATGGCAGCAGCAAGACCATCGGCATCACCCGCGCCCACTTGGAAGAGGACGCCGGCAAATCCTTGCACGAAGATTTTCACGGCCTCACCGGTGTCGACCTCAACCGCGCCGGTACACCCTTGTTGGAAGTGGTGTCCGAGCCGGACCTGCGTTCCGCCAAGGAAGCGGTGGCCTATATGAAGAAGTTGCACTCGTTGGTGCGCTACCTGGAAATCTGCGACGGCAACATGCAGGAAGGCTCCTTCCGTTGCGATGCCAACGTCTCCGTCCGTCCCAAGGGCAGCGACAAATTGGGCACGCGCTGCGAAATCAAGAATCTCAACTCCTTCCGCTTCGTCGAGCGCGCCATCAATTACGAGATCGAGCGCCAGATCGATTTGATCGAAGGCGGCGGCAAAGTGGTGCAGGAAACCCGGCTCTACGACGCCGACAAGGACGAGACGCGCTCCATGCGCTCCAAGGAAGAGGCGATGGATTATCGCTATTTCCCCGATCCCGACTTGCTACCGCTGGAAATCGAGCAGGCTTTCATCAGCGAAGTGCAGCGCACGCTGCCCGAATTGCCGGACGAGAAAAAGGAGCGCTTCGCCTATGAATACGGTCTCTCGCCTTACGAGGCCGCCGTACTCACCGGCAGTCGCGAGCTGGCCGACTACTACGAGGCCGTCATTCAGACCGCCAACGGTGAGGCCAAGCTGGCCGCCAATTGGGTGCTCGGTGAACTCTCCGGCGCGATCAATAAATCCGGCCTCGACATCACGCAAAGCCCAGTATCGCCCGCTCTGCTGGGCGGCATGTTGAACCGCATCACCGACAACACCATCTCGGGCAAGATCGCCAAGACCGTGTTCGAAGCGATGTGGAACGGCGAGGGCGACGCTGATGCCGTGATCGACAAGCGTGGCCTCAAGCAAGTCACCGACAGCGGGGCCATCGAAAAAGTCATCGACGACGTGATGGCCGCCAACCCCGGCCAGTTGGCCGACTATCGCGCCGGCAAGGATAAGCTGTTCGGCTTCTTCGTCGGCCAGGTGATGAAGCTCTCGCAGGGCAAGGCCAATCCTGCCCAGGTCAACGCGCTGTTGAAGAAGAAACTCAACGGCTGACTAGCCGAGCTTACCTTACACGGCGGGTTACCTATCGGTTAGCCCGTCGTTTGGTCCCTGTCGATAGGTCCCCCCCCACCCCGATTAGTCATATCGCCCGTTGCGGTGTCGAGAACAACCCGCGACTCCGGGCGGCGCTGTGTCCATAAATCAAGGCTATATCTTATGCGATCAATTTCACTCTAGGGTTTTCCCTAGTAAAGATCTCCTCATCCTAGTCGATATGTTAGCTAGCCGCGTCACAGCAGTCGGTGGCGTATCGTCATTACAGGATCAAGGATCGCAAAGGAACCACATGAACAACGCCATACGAGCTCTTATTGGACTGTCTTTAGGCGCCATGACTCTCGCCGCCGCCGAGCTAGCGTTGGCCGATGAGCAGGCCATGGTCAAGCGGGTCAATCAAAAAGTCGCCATCATCGACAACCTACACAAGAAGGCCCAGCGCGCCTTGGTTACCGCCGCGCAAGACAAAGTCTTCCCCGAATATTTTTCCACCAGTAAAGACAAGACGGCGCTCAAAGGGCGCATCGACAAAGTTTCTCTGACCGTGCAAAGCCGCTTCGACGTTGATGAAATGTGCCTGATCGATGAAAATGGCCATGAGCACTCGCGTATCGTCGGAAACGCCATTGCGCCGGATGAGGATTTGTCCACCGAGGAAGCCAGCGCACCGTTCTTCGATCTGGCTTTTGCTTTGCAGCAACGTGAAGTGGCGGTGGCGCCGATCTATCTGTCAGCGGATACGCTACGCTGGGTCGTGGCCTATGTCACCCCGCTTATGGCCGGCGACGCCAAGCCCGCAATCCTGCATTTTGAGCATAATCTGCACAAGTATCGCGACCTGGTGAACAAGGGCGTCTCGGGCGAGGCGAGCTATGTCCTCATGTTGACCCGCGAAGGCTACATCTTTTCCGACAGCCGCAAGGACATTCCCCTGGAAGCGCAGGGCGAGGCGGCCGATCACGCCAGCTATTTTGACAACATCAAGGATTGGGAAATGAGCGGGATGGATAAGGTTGTGGAGGCCGTCAACAGCGGCGAGGAAGGCGTCACGCGGGTCAAGGATGCCAGCGGAGCCGAGTATATCATCGCCTACAAGCCCAGCGAGTCGTGGAGCATCTTGGCGGTGGAAAAGCAGTAGTTTGAGATTGATGCAGCGGGGGGGCGCTCCGCACGGTGCGGGACGTCATAACGAGAAGCACGGAGCGAGCTACGATGCCAGCCGGGACCAGCAGCATTAGAACTAAGCTCATCGGCTTGCTCCTGGCCTGTTCGCTGCTGCCACTGGTCGGGGTTTCGGTCGTCTCGTATATCAGCGCCAAGCATGCCTTGGAAGCGGATATCAGTGCGCAGATCAGCAGCGCATCACGCCAGTCCCTTGCTGACGTGCAAACCATCATCGAAGAAGCCATGACGCATGTGAGCGCTTGGGCAGCGCTGAGCGTGATGCAGGAAACCATGATAGACGATAGCGACGGCGCTATCCACTCCTACCTTGAAAACTTCATAGTGCAGTACACGCAATTTGCGGAGCTGGCCGTCATGAATGATCGCGGCCAGGTGGTATCCGCCACCACTGCAGGCAATCTGCACCAAGACTACGCCCGTGAGCAGGGCGTCCAGCGTGCCTTGGCGGGGAATCTACACCAAGGCACGGTGCAAAATTCCAAGCTGAGCGGAGGCGCCGGCCTCACGCTCTTCGTGCCCATTAGGGCTGATTATGATGTCAACACCGTCATCGGCGTCTTGGTCGGCGTGGTGTCATGGGAGTACGTGCAAGAGTATCTATCCACGTTGGCCGTATTTAGTGGCAAGCAGGATAGCCTGGCCCAATTCCTATTGATCGACATGGCAACGCAAAAAACGCTTTATCAAACCGGCCAGCCGCGCGAATTGGGATTCAGCGACCAGCGTGTCGGGCAAGAGTTGCCGGAGGAACTGTCGCGCCAAACGATGGCCGGGCAGACTTTTCTGCAATCCTGGTCTGCTTCGCAAAGCCTGCGGCTCATGCAAGATCCCACTTGGGTATTGATTGCGCGAGTGAGCCAGGATCACGCGTATCGAAGCATCACTGCACTACGCGATCGTACGATCTTGTTGGGCATGGTGGTAGCTGTGCTCGTGTTGTTGATCGGCTATGGCGGTGCACGACGACTCACCGCGCCCATCATGGCGATGACCGCATCGCTGAAGGACATCGCCCAAGGTGAAGGTGATTTGAGTCACCGTTTGGACGAAAGCGGCAGTGATGAAGTCAGCGAACTGGCCCATTGGTTCAATGTCTTCGCCGCCAAGCTGCAATCCATTGTGCGCAACATCGCCAACAACACCGAGCGCTTGCACAGTGAAACCACGGAGGTCAGCGATAGAACTCACGCCGCTCATGAGGCCGTTAGAACACAAAAGGATAGTATTCAGGAAGTCGGCAGCGCGATGCAGGAAATTTCCACCACGGTATTGTCTGTGGCAGAGCACACCACCATCACCGCCACGGCGGCTGAGGAGGCGAGTGCCAGCACCGATGAAGGCAAGTCGCTGTTGGAGCGCACTATGTCCAGCATCGACGCGTTGGCTGGTGACGTCACTAGCACAGACGAAGTGATCAAGACGCTGGCCGCGGAAATCGCTAACATCGGCTCCATCTTGGAGGCCATCGAATCGATCACCGAGCAAACCAATCTATTGGCCTTGAACGCCAGTATCGAGGCGGCTAGGGCGGGAGAGCATGGACGGGGATTCTCGGTGGTCGCCACCGAGGTGCGCACGCTCGCTGCTCGTACTCGTGAACAAACGCAGGAAATCGCCGACATGATCGCTCGCGTGCAAGCGCGTGCGCGCGACGCGATGACGATGACGGAGCACACCAAGAATAAGGCCGACACTACCGTGACTAGCGCCGGGGCGACAGCGTCCAGCTTCGCGACGGTCGCCAGTGCCATCGTTAACATCAGCGCGATGAACATGAACATCGCCTCCTCGGTCGAGGAGCAGAGTCAAACCATGGAACAGACCAAGGATTATTTATTGCACATCGGTGACCAGGCGACACAAACCGAACAGATGTGCAAGGACACCGAAGCGACCATTGCTTCGTTGCGTGAGGTGGCCCAGTCACTGCAGTTGATCGTCGGTGAGTTCAAATACTGAGCGTACGTGACGGCGCACCCGCTTGATAGCTGATGAGGGCGGGTGTTCACTTTCTTGACGACGTCATGCGGCCATTAGAAATTGCAGGCTCGATCACTATCTCACCCCCAGCCTCGCCCGCCGCGTAGTCGGGCACTGCCAGCGTCCAGGGGGGCACATTGCGAGACTCTATAAACCCCCTTTCGGCCAGAATCGGAGAACCGGCCGCTCACCGCAGCGAGGTGGTCAAGGATATTGGGCCTAGTTGGCACTTGGATGCATCGTCGGCCGTATCGGTGCGCGATCCTGGCGATGGGGCTGCAAACGCGCCGCATCTGGCCGATGATAGGTGTAAGCCATGAAATATCATCACGCAATACTGCCGGTCTTATTAGCCGGCGCCCTGAGTGTCACACCGGCTGTGGCCAAGAAGTTGTACAAATATCAAGACGAGCAGGGCGTGTGGCATTACAGCGACGCGGCGCCCGATACCGAGCGGCCGGTGCAAACCTCGCAAGTGAAGGTGGATCCCAGTGCGCAAGTGGTGCTGGATAAACGTGGGCCCGATCACAATCCCGAGTATTTGCTCTACAACGCCTATTACGGCCCGATCGCCGTCACGGTGCGTTTCGAACAGGTGGAGAACTTCATCGCCACACCCGCCCTGCCCCACACCTTCGTGCTGGGACCCCGTGAGCAGCGGCGCGTTTTCACGCTAGCGATTGAGAATTCCCGCATACCCAGGGCTCAGTATCGCTTGGGCATGGAATTAGTGCTCGGCGATCCCGCGACACGACCCGCCGAGCAAATCTATCGACCGCCGGTGCCGTCGGGGCGAGTGTTCCGCATCAGCCAAGCGTTCTTCGGTCCACACAGTCATAACGGTCCGGGCACCGATCACGCCGTGGACATACCCATGCCGGTTGGCACGCCGGTGGTCGCGGCGCGCGCCGGCATCGTCATGGACGTGGCCCGCGACTTCTTCGGCAACGGCCGTGACATGGAAAAGTACGGCACTCGTGCCAACCATGTGCGCATCCTGCATGATGACGGTACCATGGCGGTGTATGCCCATCTCGCACTAGAAGGCGTGCACGCCATCCCCGGTCAGCGGGTCACAGCAGGCCAGGTCATTGCCCTGTCCGGTAACACCGGCTACTCCACCGGCCCGCATCTGCATTTCGTCGTACAACGCAACCGCGGGGATCAGCTGTTATCCGTCCCTTTCCAGTTTCGGCACGCGGATGGCCGTGTGACGACGCCGCAAATTGGCGAGGAGTTGCGGGGCTTCTAGTGCTAAAGCCCCAGTTGCCCACTCAGCAAACACCCTTAGACTTATTGTTGACATCCCTAGGTCGGCGCCTTAATAATGTATTGCTTATACATCTTTAAGCAGTGGGCCGATGCCCGTAATTTTGGAGGTAGTGAAATGAGTCAGAGTCTGTACGAGCGTATCGGTGGTGAAGCGGCGGTGAACGCGGCGGTGGATATCTTCTATCGCAAGGTCTTGGCCGACGAACGCATCAACCGATTCTTCGAAGGGGTGGATATGGACAAGCAAGCCACCAAACAAAAGGCCTTCCTCACCTATGCCTTCGGCGGCCCCCATAACTACACCGGCAAGGACATGCGTCAAGGGCACGCGCATCTGGTTAAGCAAGGCTTGAACGACAGCCATTTCGACGCGGTCATGGAGCATCTCGGTGCCACGCTCACGGAGCTCAAGGTGCCGGCCGAGTTGATCGCCCAAGCGGCGGCCATCGCCGAGAGCACCCGCAACGACGTACTGGGCCGCTAATCCCGCGGAGGACACACCGTGCCGGACATCACTTTTCAGCAACAGCGCTATCCCTTGCTTGAAGGTGAGTCGGTGTTGGATGGCCTGCTCCGGCAGGGTGTGTCCGTCCCTTCCTCATGCCGCAGCGGTATCTGCCATAGCTGCATGATGCACGCCGAGCTAGGCACGCCGCCGCCGGCAGCGCAACAACGTCTCAAGGAAGCCCAGCGCGAGCTGGGCTATTTTCTCGGCTGTCAGTGCATCCCGACAGAGGACATGGAAGTGGCCCTGCCCGGCGACGAGGAGTGGCCTCTGCAGGATTGCGCGCTGATGGCCAAAGAGCCGCTCGGACATGATCTGGTGCGACTGCGCTTGCACGCACCGCCGGAGTTCGACTATCGCGCTGGCCAGTTCATCAACCTCCACCGCAACACGGAATTGGTGCGCAGCTATTCGCTGGCCAGCACACCGAGCATCGAGGAGTATTTGGAATTGCATATCCAACGCGTCGCCAACGGTCGCATGAGCGAGTGGTTGTGCGATGAGGCGGTCGTGGGCGCGACCTTGCGTATCCAAGGGCCGCTGGGCGATTGTTACTATCATCCCGGCCACCCAGATCAGCCTATGCTGTTGATCGGCACCGGTTCGGGCTTGGCGCCGTTGTGGGGCATCGTGCGTGATGCGCTGCTGCAGGGCCATCATGCCCCCATCCATTTGTATCATGGCTGTCGCGCGGCGGCCGGGCTTTACTTGGTAGAAGAACTGCAGAGTCTTGCCGCCGAACACACCAATTTTTTCTACCACCCCTGCGTGTCGGGATCACAGACTCCAGATCAGGTGCGCGCCGGTCGCGCCAACGACATGGCGCTGGCGGACCATGCCCAACTCAAGGGCTGGCAAGTGTATTTGTGCGGCAATGCCGACATGGTCAAACAGACCAAGATGAAGGCCTTCCTGGCCGGCGCCGCCCTGGGTGATATCCACGCCGATCCCTTCGAATTCAGTCACAATGCGGGTCAGCCCGACGCGTCGAAAGCCGCGCCGGCGGCGCGCAGCAGCGTGGGGTCGTAGATCAGGCCTGGGCGGGTGTGGGGGCCGCTGGCGCCTCGTCCGCTTTCTTGGCAGCGCGCATCTGCTCCAATACATCTACCGGAAACAGGCTCAACAAGGTCCAGCCGACATCGGGTTGGACGTCACGCCCCGAAGCATAGACACGCAAGCGGCCGCGTCCATCCAGCGCGAACAAGGGCAGGATACTGGTCGCGTATCTTTCCTGGTAAGCGGCGTAATTGAAGGTCTCGGTCAATTGGGTGGCGCGGATCTCCGCGCCCTTGCTCAGCAGGCTGGCCAGCTTGGTGTAGGTAATGTCCTCGCCGAATAAACGCGGGCCGGTGTAGTGGGCGCCGATCACTTTCTTTTCCGAGGCGCCTTTCTCCTCCGGAGTTTGCAGCACATAAACGTTGTTGGTGCCGAACTCAGCCTTGTAGCGCAAACAGGCCAAGGCGTTGAGCGCCGGGCGGCGTGACATGGCGAACAAGCGGCCGATGCCCACCAAATCTAAATGGCGGTCGGCATGGTCGGAAACGACGTTGCCGAAATAGGTCGGCAAACCGTCCATGCGCGCGGTGCGCACGTCCTCCCAGTTGGTGTCCGCCACCAAGGCGCGAAACCCCTTGTCGGTGAGCGCCTTGGCTACCGCGCGCGAGACCACGTTGGCGCCGACGATCAACACCCCTAAGGGTTCGGGCTCGGAGACTTGCAACTTATCGGCGATGGGACGCGCCGTGGCGCTCTGCAATACCACGGTGCCGATGATGACCATGAAAGTCAGCGGCACTAATAGATGCCCTTGCGCGTAGCCCAGTTCCTCCAGGCGCAAAGCGAACAAGGCCGACACCGCCGCCGCTACGATGCCGCGTGGTGCGATCCAGCACAGCAAGGCTTTCTCGCGCCAGTCGAGTTTGGAGCCGATGGCTGAAGCCAGCACCATCGCCGGACGGGCGATGAACAAGATCACGGCGAATAAAGCCAGCGCCGGCCAGCCCACTTCGGCGAACTGTTGAAAGTCCACGCGTGCGGCCAGCACGATGAACAAGGACGAGATCACCAGGACACTGAGGCTCTCTTTGAAATCGAGGATGTCCTCCATGGGCACATTCTTCATGTTGGCCAACATCATGCCCATGACTGTGACCGCCAACAGTCCCGACTCATGCTGAAAGCTGTTGGACAAGGCGAACACGCCCACAACCAGCGACAAGGTGGTGACGTTGTGCAGATACTCGGGCAGCAAATGTCGCCGCAGCAGGGTGGCCAGCAACCACGCGCCGGCGGCGCCGCTAAGCGTGCCGACCAGCAACATCAAGCCGAACACTTCCCAAGTCTGCTGACCCTGGCCCGAAACGATGAACTCGAACACCAACACCGCCAACAACGCGCCCAGCGGATCGATGATGATGCCTTCCCAGCGCAAGATGTTGGCCAGGTTGGCCTTGGGGCGCATGGTGCGCAGCATAGGCACGATCACGGTAGGGCCGGTCACTGACACCAGCGCGCCGAACAAAAACGATAAGTCCCAGGGGAAATCGAGGAGATAATGGGTGGCGGCGGCGATGAGGGTGGCGTTGAGTACTGCGCCATAGGTGACCAGATTGCGTACTACGCCGCCGTGCCCTTTGATCTCATGAAAGCGCAAGGTAAGGCTGCCCTCGAACAAAATCACCGCTACGCCCAGGGAAACGATGGGAAACAGCAAATCACCAAACACCTCGTCGGGGCGCACGAAACCGGTCACCGGTCCGGCGATGATGCCGGCGATCAGCAGAAACAAGATTGCCGGTAATTTGAGCCACCACGCCACCCATTGGCAAACGATGCCGATCATGGTGATGCTGGCGAGCACGATGAGCAGATGTTCGATCATAAGGTCATCCCATTGAGTCAGTGTGGCCGCGTGCCCGGTTCGGGAGCCGGTATCCAGCCATGAAGACATGTGAAAACAGGACGCCAGGTGACACGCTGGCATCCCGGGTCGCGCACTGTGCCACGAACCCCTTGGCTTACGCCACTACTCTTGCGCCACGAGCAGGTGCTATTTGACAAATAGCCACAGTCGCCCGCGCCTGTTGTGCCCCTATGCGTAACGCAGCTCTCGCCTATGGCGTTGCACACGCAAGTGACGGCAAGACTATCACGCCGTCGCGGGGAACTTGCAGCGGCTTTCCGGTCCGCGCGCGCGCTCAGGATAGTAATAAAACACTAATCACTGAGCCACTAGGTTGGACCGCAAGGAACGCGCGCTCAAGTTTCCAGTCATAATGGCCACGAACCGGGTCCGTTCCTAATACGCAAATCAATTGCAGACAACGATCATGATAAGGAGACAGTTCATGCGCGCACTATTCGGGGCAATGTTGTTGGCGGTGAGTGCCTATGCGGCGACGGCGGCGGATGACTTCAATATGATCGTGGAGCTCTCGCAAGCCGACGTGCAGCGCAAGGTGGCGCGCTTGTTCCCGGCCGGCTATGAAACCCCGTTCTTCGCCGTCAATGTTGATAATCCGCTCGTCGATCTGAAGGAAGGCAGTGATCGCATCGGCTTGCGCGTCGACGTGCAGGTGGATTTGATGGGGGAGTTGTCGTTCAATGGTCGTGGTCGCTTGGACGGCAAGCCGCGTTATGCGGCCGAGCGTGGCGAAATCTATCTGGACGAGGCCGGCCTGCGTGAACTGCACCTCGACGGCGTGCCGTCCGAGGTCATGCCCGACGTGGAGCGGGTGGCGGACATGGTGGTGCGCGAAGCGCTGCGTGATCAACCCCTGTACCTGGTCAGCCAGCCTGGCACGCCGAAAATTCTCAGCGAGGATTTGCGTGCAGTGCGGGTCGAGAACGGCAAATTAATCTTGGAACTGGTGATGCCGTGACCCTCACGCACCGGCGAGACCGAAGCTGACGCGCACACCGTCGAGGATGTATTGCACCGCCAGGGCCGAGAGCACCAAGCCCAACAAGCGGCTGACGACATTGGTGCCGGTCTCGCCCAACCAGCGCAAGACGACGGACGCCGACAGCAGGAACAGCAAGGTGATGCCCAAGACCAGCAACAGTATCGCCAGCATGCCCAGCGATACGGCGGTGTCCTTGGCGGTGGAGGACATCAGCAGCACCGTGGTGAGCGCGCCGGGACCGGCGATCAAGGGAAAGGCGAGCGGGAAGACCGAGATGTCCGCTTTATGCACGGCTTCTTCCTGCTCGCGCACCGTTGTCGAGCGTAGACCCGATTGACGCGCGAACACCATGTCGATGGCGAGTAGGAACAAGAGCACGCCGCCGGCGATACGAAACGCAGGCAGGCTGATGCCCAGCGCGCTCAACACCACGTCGCCGATGAGGAAGAACGCCAACAGCAAGCCGGATGCCAAGGCCATGCCCTGGAAGGCCATACGCCGCTGATAGGCGCGGCCGCCACCCTGAGTCAGTGCGGCGAACATCGGTGCCAGGCCCACCGGGTCCACCACGATGAATAACACGACGAAAGTATTCAGCAACACATCCATGTCAGGACTCTAGCACAGCGCCTTCTAGCCGCTCTGTCAGGTTGTCGGCCGCCAGGGTCCGGCGCTGAACGCAGCATAATGTTGAGCAGGGAGCATGGATGATATAGTGAGGATTCCGTGCTCAGAGTGAAGTCACCATGTCACGATTACGCTCACTTTTGTTAGGGTTGGCCTTGTTCGCGCTCGGCGTGACCGGCGCGTCGGCGCTCAGCGTGGTGGAACGCAGTTTCGACGAATTGGTCGAGTTGGCCGACCACGTGGTGGTGGGCACCGTTGAGGGCCTAGAAGGCCGCTTGGGCACCACCTCCGCTGGCCGCCAATATGTCACGACTCGGGTGTCGCTGACGCAGTTGGACGTCGTTAAGGGTACGAACCCGGGGGATAGCTATGTGCTCGAAGTGGCCGGTGGGGTCGCGGGCGGTGTCGCGCAAGTTTATCCCGGTCTGCCAGAGTTCAAGCTGGGCGAGCGTTATGTGCTGTTCATCCGCGGCAATCGACAAGACTTTTTCCCCGTGGTGGGCATCCAGCAAGGCTTGTTCAAGGTGGAGCCTGACAACGGCCGTAGTGTCGTGCGTAACGCCGACGATCAGCCCGTCTTGGGCATCCAGCAAGGCCGTGTGATTGCGGGCGTGCCGGCGGCCGGGGTCGCGCCGCTCAGCTTGGAGGCTTTCCTGGGTGCGGTGCGGGTACGCTTGCCCGTGCAGGTCGAGGAGACTCAACCATGATGGGCCGTTCTTTGTCAGGCAGAGCCAGTGGCTCGCTCGTTGCACTGTGCTTGTGCGTGCTTCCGGTATTGGCTCATGGCTACACCTACACGGTGTTCAATTCCAATGGCGAGATCCTGAAAAACCAAGCTATCGGCAATCCCACCGTTTGGCCCCCCGGGCAAACCGACCCTTTAGATATGACGCTCAATTTCAGAGGTGATTTTCTCGACAGTGCGCTCAGCGCCTTGCAGGAGTGGAACGACGTGGGCACGCCCTTGCAATGGCGTGCAGGCGTCGTTCGGGCGGAGACCTGTGGCGACGATGGCGTCAACAGTGCCGGCTTTCAACTCGTCACCTGCGAGAACAGAAAGTTCGGTGATGCCATCGCCGTCACCAATCGTACTTACAAACAATTTGCGCCTGGCGGCGCCTGGTATTTGGTCGAGGCGGACATCGCCATCGATGACAATCGCTCGTGGAGCGCCCAGTGCAGCGGAGCGATCAGTGGCGGGCCTTGCCCCAATATTAACGATAACGATTTTCGCCGGGTCTTTCTCCACGAACTTGGGCATGCTTTGGGCCTCGATCATCCTGACGAAGCCAGCCCACCCCAGTCTGTTACCGCCATCATGAATTCGCGCACCAGCGACATCGAGTTCTTGCAAGACGACGATAAGGCCGGCGTCGCGTTGCTCTATTCCTTGCAAGGCGGTGCCCCCATCATCGGGGGCGCACCCATTAGCGACGGCGGCGGCAGTGGCGGTGGCGGCGCTTGGTCGCCGCTCGCTCTGCTGCTATGCATGGCAGGCTTAGGTGGGGCGCTGCGGCAACGCTGACGGTCAGCGAATGCAGTGCTTGCCATGGTCACTAATTATTGCGCCTCCATGCTGCGTGAAGAATTAAGAATGAAGAATGAGCAACCCGATGTCGAAAAGCTGAGCGTGCTGCAGCGGGACGCGGCGGCGGGCACCGCCCGCGCGCAACGCTTGTTGGCGTTGCGCTACGCGCGCGGGCGTGGCATTGAACGAGATCAAGCCGCGGCCTTGCTGTGGATGCGGCGCGCGGCGGAGCAAGGGCTGGCCTTGGCGCAACGTGACTTGGCATTGTGGTATTGGGACGGCACAGGCGTCGAAGTCAATCGCGACATTGCCCTGCCGCTGATGCGTGCGGCGGCGGCGCAAGGCGATCCCATTGCACTAGCAAAGCTACGACACTGGGGAGCGGGACATACCGCCTGAGTGCGACGGCTTTTTGGCCAAAACGTCAGTCGTCATCCAAGGCTTCGTTATCATCCTGCAGGTAACGCTGCATGTACTGCCGTTCGGCCGGGGTGAGATATTTGGCTTGGCACTCGCGCAACGCCGCGGGGTCGCGCAAGATGACGCTGACCTGCTGTATCCAGGCATCCAAGCGCTCATCGCGATAGCGATAACGGGCGACGGGAAAATCCATCCAGCCATAACCATCGCGCCCGGCGAATTCCTCCGGCGCCATATCCACCGGGAAGGTTTCGCTGACGCGCAGCTCGGTTTCTTCCGGGGCGAGGGGGCGTTGCGCTTCAGGCTTCATGGCAGCCACTCCTATCGGTATGCGTGTAGTGATGTCGAGTTATCAGCGCGTTTTATTATAGCCGTGATGGTCAGGCGATGTCGGCGTGGGAGCCGATTGCTACGGGGGCGGTTTATTGCGCGGATCGTTTGGGTTCGTCGGCGTCGTCTGCTTGTTCGTCGTTGAGCTGCTCCAAATCCAGATCCGCCAACAGGCCGCGATCGGCGGCGGCTTCGTCGCTGCTGAACAAGCTCGCGGCATTTTGCGCTATGGCTGCGGGTGAGGGGCCGGGGTCTTGACTGGACGAGGGCTCGGTGTCCGGTATTGCTTGGGTTTCCGCCAACAGGGCATCGATGTCATCGGCGGACATTGCCTGTGCGGTGGGTGTCGCTTCGGGCGCGCCTCGCGTATCGGCTTGTGCTGTGGCCGGCGCGCTGGAGTGGAATCCCTGGTCCTCATCGGGTAGTGCTACGTCATTCGAGTCCAGTGCGGCGGCACTCTTATTGACTCGAGGGCCCGCATCATTGGCGAATTGCCCGAAGGTGGAATTGTCGGCTGCGGTGGTCTCGCTATCACTTTCGCTTGCGCCGTCACCCTCCCGCCCGGCCGCCTCTTCTTCTTGGCGCTTGCGGTTGAAGGCGGAGACGTATTCACGTCCCAATTGGTCGAGCTCTTGTTCGGCCGCTTTGAGCTGACGTTGTAAATCACCGTTTTCGGAGCGCAGGCCTTCCACTTCCTTGCTCAGCCCCTCGATGTCGGTGGACAAGCGCTCTACCGCGAGTGCCACGTCTTGATGGCTCTTGGTCGTCGTTTCGCCATCGCCGCTATCCACTAGTACCTGCTTGTATTGGCTGATGAGATCTTCCAGACGATGATCCAGTTTAGTTAGCACTTCGCAATTGCGATTGAAATATAGATCCACCGCATTTTGATAGAATTCGTTTTGCTTCTTGATGACTTCATTGGCTTTGCGGAGTGCGTCCTCGTCGTCCTCGCCACGCTCTTTCAATACATCCGCCAAACCTTGTACGCGCGTGGTTTGATTACTGTTGATGCTGGTCACCAGTGCATTGACGGCGCTGCGCTCGCGGTGTTTGCGGCGTAAATGTTTGACGCCGAGCGCAAGCATGATGATAACGAGGATCAGAGTAACTTCACCCAAGACGATCAATAAAGTCATCATGATGACGCCACACCTTCCAAGATTCGCGTGGATGGCTGATAACGCTTGCGCCATTTTCGATAAGCGGCATAGCCGATGAGGCCGAGCGCAAGATTGAAGGCTGCGGTTTGCCAAGCCACCGAGAGCCAATCGATGTGCTCCTCGCCTGGTGGCGCGGCACTATCATCGTGAGTGACATCCTCCATTTCCACTGCAGGTTCTTCATGCATCGGCGTTGCGTGTTTCTCAGGCAAGGGGGGGTCGGCGCTGGCTGGGGGGGGTGATTCCACTTGCTGGGGCGCCTCGACCGCCCGCCCGCCTTGCATGGCGTACGGGCCCACTTGCGCGCGCACCGGCTTGCCGCTGGGCTTGCGGCCTTCGATTTGAAAGCTCACTTGATAGTCGTCGGCGCCGATACCGGTGACGATGTCGCGCCATTCGGCGGGCCCGGTCTGCGGCAAGCGCACCTGGCGCTGCTCGCCCTCGGCATTGCCGATCAAGGCAACAACACGCAGGCTGTCGGGTTCCAACAAGCCGCCGTGCGGCACGACAGTCAAGGCATAGGCGCCGGGCGTGACCGGGTCGGGCGTCACACTCGCCGCCACCGGCACGGCATAGACTTCGAAGCTTTGGCGCTGTTCGCGCTTGAAGGTGGCCCCCTCGACATGCAGCACGAGTTCGTGGCGACCGGCCTGCAACGATTCGCTCACCCAGTGGGTAAACGTGCCGTCATGTGCGGTGCGATCGGCGCCGCGGCCGTCGTCGAACAAATCCCACTGCCAGTCCTCACCGGTCGAGCTGCTCTGAGTGAGCGAGACCTGAGTGAGATCGAGGAAAGCCTGGTCACGTATCAACTGGTTTCGTTGGGTGAGTTGTATCTGGTATTCGAAGGCATCCTCGGGACTCAGGCTGTTGGGCACGCTGGTGGCGCGCACCTTCAAATCGCTCACCACCATGACGCGATTGTCATTGTCCATTTGCGCCACTATCCGCCAGTCGCCGGGGCTCGGGTGTTCGATGGTGACGAGGTCGTAGCCGGTGTCGGCATGCCAGCGCGCCTGCGGCGGCAATTCTCGCTCGGTGTAGCGCTCGCCGCTAGGGGAGATGATTTGCGTCGGCTCCGCTCCAGTGGCGCGGAAAATCAGGAAAGTCACTTCTTGGATGCTCGAGTCGACCTGCACCTTGTTGCCTTCCAATGGCAGGGTGTCGGGCTGGGTGGCTTGCTCGAAGATGCGTAGAAACACCCGTTGCAATTGTTCGGCATCTTGCACTTGTTGGTAATCGCCGCCGCTGGCGGAGGCCAGTTGGCGCAACAGCGCGTGATCGGCGTCATCGGACAAGGCCACGCTGTACACGCTGGCCCCGATTTGTGTCAGGCGCGGCAGTAGATCATTGACGATGCGCTTACGCGAAGCGGCGTTAGCAACCGGATCTTGCGAAATATCCACCAAGCCATCGGTGAGCAGAATCACGCTGCGCTGGCGGCTGGCGTCGGGGGTTTGCCATTTTGCAGTGGCGCGCGCGATGGCGTCCTCAATATTGGTGTGTAGGCCCAGTGAATGTATCTCGGCGGCGGCGGCTTGTGCTTGCTCGCGCCACCTCGGTGTTACCGTGCCGTGCGGCACCAGCATGTTGACGTAGCGACCGTAGGTCCACACGCCCGCTTCCGCCTCCTTGGGCAATAAGCCGGTGAGCAAGCGCAATGCGGGCGCGCGCAGGTTGTGCGGATCGTTGTGTTTCATGCTGCCGGAGATGTCGATTAAGATGCGCACGTCATGTGACGGCGCCTGGCTCGCGCGCGCCATGCCCGTAACCATGCCCAGCAGTACTAAAACACCGATGATGGATAAACGCTTACGCATTCCACGTCCTTGTCCTTAAGCACGTCTTAAGGAGCCTTAGCTAGGTACCTGATAGGCTTATCGGCCGAGGAACGGTGGGCTTGACTCTAACCCTGCGTGGTCTATGCAATAAAAAACCCGGCCTCTGTGCGGAAGCCGGGTTGGGTGGGTGTGGCTAGAACGGGACTCAGTCCATATCCTTGTGGTATTGCACCACTTTATCTACTTCGTTCTTGGAGCCGAGGATCACCGGCACGCGCTGATGCAAGCCGCTGGGTGGCAAGGTCATGATGCGCTCGCGGCCGGTAGAGCAAACGCCGCCGGCCTGCTCGACGATGAAGGACATGGGGTTGGCTTCGTACATCAGGCGCAGCTTGCCGGCTTTGGATGGGTCTTTGGTGTCGCGCGGGTACATGAAGATGCCGCCGCGGGTGAGGATGCGATGTACTTCGGCCACCATGGAGGCGACCCAGCGCATATTGAAATCCTTGGCCCTAGGGCCTTCCTTGCCGGCCAGGCATTCGTCGACATAGCGCTTGACCGGCGCTTCCCAGAACCGTGCGTTGGAGGCGTTGATGGCGAATTCCTGGGTGTCGTCCGGGACCTGCATGTTGGGATGGGTGAGGTAATACTCGCCCACGTTGCGGTCCAGGGTGAAGCCGTTGACACCGTGACCGGAGGTGATCACCAACATGGTGGAGGGTCCGTATAGGGCGTAGCCGGCGCACACTTGCTGGGTGCCGGGTTGCAGAAAATCCTCCGTGGTGGCGGCGCTCTTGCCTTCGGGTGCTTTGAGGATGGAGAAGATGGTGCCCACGGAAATGTTGACGTCAATGTTGGAGGAGCCGTCCAGCGGATCGAACAACAGCAGGTATTTGCCCTTGGGGTACTCGGCTGGGATGGGCAGTATCTCGTCCATCTCCTCGGAGGCCATGGCGGCCAAGTGTCCCGACCAATTGGTGGACTCGATCATCACGTCATTGGAGATCACGTCCAGCTTCTTCTGATCCTCGCCCTGTACATTGGAACTGCCGGCGGCGCCTAGCACCCCCGCCAGCGCCCCTTTGTTGACGGCATTGGCGATGACCTTGGTGGCGGAGACCAGGTCATTGAGCAACAGCGTAAATTCGCCGCTGGCGCCGGGGATGCGACGCTGCTCCTCGATGATGAATTGAGTAATGGTGATGCCAGAGCTCATGCTATGTTCCTTAAGGTTGTGAGTAATCGTGACCAGACTCCGCCGTACGGCGAGTCAGACAAATTACGGGATCCTAAGCATTGGTTCTCGGTGACACGGCAAGCCTCATGTGGGAGGTGACGGAACCGTTAGGGCTATGCGCGGTATTATCCTAGCTTCAATTGGGAAAATAAAGGCCGGCGACCGGCGGCGGCACCAGCACCAGGAAGGCATCCCCTGGCCAAGCAGCCACCATTGGGAGATAGGGACGTCCAGCACGGCCTCCTACTCTTTCCTGGCGTGTGCCCGTCGGGGTGGCCATCCTGCTTGCCTTGGTGGTGCGGTCCCTGCTCAGCGATGGCCTGCGTAGGTTACGCCTCCATGATTAATTTCGCAGTGAAATACAGGGTTATTACGGCGCCTGCTTTCAGCTGACCTTCCAAACCAATTTGCTCGATACCCTGTTGCCCGTGTATAGCGGTGAACTCAGTTTCCCGGTGTCGATGGCGCGAAATTTCGCCATGCCTGCGCTGCAATCGCCGCCCGCCCTGGTGTGGTTTTGGCTGCTTGACCTCTGTGTGCTGGGCGTCGCGGCGCTGGTGGTGGCGGGGAGTTTATGGTGGTCGCCCGGTCTCATCGCTTTAGCGTCGGCCGCCTTTGCCCCTACTCGCGCATCGCTTACGGGATGTCGGTCAGCGCTGGCTGACGATGCGTCCTGCGACGCCCGCCATCACTCGTTACTCAAACTCCTTGCGAGCGTACCCCGGAACCCGGCTGATCTGTGGTGCAGTCTGGTCTGAACCGCCGCCAATTGGGGAGTCAAGTTGGGCGTGTTCGCGCGGGTTTTGCTAGAGTTCCTGCCCCGCTCCTGGGAGGGGCTCGGACTGGACGTGATTGTTGGCGACCTTACAAGCATGTTGTCGGTGCACGGGATCACCGGCGCCGGCACCTAATGAGGCCGGGGTAGTGTTCGGACTGCTGCCTGCCAAAGCCGACACCACGGCGGCCCTGGCCGCGGCTGTTAATCTACATTCGTTCTTGTTGGGCGCCACGTTCATCAGTGGAGGGCTCAGCCTGTTGTTGCCGGGAGCGCGCCGTCATGGATGAGAGTTTGTTGCTGGCCATGAACCTAGGCTGGGCCCACCCCTATCTTGATCTGTTCTTTGTCTGGCTGTCATCGCGTTTCGGGCTCGCCGCGCCGCTGGTGGCGGTATTACTGATTTTGTTCGTGTGGCGCTGGCGCGTGGACGGGGTCAAGCTATGGTTGCTCTTGGCGTTGGTGGTAGGTGGCGGGGATCAGCTTGGTCTTACCCTCAAGCATGTGTTCAAGCAGCCACGGCCCTGTTTCGATATGGCAGAGCATGTGCGTCAACCCGACCATGTCCTGGCGGAAGGCTGTCGCGACAGCCACGCCGGCCTACCTTCCAATCATACCCTCGACTTTTTTTCGGCCGCCGCGTTTCTTACTGTGGTGTTCGGTCGTCGCGCCGCGCCGTTGTTTGCGCTGGCCTTGATGGTGGGGATTTCACGCATCTACCTGGCCATGCATTATCCCAGTCAAGTGGCGGTGGGCGCGTCGCTAGGCGCGCTGTGGGGCTGGCTGGGCGCGCGCCTAGGAATGCAATATCTTCCCTTCATGCGGCGCTGGCGCGCGTGAAAATTCCGGGAGCGTATGAGGACCAAACCACCTTACTTCACAGTTCCGCCACCTATCTTTCGCAGTACCCCTGCCAAACGAGCAGGGCAGTGCGGCGCCCTCCTTGGTGCAATCGATCCACGATGCGCTGGGTGATTGCCACCTACCTTGGGAGTTGGTGGGTGGCCGCCGGCCGCAGCGATGCCACCGAGCAACAGAAGTGACTCGCCGCCGAGCTGGCCTTTTACTGGCCGCCAACGCGGCCCGTGTATGTGGCCTGAAGCAGCGCGACGTTTCAATCACCATGACTTGTGGCCTGACATCCAGCGCGCGGCCGGTCGCGATGGAATCTGGGTAAGTCCCGTAGCGGGCGTGCCCGCAACGCTCACGCGCGCCTACTCGCATTACGCTCCCTTTGCCCCCCGTCGCGGCGCGCCCGCCCGCCGGAAAATCTGTGCGGACGTTATACAGCCAGTACTGCCTTGATTGTCGCGTTGTCGACTGGCCGAAACCCGCGCGGAATTGAAATGCAGAGCACGCTAGTCAGGATCTTGCTTGTTGGAAAATCTAAACTAGTCTTAATAGCGCTGTGGTTGAGTCAACAATACCCGTACCAAATATGCGCCTAAATCAGTTTTCACTGAGGAGGTATACGCCATGAATCAAAGACTGGTTTCTCAAGATGATGGGATGGTCGTTATAGGGTTGTCGCTGATAGTTATATTAGTGTGGGTGACGGCGTCGACATTAACCATATAGTCGCGACTAAAGACATCTCAGTTTCGAAGGGAAAGGGCTGCGCATGCAGCCCTTTCTATTTTGGCCCGCGCCGTGAAATCAGTGCGGGCGATGCGGGTGGCGCTTGAACAAGTCATTGAGGGTTTGTTGCTGTTCGGCGTTCAAACCCGCGTAGAAATGCTCGAAGGGGGGGCGGAGCTGTTGTACCGTCGCCAGCCCTACGCTTAACCAGGACTCCGCACGTGCCAGTTTCTCCGGCGAGGTGGCGGGGACTCCCTCGCTAGTGAGCGAGTTGCAAGCCGCCCCGATGCGGAGCCCGCCCGCTCGCAACGCCTCTGTCACCGGTTGCCAGGCGGTCTGCTGTTCAGCGTTAAGACTGAGGCGACCCTCCACCAGCGTGATCAAGCCATCGACCCGCTCGTCGCTGTTTTCTGCGCACCAGCGCGCGAACCTAGGCTGCCCTCGCGGCTGCCAGGCATGATGGGGTTGCTTACCTTCTCCCATCATAGCCGCGACCGCAGGAGCATAGTTATGCTGCTGGGCATGTGCGCGACCGGTGAGGACTATCGTCAATCCCACTACGATGATGGCGCTCACTAGTGAAATCACTATCGTTTGTATATAGGGCATGGCTAAATCTCCTTAGGTTGTTGCTTGAGGTACGGCAGCTACCGTCCACGCCATCACTGTATGCGGGTGTTGTTGCGCGATGATGTCTGTTGGCCGGCCTTTTGTAACGCTGTGTTACAGCCGTGGCATCTGTAACCTCGCGTTACACGATTACCTGCCATGGTTGCAGAGCAGAACGTATAATCCCTTTCAATGAACACCACCGCGCATATATTGATCGTCGACGACGACCGTGAAATACGCGACCTGCTCGCTGAATTCATGGTTCGGCATGGCTATCGCGTCACCACCGCTGCCGATGGTCAGTCCATGTGGCATAGCTTGGAAAAAGGGCGTTTCGATCTGGTGGTGTTGGACGTGATGTTGCCCGGCGAGGATGGCTTGTCACTGTGCCGACGCTTACGCGCCACCTCCAATTTGCCGGTGATCATGCTCACCGCGCTAGGCGAGGAGACCGATCGCATCGTCGGCTTGGAAATGGGTGCCGATGATTATCTCGCTAAACCCTTCAATACACGTGAACTGCTGGCGCGCATCAAAGCCGTATTGCGCCGCGCAGGAGCGCGCTCTGTCGGAACGCCGCCGCAGCAATTGCGATTCGCCGGCTGGACGCTAGACCTCGCTCGCCGCGAATTGCGTGACCATGATGGTGTCCTGATGACGCTGACCGGCGGAGAATTCGATTTGCTGGCGGCCTTCGTCACTCATCCGCAACGGGTGTTGAACCGCGATCAATTGCTGGATATCAGCAAAGGCCGCGAGGCGGGTGCGTTCGATCGCAGTATCGACGTACAGCTCAGTCGGCTGCGCCGCAAGATCGAGCCCGATCCCAAATCCCCCGCATTGATCAAAACCGTGCGCGGCGGCGGATACTTGTTTACACAAAATGTGGAGTATGTCTGATGCGAGGGTTTCCCGATACCATCACTGGTCGCTTGATGGCTGTGTTGTTATTTGGCCTGCTGGCGACCGCCATCGCGACGGCGATCGTGCTGGCGTCGGGTTGGAGCGCCGATGAGCGCGGCGAGCGCTATCCGCAATTGATTACGCGCTTGGTCACCCTCGCGCAGGTGATCAATGGCGCCCCGCCCGTCACGCGCGACAGCTTGTTGCTGGCCGCCTCGCAATCCCCCTATGAATATCGCTGGATGGCGACCCCGCCCAGCGCAGCGAGTAACACCGAGAGCCGTTTTGCGCAACATTTGCACAAGGATCTGTCGCGCCAACTGGACCGGCTGGGCATGACCGTCCTGGTGCGCGATCTGCGGCCGCTCGATGTCTGGATAGGGCTACAAGACGACACCTGGCTGCACGCGCTATCCACTACGGAGGCACACAGTGTAGGTCGTGAACTGCGTTGGTTGCTGGCGTTGCTGGTTTTCATCGGCGGTGTCGTCGTACTGGCATTATGGGCTGCCCGCCGCGTCACGCGACCCCTGACGCAATTCACCGCCGCCGCTGAGCGTCTTGGCACCGACGTCAACGCCCCACCGTTAGAGGAACGTGGGCCGCGCGAGCTGCGCCGTACCGCGCACGCCTTCAACGTCATGCAAACACGCATCCGGCGCTATTTGTCCGATCGCACCTTGATGTTGGCCGCCATGTCGCATGATTTGCGCACTGCCCTCACTCGTTTGCGCTTGCGTGCCGAGCACATCGCCGACGAACAGCAGCGCACTAAAGCCTTGGCGGATCTGGACGAGATGCAGACCATGGTGGAAAGCGCCTTAGCCTATGCCCGTGACGAAAGCGAGCATGAGACCACGACCAAGTTGGACTTGGCGGCGTTGCTGCAAAGCCTGTGCGCTGACCTGGCCGATACCCGCCAGCCCGTAAGCTATCACGGCCCTGATCATCTAGTGATACGCGGCCGACCCAGCGCGTTACGGCGCGCGCTCGCCAATCTCATCGACAATGCCGTGCGTTATGGTAACGAAGCGGCGGTGAGTATCGAAGTGCGCGACGGGCACGCGCTCGTCCATATCGACGATCGCGGTCCTGGCATCCCAGCCGAACTCCGCGAACGTGTGTTCGCTCCCTTCTTTCGACTCGAAAGCTCGCGTAGTCGCGAGACCGGCGGCGTCGGCTTGGGTTTGAGCATCGCGCGCGGTATCGCTCATCATCACGGCGGCGACGTTGATCTAGTGGATCGGTCCGATGGCGGGATGCGGGTGAGTCTGCGTTTGCCGCTCACTACAGCGAACTAATGGTGGCGGCGTTGCCGGCCATAACGGCTATGGCATAAGCTTCACGCTGCCCTGACCTCGAGGACTGACCATGACCCTTGCGCCCCTGCGCCTGAAAAAGAATGAAGACCGTCGTCTGCGCGCCGGCCATGTGTGGGTGTACTCCAACGAAATCGACGTGGCGCGCACGCCGCTCACCCAATATGAAGCCGGTCAACCGGTATTGCTTGAGGACCACCAGGGTAAAGCGCTGGGCAGCGGCTATGTGAATCCGCATACGCTGATCTGTGCGCGCCTGGTGAGCCGCGATCCGCAATATCAGCTGAACAAATCACTATTGGTGCATCGTCTCAATGTCGCGTTGGCGCTGCGCGAGCGTTTGTTCGACCGTCCCTACTATCGCTTGGTCTATGGCGACAGCGATGGCCTGCCCGGCTTGATCGTCGATCGTTACGGTGATGTGCTGGTAGTGCAAGTCAACACCGCCGGCATGGAGCGGGTGCGCGACGACATTAATGCCGCGTTGCAGCAAGTCATCAAACCCACCTGCATCGTGTTGCGTAACGACACTGGCGCCCGCGCCCTGGAAGGCCTGGAGAGCTATGTCGAAGTCACGCTGGGTGAGGCGCCCGAACTCGTCCACTTGGAAGAAAACGGCGTGCGCTTCCAAGCGCCCATCCTCAGCGGCCAGAAAACCGGTTGGTTCTACGATCACCGAATGAACCGTGCGCGGATGCAACACTACGTGCCCGGCAAGCGCGTGTTGGATGTGTTCAGTTACATCGGCGGCTGGGGTGTGCAAGCCGCCGTCGCCGGTGCAAATGAAGTGGTGTGCGTGGACAGTTCCGCCGGCGCGCTCGCACAACTGAAAGAAAATGCCGCGTTAAATAGCGTCAATGAGTGTGTGCGCGGCCTGCAAGGCGATGCCTTCGAGATGCTGAAGAATCTGCGCGCCGGGCGTGAGCACTACGATGTGGTCATCCTCGATCCGCCGGCCTTCATCAAGCGAAAGAAAGACCAGCGTGCAGGGGAAAGCGCCTATCAGCGGCTCAATCAAGCGGCTATGCAAGTGCTGGCCAAAGATGGTGTGCTGATCTCGGCCTCATGTTCCTACCATCTTGCGCGCGATGCATTGCTGCGCCTGCTGGCGCTAGGCAGCCGCCATCTCGACCGTCACCTCACCATACTCGAACAAGGCCATCAAGGTCCCGATCATCCGATACTGCCTGTCGTGCCGGAAACGGAATATCTCAAAGCGTTCACTTGTCGTGTGCTACCGCGCTGACGCCGCGCGACGGAGGGGGGGTTCTCTGCGCATGCCCAGCTGATGTGAGTAAGCCAACAGTGATCTGGGTCAGAGCAAATTCGGACCGATGAGGCTAACGCCGGCCAGCTCAATGCATCAGGAAACGCTCCTTGCTGATGTCGGCTTCGGGTTTTCCAACCAGATAGCCTTGCGCATAGTCCACGCCTAATTCACGCAGCAGTGACATTACTTCTTTGTTCTCTACATGCTCAGCGACGGTGAGTTTGCCCAGCGCGTGCGCGACTTGGTTCATGGAACGTACTACGGTTTGGTTGACTACCGACTGCGGCAGGCTTTGGATGTAGGAGCCGTCGATCTTCAATTTGTCGACGGGCAAGTGACGCAGATAAGTAAATGAGCTGAAGCCGAAACCGAATTGATCCAGCGCGACATTGGCACCCATGCCCTTGATCGCCAACACGAACGCCGAAGCAGCGGCGAGATCGGTAATAGCGGCGGTTTCCTTGATCTCGAAAGTGAGCGCGGCGGCGTTGAGCTGATGATGGCGCAAGCGATCGCGGATCAGCGGCAGCAACTCATCATCCTTGAGCGCATGTACGGTGAGATTGATTGAAAAACGTAACGGCAAGCCGGCTTCCCGTAATTCCGCCAAATGGTTGATGGCTTTGGTGGTGATGATGCGATCGAGTTGTGAGGCCAGGCCCAAGCGCTCGGCCGTGGGCATGAAGGCGCCTGGCGCGACCATTTCGCCTTGCTCGTCGATCAGACGCGCCAACACCTCGTAGTCATATACTCCGCCGGAAGTCACGGCGACGATGGGTTGATAGACCAGCTCCACACGCTCTGCATCGATCAAGCGGCGGACGCGCTCGCTCCATGCCGCGTCGCTCACTTGGGTATGTACTTCGTCCCCTTCGTCCGAGGCAACCTGGTTGCGACCCAGCGTTTTGGCGCGGCCGCAGGCGCGTTCGGCCTGCTCAAGACATGCCTTGGATGAGGTGGTTGAGGCATTGATCATGCACAGACCGACACTCAAAGTCAGATCGTAGATGTTGCCTTCTTCGATGAACTTATGTTCGAAGAAGCGCGCCCGCAGGTTCTCAGCGACGCGGCGCGCACCGTCGAGATCGACATTATAGAGCAGCACGGTGAATTCATCGCCGCCGTAACGCGCTAGTAAATCGCCTTCGCGAATATGTGTTTTCATCACTTGCGCCGATTCGACGAGTAGGCGGTCGCCGGCCGCATGGCCGAGCGCGTCGTTGATGAATTTTAGTTGATCGAGGTCGACATACATCAAGGCCGCGCCGGCGCCGCCACGGGTGACGCGGGCCAGCATGCGCTCCAGCTCTTGGAGAAAATAGCGGCGATTGAACAGGCTGGTGAGTGCGTCGTGGGTGGCTTGGTGCGACAGCTTCTCTTCGTAATCTTTGCGCGCGGTAATGTCGCGGGTGATGCCGCTTACTCCGATAATGCGGCCTTCACTGTCGCGGCGCGGCTTGGCGATAATGCTCAGGTGCTTGGGCTGCTCATGGTGATCGAGATGGGTGGTTTCGTAGGCGACTTGCGTCTCGCCAGCGAGCGCGCGTGCCAGCGCGCCGCGCTCGTGTTCGATCTGCTTCGGCGCTTGGAATTCCTGCACGCTGCGGCCCAGCATTTCGGCGGGCGGCACGGCGTAGATATTCGCGGCGGCGGGATTGAGGTAGGTCCAGTGCAAGTGTTCATCCATGCTCCACACGACATCATGGGCGCTTTCCACCAATTCGCGATAACGCGCCTCGGCCTCGCGCAATTGCTCCTGCGCTTGCTTGCGCGGCGAGATGTCGGCGATGAGCAAAGTGTGTAGCGTCTTGCCGCCGATCGTCATGACGCTGACGCGTACCGCCATGGCGATCTGGCGGCCGCTGCGATGCAGGCCCAGCGTTTCCTGTTCGTCGCTGCTGTGCATGACTTCGCCGGAGAGAGTCACCAAGCCGGGTAACAGGGTGGCGATGGGCTGCCCGCTTACGCTGTCGGCGGAGTAGCCGAACAACTGTTCCGCGGCGGGGTTGAAGGTGATGATTTGGCCGAGCTCATCGACCACCACGATGCCTTCCGCGGCGGTATCCACCAGGGCGCGTACTTGCTGCTCCTGGGCGATCAACCAGCGGCCCAGATCAGCGGCGGTTTGCGTCAGATAGCCGATCTCGTCGCCGGAAGCGGGGCGCAGTGCCGCGAGGGTCTTGTGATCGAGTGTTTCACGATGCAGTTCAGTGAGGTTTCGCACCGGCTTGAGGGCGAGCGTGATGTCGCGGATGCCGACCGCGGCGGTGATGACGCTGATAAAGCCCAATCCGCTCCATACCAGCAATACTTCAGGGTTGAGCACGGCCGTGCGCCACCAGTAGTAGTACATCAGCGTGAGGCCGGTCAGGAGAGGTATCATGACGCCGAACAGCATGAGTTTATTTTCGACCGACAGATAAATGCGCGTCAGCGTGGAGGAGGCGAGCATGCGGCCGCTGAGGCTGGAGAGATAAAGATAGGGTGCGACACCCAATAATCCAGCACTCAACAGGTGGGCCAGGGCGATGCCGGCGAGTGCGCCCGGGTCAGTCGTGATAGTGAGACTGGCTAGCGCCGGCGCGACCAGGATGTAGGCTAACAGCCACCCCCCATAATGCCTAGGTAGCCTCGATAGGCGTTGGGCGGCTTGCTCGCGCAGATCGGCCGTGGCCTCGCTATCTAGGTTCTCGGTGGCACGCCGCGTGGTGCGCAAGAAATGCGTCAGGCTAGCTAGCCACCAACTTGCGACCAGTATAGTCCATTGCCAGAAGGTGGACGTGCCAGTCAAATCGCGAGTCGCGATGCCGTGCACCCAAATGGCGAGCGCACCGCCTGCGACAGCAATGAGCGGTAGCGAGACCGCCACCGTGAACACGAAGCGCCGGCGCAGGGCAGTTAAGTCGGATGGCACCATATAAAATCACAATATTTTCTGGACCGCGCCATTGCGGCAGGCAGGGCGCTCCATGCTACAGGGCCAGCCTTATCGTTGCAGTCACATTAGTTGTTAGCAAGACTGATAATGACAAAAATCTCAGTGCCTGACCAGTTTTCTTGGAAAAACACCTCGCCGAGTCTGTCGGTATAATGCCTTCCGACACAGCTTGCGAAAGGGGAGATAAGCATGCAACGGCGTGATTTCATGAAAAAAATGGGGGCGGGTGCGGCGCTGGGCGCGGGCTTGTTGACCAGCGCCGGCAGCGCGGTAGCGGCCCGCAAGCGTCTCAACTGGAAAATGGTCACCACTTGGCCGCCTAATTTCCCTATTTTTCAGCAAGGTGTGGAGCGTTTCGCCAAGGAAGTGCGGGTGATGAGCGGGGGTCAGCTGAGCATAAACGTGTTCGCCGGCGGCGAATTGATCCCCCCTTTACAAACTTTCGATGCCGTTTCGCAAGGTACCGTGGAGATGGGTCACGGTGCCGCTTATTACTGGGCGGGCAAGATTCCCGCCGCGCAGTTCTTTACGGCCGTGCCTTTCGGTATGACCGCGCAAGGCATGAACGCTTGGCTGTACGGCGGCGGGGGCTTGGACTTGTGGCATGAGGTCTATGCGCCCTATAACGTCGTGGCTTTCCCTATGGGCAATACGGGCGTGCAAATGGGCGGATGGTTTCGTAAGAAGATCGCCGGTCTCGCCGATCTCAAGGGCTTGAAGATGCGTATCCCCGGACTGGGTGGCAAGGTCATCGCCAAGGCTGGCGTGAATCCGGTGCTGATGGCCGGCGGTGAGATTTACACCGCCTTGGAGCGCGGGACCATCGACGCCACCGAGTGGGTCGGGCCCTATCACGATCTGCGCTTGGGTTTGCATCGCGCCGCCAAGTTTTACTATTACCCCGGTTGGCAGGAGCCGGGCCCGACCTTGGAAATCACTATCAACAAGAAGGCCTGGGAGGGGCTGCCGCGCGGATTGCAGCTCATCGTCAAGACCGCTGCCGCCGCTAGCAATTTGTGGATGTTGTCCGAGTTCGAGGCGCGCAATGTCGAGGCGCTGCGCGAGCTGCGTGACAAGCATGGCGTCGAAGTGCTGGAATTCCCGGCCGAAATGTTACGCGAGCTGCGTGTGTTGACGAACGAAACCTTGGCCGAGCTGGGCGCCAAGGATGCGGTGTTCAAAAAAGTACACGAGGCCTATGACGCATTTCGTGCTGGTAACGACGCGTGGAACGCCGTCTCCGAAGCGGCCTACGCCAGGGCCTTGAAGGGCTGAGCGGGGGAGGTCACAGCCCCTGCATCTCATCCATCAAGGTCGGCAGCCAGGTGGTGATTTCGGGGTACACGATCAACAGTGCCAGCGCGACGAGCTGGATCAGTACGAAGGGCATGATGCCGCGGTAAATTTGCGCGATGCGCACTTCAGGTGGCGCGGCCGCCTTGAGATAGAACAGCGAAAAGCCGAACGGGGGGGTCAAGAACGAAGTCTGCAGATTCATCGCAATGAGGATTGCAAACCACAGCAGGTCGATGCCCATCAGTTCGGCGATGGGCGCCAGTATCGGTACTACGATGAAGCAGATTTCCAAGAAATCTAGAAAAAAACCCAGCACGAATATCAGCAGCATACTCGCGGCCAGGAAGCCCCATTCTCCGCCGGGCAGCTCGGTCATGATCTCCTCGACCAGAAAATCGCCGCCCATGCCGCGGAACACCAGGCCGAAGGCGGTGGCGCCGATCAGAATCAGGAATACCATGCTGGTCATCCGCGCAGTCTGACTCAGGGCCTCATTGAGATTCTTCACCGTCATGCGACGGCGCAGCGCGGCCAACACGATGGCGCCCAGTGCGCCGACCGCCGCCGATTCGGTGGGCGAGGCGATGCCGAAGAAGATCGATCCCAGCACCGCCATGACCAGAGCCAAAGGTGGCAACAAGCCCTTCAAGACTTGCCCCCCCAAGGGGGCGGCATACTGCTCTGCACGTATCGCCGGCGCGTTGCGGGGGCGGAGCCAGGCCACCGCCAAGATGTAAACGATGAATAAGGCGACGAGCATCAAGCCCGGCACCATGGCACTCATAAACAATTGGCCCACCGGCACGCCGATCACATCCCCTAGCAAAATGAGGATGACGCTGGGAGGGATGATCTGGCCCAGCGTGCCTGAGGCGGCGATGGTGCCGGTGGCCAGCTCCGTGCGGTAGCCATGTTTGAGCAAGGCGGGTAGCGCGATGACGGTCATGGTTACCACCGTTGCGCCGACGACGCCGGTGGTCGCGGCGAGCAAGGTGCCCACCAAAACGATGGATACCGCCAAGCCGCCGCGCACGCGGCCGAACAAGCGGGCCATGGTCTCCAGCAGCTCCTCGGCGATGCCGGACTTTTCCAGCGCCACCCCCATGAACACGAACAGCGGCACCGCCAACAGCGTGAAGTTGGTCATGATGCCCCAGATACGCATGGGGAGCAGATCGAAGAAACCCAGCCCAAGAAAGATCGAGCCGAACACAAGTGATACCGCGCCCAGCGTGAAGGCCACTGGATAGCCGAGGAGTAAGGCCCCCACGGCCACCGCAAACATGACCAGCGCCCAGGCTTCGATTTCCATCAGTCGGCGCGATCCTGGGATGCGGCATGGCAGTTGGACGCCAGTAATTGTAGATTTCGTATCAGGGTGGCCACGCCTTGCAAGGCCAGCAAGGCGAAGGCGGCCGGGATGGCCGCCTTCAGCAGCCAACGATAGGGCAGGCCGCCGGGATCGGGCGAGCCTTCATTGAATTGATAGGCGCTCTGTACGAAAGGGAGCGATCCGCTGATAATCAGCGCGCAGAAGGGCAGCAGAAAAAACGCCGTGCCGAATACATTGACCCAGGCCCGTCGCCGCGGTGTCATCCAGCGACCCTGATAAAGTAGGTCCACGCGGACATGTTCGTCGTGTTTCAAGGTATAGGCGGCGGCGAACAAAAAAATCAGCGCGAACAAGTGCCATTCCAGCTCCTGCAGTGCCACTGAGCCTTGCTGGAAGAGATAACGCATGGCCACGTCGTAGCAGACCAACATTACCATTGCCAGTACCAGCCAGGCGGACAGACGACCTACCCACTCGCTGACGCATTCGATGCGGCGAGCGAGTCCATCGACGAAACGAGCAAATGTGGACATCGTGCGGATAGGAAGTTCTAGTTGCGTCGGGGTCTTTTTAGGGGCGCCATTGTAACGTGCCGGGGCGGCGTGTGCACCCGCGCAAGTGGCATCATCGAGGCAGACCGCCTATCATGTCCGGGCGTGCGTGCATATTGCTGTGTTGGGGTGTATAGTTCGGCGCGAAAATATCCAAGCGATTTGTTTGCGTTTCATGGAACTTCGTTTTACATTCCGTTGCCATTTTGGCCGGCCATATTTAGTCTTCCAAGGAGCATGCCGGTGATGGGGATGAGAGCCGGTGAGGTGGTTGGAAGCCGGCTGAGAGCTTTCTGGTTTTTTACATTGCAAACTTAATCCAATAAGAGAGGATACGATCATGTTGAAAAGGACGATACTTGTGGCCCTGCCCGTGGCTGCGTTGCTGATTGGGGGTTGCGCGCCTAAGGTTAACGTCAAGGAGTTGAATGACGGCATCGCCAGGGCTCAGGCCACTGCCGACGAAGCCAAGCGCATGGCGGCCGACGCCACGAGCACGGCCGACAAGGCTCTGGGGACCGCCAACCAGGCGCAGGCCAATGCCAATGCTTCCGATGCTTCCGATGCCATGCGCATGGCCGAGCAGGCCTCGCGTGATGCGGCAGCCGCCAAGGCGGCCGCCGATGCGGCCAACGAAAAGGCTGATCGCATGTTTAAGAAGGCGATGAGCAAGTAAGTGCGGTAATCGATGGGCGGGCTACGCCCGCCCATCGCGCGATCAATCAAACCGGGCGGTGTCGTCAGACCCGCCCGGTTTTTCTTGGGTGGGAGCCTAGTTCAGATCGCAGCCCGCATTGGTATTCACGCGCGCCGCGGGTACCAGGAAATTCTCGATGCCGGCGTCTTGTTTGATGCGCGCGCCGCTGTTCATCGCTTCTTCGCGACTGGCGAAGGGGCCGACCAGGAGCCGGCAATGGGCATCCGAGGCGCTGGCCATCACCGGCAAGTCGAGGCGGCGCATCATTTGCGCCACGCGTGCGACGCTACGCGGATCTTGAAACACACCGACCTGCACCAACCAGGGATGGGTCGCGGAGACTTTGGGTGCCTGGGGGGGTAATGTGTTGGTGCCCGCCAGCGTGGCCTGGCCGCGCCCGAAGATGGGGCTGGGCATGCCGTTGTGGTGGCTTGCCACGAGCTTGGCGGCTTGCCAGGCCGCGTCATGCAAATATTCGCTGGAGGAGGCCGCCACTACGCGCACTACAGGGGTGGTGTTGTTGAGCGGGTTGGGATTGTTCTCCACCAAGGGGTGATGGGCCTCCAAGTAGAGGATGTTGTTGTGCCAACCGGCCTTGTAGGGTTGATCGACGATGCGCACCGTGCTGTTCATCGCCACGAGTGGGAAGAGAGTCTTGATGTCTTCCGGATACATGCGTAGGCAGCCGTGGCTGACGCGCATGCCGACACTGAAGGGCCGATTAGTGCCGTGGATCAAATAACTGGGCAGGCCCAGGCGCAACGCAAAATCGCCTAGCGGATTGTCCGGGCCAGGCGGCACCACGCGTGGCAGTATCTCGCCCTCGGCGGCATGTTCGGCGAGTATGGATTCGGGCACCACCCAAGAGGGCTGCTCTTTCTTTTCGATGATCTTGGTGGTGGCCAAGGGTATGGATTTGCCCTCCGCGCCAATCCCGACCGGATAGGTGATGACCTCGCGCGGCTTGCCCGCTTGCGCCGGTGGATAGTAGTACAAGCGTAGTTCCGGCAGATTAACGACGATGCCCTCGCGCGGGCCGTCCGGCAGTATGTATTGCGTGGGTAGCAGTACGCGCGCGCCGACTGCGGGCAGCCACGGATCCAGACCTGGATTGGCGGCCATGATTTCCTCGTAGCCCAAATCATGGCGGCGGGCGATATCCAGCAGCGTTTCGCCTTGGCGGACAGCGGAGGCCTGGAGTTCGCCGATGACGCTTGCTCCCTCGGGGGGCAGCGGATAGACGGCGGCGAGACTGATATTAGCCCATATGAAGAGGGCGTAGCAGAACAGGGCGCAGCGCAGGATAGGGCGAGAGAGGCGAGTGGCGGTCACAGAGATTCCTTTACCGGTTCGATAATATAGCGGCCGAATGCTATAACTCTAGCGTGTATCGTGGCGCGTGTCATACCATATGTGATCAAGGTTTTCTAGGGTCGGGCGTTAAGAATGACGAGGCTGTCGCGATCTTGGGGCGCAAATGGGCCAGCCGAGCCGGCAGGGTGAGGGGGCCGCGGCCTTCGCCGGATTCTGTTAACGGAAATGACAGTGGAGTAAAGAGCAAGTTCGTATGCAACAATATTGGGCGCGCACTATAGTACTGTTATTAGTCTGCGGCTTACCCGTTGGCGCCGTCCAGGCCGGGGCCGAATCGTGGATACGCATCGACACTGCGCGCCAAACCCTGGCAGTGGTGCAGGACGACGAAACCAAACAGTTGTTTCAGAATATCTCCTTCGGCCGTAACGGACCCGCCGAGGATCGTCACGAAGGGGACGGGCGCACGCCACTGGGGACATTCCGAGTCGCCTGGATCAATGCCCGCAGTCGCTTTCATCTGTTTTTCGGCCTCGATTACCCCAGTCATGAACAGGCTGAGCGCGCCTTCCGCGCCAAGGCGATCGATTTCGACACCTATTTCGCGATTCGTCGTGCGCTTTATCGTGGCGAAGTGCCGCCGCAGGACACCGCCTTGGGAGGGCACATCGGTATCCACGGCGTTGGCGATGGAGATCGGAGCCTCCATGCCGTGGCCAATTGGACCGATGGCTGCATCGCACTTACCGACGAGCAAGTCGAACAGTTGGCCAAATGGGTCAACATCGGCACCCGCGTCGTCATTCAATAAGCACCGCCAGCCGCCGTCAACCCAGTGCGATGCTCAGATAGAGCACGTACAAGCCGCCATTTACGATCACATGCCAAACCTTGATGCCGCCCCGGGCGAGCAGAAAACGCAACCACAGTGCGCCCACAAGAGTGATCAGTACGCCGGCGAGCACTTCGGTGCGCGGATCCCACGGTGTGAGCAAGATGCCGATGGCGGGTAGCAGCGTGCCTTGAAACACCATGGCACCGGTCAGATTGCCGAAGGCCAAGGTGTCCTTGCCGCGTCGCACCCAAAGGAAGCTGTTCACTTTCTCCGGCAACTCGGTGGCGATGGGCACGATCACCAACGACAGCAACAAGGCCGAGATGCCTAGCCAGGTCGCCATCTCTTCCACGCCATGGATGAAGCCTTTCGCGCCCGCCACCAACAAGGCGAGCCCGAGGGCGATTTGCACCAAGATGGTCACCATGTTGGTGGGTAGGCCGAGGCGGGAGATCAGCAGTGGACGGTCCGCTTCGGTGGCGTGACCGTCTTCGACCAATTGCGCCGAGGCGCGCAAGGTCATCATCACGTAAATGAAATACAGCAGCACCAAGCCCAAGCCGATGGCCACCCGTACGAGCATGTAGTCGTGAGGCACGAACAAGGCCACGGCGGCGAGGCCGAAGGCCAGCAAAAACACATTCAAGTCGCGGCGCATGCCGCTGCGCTCGGGCGTGAATGAGCCGCGCAGGCCGCGCTGACGAAAGGCGGCAATCGCCAACAGTCCCATGGCGAGCGTGGATAACATCAAGGGCGCGCCGAGGATGGCGCCGACGCCGATTTCTTCATTGACGGTTTGATTGTCGGTGCCGGCGAAAATGGCCAGGATGGGCACCATCGTTTCGGGCAAAGCGGTGCCCACGGCGGCGAATAGTGAGCCGGTGACACCCTCGGAAATGCGCAGGCGCTCGCCGATGTGTTCCAACGCATTGACGAAGATTTCGGCCGCAATCACGATGATGACCAGCATCGCGAACATAAATAGGATGGTCATGGCGGATTCCGCACGGAAGACGGCGCGCAGTATATCTCAGCACTCGATTTCGTGTAAGCAGTGCCGATTACAGCGGCGGCAACACACCGCTGCGGGTGAGATGCACCTTCCCGTCCGGGCCCGCGTTGCCGAACAAGCGCAGCCCTTGCGCAATGGCCGCGGACTGATCGCCGCCGCGCGGTGCGAAGCTGCCGTTGAATTGGTAGTTGCCATCCGGCTTGAGGGCGAACAAGCCTTCTGTTTGCACCGCGCCGCCGTCGTCGGTAAGGGTGGCGGTGACGCTCTCGTCGTTGGTGTCCAGGTGGGCGACGAAGGTACCCAGCGCAGTCGGCACCGGCTGTTGTACGGCCGCGTTTTGCCATGTCAGCAGACCGGCGGCGTAGGTGATCCGGCCTGCCGTGATGTCCACGGCGTCCAAGGCCACCTCCACTTGGCCGCCCAGCGTCACGCCGGGTAGCTTGAGCAGGGCGTCCAATTGGGTTGCTGGGAGAGTCAGTGTGACATCGCGTAGACGCAGCTGGCCGCCCAGGCTCCGACCCATGACGGTCGTCCCGGGCGTGTCTTGATAGTCGAACTCCAGCGCGGCTTGCGCGCGACCGAGCAGTAAGGCCCAGGGCTGGAACGCCCAGTCGAGGTGTTCGAGGCGCGCGCTACCGACTTGCGCCAGCGCCGCTTGGCCCGACCACAGACTACCTCGGATACCGTACAGCGCTAGGTTGCCGAGTTTGTCCTGATTCCAACTGTAGACCCAGGCCGCGGGCAAGGTGGCGACGAGAAATATCGCATACAGACCCAGTCCTAGCGCGCCCCAGCGCAACACCGGTTTCATGTGCCGCTCCGCCGTAAGGCGAGACGGGCGCTGACGCGGCCCGCATCCAGGCGATCGATACTCAAATCGGCGACGTCGATCGCGTAGCTGCGTTGCAGCGTGCCCAGCCAGAGCATCAAGTCATCGAAAGCGGCTTGTTCGAGGGTGACGCGCACCAACTCCGCGCCCTCCGGTTGGATGCGCTTTACCGCGCCCATCAGCTTGGCACTTTTCGCGGTTTGGTCGACGACAGACAGCATGGAGCGTCCGCCGTTGACGCCTGTACCACCGCCCACTGCGCGCAGGCGCTGGGCCTCGGCAGCGGCATCTTGCATCCAGGCGTGCAGCGCGCTTTGCTCCGTTACGCTTTGCTGCAGGCTAGTCGCACGACTCGCCAGCGGATCCCACAGCAGCGCGTATATCAGCAACAGCGCCACCAGCGCGGCGCCGACAGTCACTATGAGTTTTTCGCGTTGCGCGAGCCCGGCGTACCACTCTTTCACGACCGGCTCCCCTTGATATGCAAGCGCGCTTCCACACGGTTGTTGCGGGCGCTGGCGGATTGTATTTCGACCTGCAACTTGCCCTGGTCGCTCAATTGATCCTTGAGTTGTTCGAGGCGTTGCAGATCGTTGATGGTCAGCGCGACATTCAGTTCGCCGTCCTTGTAGCTGACGCGTTGGATTTCCACATTACCGGCGCTGCTCAGGGGGCCACTCACCGATGCCATCAGCGTAATGAGGCTGGTGCTGTCTCCGCCGCCGCCGCGGAGTGCAGCGAGGCGTTGCTTCATCTGCGCCTGGGCATCCACCACGCGTTTGGCGTCAGGGAAAGCGTCGAGATAAATCTGGTTGATGGCCGTACGCAAGCGATCGTTCTCGCCTTCCAGCTGGTGAACCTGTATCCCCTTGACGATGAATTGACCCAACACCAAAATGCCGAGCAGCACGGCGGCGGCGCGCCACGGGCGCCATAAGCGGCCAATTTGTTCGCGGCGGCTGTAAGCGCCTTGCAGCAGATTGAGCGCGCCGGTTTCTTGATAAGCGCTCCCCAACACCGTGAGCAGCGGGTCGGCGAGGGTCGCACGCGCGATCGGCACCTCCAACTCGGGTAGCGTCACCGCGCCCAGGACGGTCACCTGTTGGGGCTTGGGGTCAGCCTCGGCGACGAGGCGCGGTAACAGCCATGGTAGTGCGTCGCTGTCGATGGTTAAGCCGCTGGCGGTGCCGGTACGCAGCAGCGCGCGATTCTCCTCGCTGGCCAACGTCCAGTTGTCGGCGGCCAGCGGCAAGGACAAGATTTCGGGGATCATGATGTCGGGTTGTAGGGCGGCGTTTTTCAGCGCCTCCACCCAAGCTCGCATATGGGCATGGGCCACCACCGCCACGTTCACCCGACCCTCGACGCTGCGTTCGCCGAGTGCGAAGTGCAAGTCCTCGACATCCTCGGTCAACTGTTCTTCGAGTAGAAACGGTACGGCGGCGGCCATCCGCTGGCGATTGCGCGTGGGTACATCCGCTTGGGTGAGCACCACCTCGGTGGCGGGGACGAAGACAATGACCCGACGCCCGACCGCCGCGACGGCGGCGTCGGTGAGCGAGCCGCTGTGCACGCTGTTCGGTTCATCGTCGCACAACCAGCGCACCTGGTCTGCGACTGCGCTGGTCAGTTGGATGAAGATTCGATGCTTCATGGCGACTTTCGGCTTTCCTAAGTTTAATAGCTTCCCAATCCGCGCATCACCGCTTGCACGTCGTTGTCGCGGCGCACCAACACGCTGAACAGCCGCGTGTGGCCACGTCCGAAGCGGGTGGCGGCGTCGAGTAGAAAATAATCACTGGCCACACTCAGCCCTTCTTCGGTGAGCTCACGCCCCGCCAAGGTCTCATGTTGCAAGAAAGTCGCTACGTTTTCGAAGCCCTCGTCTTCGCGCTCACTGAGCAATGCCTCGGCGTCAGCTTGGGTGATGTTATCACCTAACGCCATTAAAACCTGCTCGGGCGCGGTGTTGATGTTGATGGCGGTGCGGTTTGGCAAGGTCGCCACCAAGGGCGCTAGCGTCTGATAGATATCGGACGTTATGCCGTTGACCAATAGCAGTTCGCTGGGACTGGTGAACTGGCGGTTGGCGGCGCGATAGGGCGGGTCGCGGCGCAAGTACTCGCCATCCTCCGCGCCGTCGGGAAAAGTGGGGTCGCCGTCGGCGTCGAGCCAATCTACGATGGCATTGGTCAAGTTGGGATTGAGGCCGAGATTGCCGAGCAGGCGTTGGAAGCGCGCCACGTCGAGCGGGCTGGCTTGGCCGTCCTTAATCAGATTGTTCAGATTGTAGCGGCCTTGCAAGTCGTCCAGCTGACCGGCCAGAGTGGCGCCTTCGACGGTAATCGGTGGCAACTGCACGGCCCAATCCTCACCGAGATGATCCGTCTTGTTGTCGCGCTTGTCGCGGATCAAAATCTGCCGCACCCAGCTCTCAACGCCGAGGGCGAAGATATAGGCGCGGTCGCCGTCGATGAGATTGGCCGTGCGGCGCACGTCTAGTGCCTGTTGCGCGGCCATGCTCACTGCGGCGATGCTGATCGCGGCGGTGATCAGCACGGCGGTGATCAACGCCACGCCGCGTGAGGGTCGCGCTGCAAGCCGGTAGTGGCGTCGTATGGCATTCATCCTGTCACCCGCAATAGCCGCGTGAGCCGACCGTAGTCGGCGGTGTCCACGGTGATCTCCACCGCCCGCGGCAAGCTCGCCGCGTTGGCGTCGGTTTCGCTGTCGTTGGTAGCGGGCGGCGGCCAGAAATTCAGCCATTGCGTGTCGGCGCCCAAAAAGCGCAGCTCCATGCTCTTGACGCCGCTGAGCAAGACATCGTCGTAAGGTTCACTGCCGCTCGTGCGATCCAGCGTGCTCCAGCTGCGCCGGATCAGTTCCTCATGTTCGAGTGCGTAGGCGACGCGTTGCAGATGGCTGCGCGCCAAGCCCAGCGGGTTGCGCCAGCCGGTGTGAGTGACGGCCAGCAGTTGCGAGCCGACCAGATTACCGCCGCTCAAGGCCGCCTCGGTGTCACCGAAATCGTCGCGCACCGGGCGTTGCACGGCCTGTTCTAAGTCACGCATTAGAAAGGTGAAGGCGGTTTGCAGTTCGATCAGCCGTTCAGTGCGCTGCGCAGTATGGTCGCGGGCGCGCATCACTGTACTGAGTGCCGTGTAGGCCACACTGGCCAGCATGGCGAAGATGGCCAGCGCCACCAGCAATTCGATCAAGGTGAAGCCGCCGCCGCGCCGCATCAGCGTTTTCCTGCCTGCGGCCGGCCCAGATAGGCCACCATGTTGGTGAGCGGTTCGCCCTTGGTCTTGGTGCCCGCGTAGACCTTCACGTCGAGGCGACGCACGTCGGCGTCGTCGGTGGTCGAGACCGCCACTTCCCAGGCCCAGTTTCCGCCGGCCATCAGCGCCTCGCCGCGTTGGTTGCCGGCGCCAGGCCAGGCGCGGCTGACCTGTATTTCGGTGATCTTGTTCATGGCTACCCAATGCGCCAAGGTGCGTTCGCGCAAATAAGCGGCGTTGTTGACATGCGCGCTGACGCTGGTGACCACCGCCGCCACGGCGGTGGCGATGACCGCCAGCGCGACTAGAATCTCTATCAAAGTGAAGCCGCGCCGGCGCCTATTCACGGCGGGTGTCCTCGAAGCTCAAGCGGCCACGTGGATCGCCGCTGATGCGAAAACCACCCACTTCGCCAGTGCGGCGCAGCGTGATATGGAAGGGGGTGACTTCGCCGCTGGAGAGCAGATAGATGCGCGAGGGCGTTGCACGCTCGTCTTGGTCTTCTTCGTCCGGGTCCGCGCCCAGCGTGACATAGTCGCCTTCCACATCCACGCTCAGGCTGGCATCGTCGGGCAGCGTGCGCGGCCGCAAGATGGGCTCGTCAGGCAGCGGCTGCCATTTCTCGCCGTCGAAAGCGAGAAAAGTATAGCCCTCGTCACTGAACTCCACCGCATGCTCGCGACCTTCGAAGATGGCCTCTTCCGCCGCCAGTTTGATCAGCTCCGCTAGGCGTTGCGCCTCTTCCTCGAGTCGGTTGTCGCCCTGGCGCAGCGACAGCATGGCGAAGCTGACCAGGACGCCGATGACGAGCATCACCACCAGCACTTCGAGCAAGGTGAAACCCCGCATCTTGGTCCTGGCAACTAGCCCGAGGCGGTGTGCGTGCACCGATCAAAAATCCCAGTTGCCGATGTCCGCGTTGATACCTTCGCCGCCCGGTTGGCCGTCGGCGCCGAGGCTGAAGATATCGATATTGCCGCGGCTGCCGGGACTGAGAAATTGATAGGGATTGCCCCAGGGGTCCTTGGGCAGGCGGTCCATGTAACCGCCGTCCTTCCAGGTGGGGGCGTTGGCGGGCTTGGTGATCAGTGCTTCCAATCCCTCGTCGGTGCCCGGGTAGCTGTGAGTGTCGAGTTTATAGAGATTGAGGGCGCTTTCCAGGGCACGGATGTCGGCCTGGGCTTTGGTGATGCGCGCCGTATCGGGCCGATCCATGATGCGGGGCACCACGATGGCCGCCAAGATGCTGAGAATCACCACCACCACCATCACTTCGATGAGCGTGAAGCCGCGTGTGCCATGGCGCAGCGCGCCCAATTTGTGAAAAGAGTTTGTCGGATACACGACGGTTCCCCCGTTTACTTGACCAATTGATTGAGATCGAAAATGGGCAACAGTATCGCCAGCACGATGACCAGCACGATGCCTCCCATCACGAGGATGAGCAGCGGCCCGAACAATTCGCTGATAGTGCTGATCAGCACGTCCATCTCCCGCTCCTGGCTGGTGGCCGCCCGCTCCAGCATCTCTTCCAGTTTGCCGCTGGTCTCGCCGCTGGCGATGAGATGGATGGTCATGGGCGGGAAGTAGCCGCTTTGTTCCAAGGCGCGATGCAGGGCGGCGCCCTCGCGCACCCGTCGTGCCGCTTCTTCGACCGCGGCACGCATCGGTAAGTTGCTAACCACAGTGGCGGCGATGCGTAGCGAGTCGAGCACCGGCACGCCGCTGGCGCTGAGGATGCTAAGCGTGCGAGCGAAGCGCGCCGTGTTCAGGCCGCGCACCAAGCGGCCCGCCATGGGCAGGCGCAGCAGTAAGGCGTCGACGCGGCGGCGTACCGCCGGTCGTTTCAATAGTAGGCGCGCGCCGCCCACCACGACCACGGCGATGATCAACAACAGCCAGCCGTAGTCGCGCGTGTAATCACTGGCGGCGATCAAGCTGCGCGTGATCCACGGCAATTGTTGGCCGATACCCTCGAACACCTGCACGATCTCTGGCACCACGTACACCATCAGCAGTGCCACCACCGCCAGCGAGACCACAATCACCAGCACCGGGTAAATCAGTGCCAGAGTGGTCTTTTGGCGCAGCGTCTGGCGGCTCTCGGTGTACTCGGCCAGGCGTTCCAACACCGCATCGAGATGGCCCGATTGTTCACCCGCCGACACCGTGGCGCGATACAGATCGGGAAACACGTGCGGAAAATCGCCCAGCGCCGTAGCCAGCGGATGCCCTTCCATGACCCGTGCGCGCACCGCCATCAGCATGCTTTTCAGGCGCGGTTTCTCGGTCTGGCGCGATAGCGCCTGCAAGGCTTCTTCGATCGGCAAGCCGGAGCGTTCCAGGGTGGCGAATTGGCGCGTGACTAGTGCCAGGTCGGTGGTGCTGATGCCGCGTCGGAACAGACCGCGGTGGCGTTGAGCGCGCGCTTCTTTTTGCTGCACCTCCACCACACTGAGCGGTGCCCAACCTTGTTCGCGCAATTGTTGGCGAATCTGGCGCGGCGTGTCGGCTTCCAGCACGCCCTTACGTTCGCGGCCGCCGTCATCTAGGGCGGTGTATTCATAGGCGCCCATTAGCGCTTAGCAAGGCATGAACCACGCGTACGGTGCTGCACGCCTAGCTCCCGGGCCAGGCGCGCAGTGCGTGATTTGTTGCTGCCGAACGAGCGTGTCTTGTTCATTGATAAGCTCTTAATCCTCGTGGGTGACGCGCAGCACTTCTTCCAGCGAAGTGTCCCCGGCCACCACCCGTCGCAGGCCGTCTTGGAACAGATTGCGATGGCGGCTGTGGGCGTAAGCCTCCAGGGCCTGCTCGCCGCTGCCGTCGTGGATCATACTGCGCATCTTCTCATCCACTTCGACGAGTTCGTAGATGCCGGTGCGGCCGCTGTAGCCCAACTGATTGCAGGCCGGGCACCCGGCCGGTTGATACAAGGTGGGCGGCGGCTCGCAGCTCATATGATAACGCTCGCACTCGGCGGCGCTGGGCTGATAGGGGCGTTTGCACTGTTGGCAGAGCAAGCGTACCAAGCGCTGTGCCAGTACGCCGATCAAGCTCGATGACAATAGAAATGGTTCCACGCCCATGTCGCGCAAGCGCGTCACCGCGCCCACTGCGCTGTTGGTGTGCAGCGTGGACAGCACCAAGTGGCCGGTGAGGCTGGCCTGCACGGCGATTTCCGCCGTTTCCAGGTCGCGGATTTCACCCACCATCACCACGTCCGGGTCTTGGCGCAGGATGGCGCGCAAGCCGCGCGCGAAGGTCATTTCCACCTTGGTGTTGACATGGGTTTGGCTGATGCCGTCGAGGTAGTACTCGATCGGGTCTTCCACGGTCATGATGTTGCGGCGACGATTGTTGAGGCGTGTCAGCGCCGCATACAGCGTGGTGGTCTTGCCCGAGCCGGTGGGACCGGTGACCAGCATGATGCCGTGGGGACGGTGGATGACCTTGTCGATCAGCGTCATCGATTCTGATGCCATGCCCAAGTGTTCCAGATCCAGGCGCCCGGCTTGTTTGTCGAGCAAGCGCAGCACCACGCGCTCACCATGCCCGGAGGGGATGGTGGAGACGCGCACGTCCACCGGGCGTCCGGCGATACGCAGTGAAATGCGGCCGTCTTGCGGCAAACGTTTTTCGGCGATGTCGAGTTTCGCCATGACCTTGATGCGCGAGACGATCAGCGGCGCCAACACGCGGCGCGGTTCCAGCACTTCGCGCAACACGCCGTCGACGCGAAAACGCACCACCATGCGATTCTCGTAGGGCTCGACGTGGATGTCGGAGGCATTCTCCTTCACCGCCTGGGTGAGTAAGGCATTGAGCAAACGGATGATGGGTGCGTCGTCCTCGCTCTCCAGCAAGTCCTCGGGTTCGGGTAGTTGCTGGGCGATGCGCGTCAAATCCATGTCGTCGCCGAAGTCGCCCATCGTCTCCATCGCCTCGGTAGAGCCTTGCTCGTAGGCTTGCTGCAACAGGCGGTCGAATTGTTCGGGGGGGATGATTTCGAGATGCAGCGGTAGTCCGGTATAACGGCGCACTTCGGCCAGTGCGCTGCTCGCCACGTCGGGACGGCACAGTGTTACGGCGCGGCCTTGCTCGTAACGATCCACCAACACGCCATGCCGCTTGGCGTAGGCGAAGGGTAAGCGCCTGGCCGTCGCGGCGGCAGGAGCCTCTACGGGGGATGCGGGCGGTAGCGTGCTCATGGTCGGTTATTTGGCGGGCTGGGCCGACCCGGCGTTCTCGCCAAAAGGCGGCGGTAATTCCAGCAATTCTTCCAGCGCGGGCATCAGCGGTGTTTCCTCCTCCGGCAACAAGGCGACGCCTTGTCGGCGCAAATCGAGTTGCTCGGCGCGCATGAAATTGTATTTACTGCCGGAGACATGGGCCATCAAGCCTGAGTCTCGCATGATGACCGGGTGCAGGAACACCATCAGGTTAGTCTTTTCCTTGGTGGTGGACTTGTGGCGGAACAGCGCTCCCAGCAACGGTAGATCGCCCAACAGCGGGACTTTCGACACGCTTTCGCGCAAGTTATCGGTGATCAGGCCGCCCAACACGATTACCTCGCCGTCGTCTACCAGCACCGTAGTGGTGATGGAGCGGGTGTTGGTGGTGATGTCCGCGGCGCCGGTGGGGGTCGCGGCCAGGCTGTCGACTTTCTGCAGCACTTCGAGCTTGATGGTGTTGCCCTCGTTGATCTGCGGTTTGACCTTCAGGGTCAGGCCCACGTTTTGGCGCTCGATGGTCTGGAAGGGGTTGGTGGGGGTGGCCGTGCCACTGGCACCGCTGAAGGAGCCGGTGATGAAGGGGACGTTTTGGCCGACGACGATTTCCGCTTCTTGATTGTCCAGCGTCATGAGGCTCGGGGTGGACAAGACATTGGTGGCGCCGTCGCCTTGCAGGGCGCGCAGTACCGCACCGAAATTGACGTCGCTACTGTTGAAGCGGCCCAGTCCCAGGGTGAGGCCTTCGGGCACGCTGGAGACGGCCCCCGCCAGCACTTGGGCGCCGATTTCGCCCAGGCTGCTGCCGCCGCCGGGGGCGAAGTTGGTAAAGCCTACCGGACCGTTGCCGCCCGGCGTGCCGTCCGCGAACCATTGAATGCCCAGCTCGGCAACCTTGTTCATTTGGACTTCGGCGATGATCGCTTCCACCAACACTTGGGCGCGGCGCACGTCCAGCTGGCGTATGACGGCTTGCAGCGACTGGAACACCGACATAGGGGCGGTGATGACCAGGGCATTGGTGCTCTCGTCGGCTTGAATGTCGAAGTTTTGACCGCTGCGCGCGCCTCTGGCCTGGGCTGCTGGCGCGGCTCCGGGTTGGCCCCCGGCGCCGCCGCGTTGGGCCTCTTCCTGCGCGACGCTTTGGCCGATGCCGGTGAGCACCGGCACCAACTCCTTGGCATTAGCGTAGCGTAGGTAGATTACATGGATGTCGCCTTCACGCTCCAGGGGAACGTCCAAGTGCGAGATCAGCGCGCGCAGGCGTAGACGACGGCTTTTGCCGCCGCCGATGAGCACGCTATTGCTGCGCACGTCGGCGATCAAGGTAGGACGACCTTCCAGCGGTGTGCCTTGTTGTTGCGCGCCTTGGCGGCTTTGTTGTTGCAGGGCGGTGAGGATGCGCACCACTTCCGCCGCCGAGGCGTATTGCAGCGGCACGAGTTCGATTTCATCCTCGGCGCTGGGAATGTCGATGCGGCTGATGATTTCCATCAGGCGCTCGATATTGCTGGCACGGTCGGAGATGATCAGCATATTGCTGGGTGGATAGGCCACCATATGGCCTTGTTGCGGCACCAAAGGTCGCAAAATCGGCACCAGTTGAGCGGCGGGCACGTTATCCACGGCGATGACGCGGGTGACGACTTCATCGCCGCGGCCGGGGCGTCTGGCGCTGGCAATGTCCGTACCGGATTGTTTGGCGTTGACGTCGGGCATGATCTTGGTCAGCTCGCCGCTAGGGACGGCAGCGAAGCCGTGGACTTGCATCACCGACAGGAAAACTTGATAGATTTCGGTCTTGTCCAGCGGCTTGCCGGAAATGATGGTGACCTTGCCCTTGACGCGCGGGTCGACCACGAAATTCTTACCGGTGCGCTCCGCGACCCAGCCGATCAGCGATTCGAGGTCCGCATCTTTGAAATTGAGGGTGAAGCTTTCCGCGTGGATATTAAGTGTCGTCGCGGTCAGTGCCACGGCCAGTAGCGGTGCCAACCACCATCGATGCGCAGCGCGGCGACCGACGTTATTCTTTTGCGTTATTTGCATGCACTCCTGCCTTTACAGACTTCCCGGCCTGCCGATCCTTGTGAGCTTACTATCGACCGGCGCCAAGAATCCTCGACTCATCGGGAAGAGTCGATTGTACCTTGTTTATCTTAAAACTGTATTGCGTGTGTAAGCCGGGCTCACCGCGCGGCGTTGATGGTGAACGCATAAGGTGTGCCGTTGCGCTCAATCTCCACCGTGACTTGCGCGGCGTCGCCGATGTTGCGCAGTAACTCCATGCGCCCGCTGGGATCGTTGAGGCCGACGCCGTTGATGGCGGTGACCACATCGCCAGGCTGCAGGCCGAATTGACGGAGCGTCGAGACGTTCGACCTACCCGTCAGGCGGAAGCCGATCATGCGCCCGCCCTCGCTGACCGGTTGGCCTTGAAACAATTCACCCAGCGCAGCGGGGTTTTGGGCGACGCGATCACGCATGTCGCTCAATATCCTGCCGGCGTTGGGCGAGGGTCGCGGCGGCAAGGAGGTGCGCGGCGGGGCGGGCGATCGGGTTCGGGGTGGGGTCGCGTTGGAGCCGACGATATCCAGGGCATTCTTGGGTAGGCTCAAGGTTTCGAAACGCCCGCTGCGTGACAGCACGACATGTTCGGGATAAACCTCCTTGAGTGTTGCGCCGCCGGGCAGTTCGGCGCCCACGTTGTAGTAATTCTCTTGGCCGGCCGGGTCGGCGATGATGGCGGTGGCGTCGTCGGGATGGCTGGCCGCCATCACGCCCCGCAAGGTCAGTTGCAGCCGCGTTTCAGGGATGGCGGTGGGTGCCGTGCGTACGCTTTCTCTCACGGTTGAGCCGAATAAATGGCGGGCGGCGATGGCGCGGCTGAGTGCCAGCGGGTCCGCGCCAGCGGCCGGTGTCGTGGTCGAGGCGATGGCGGGAGGGGGCGTTTGTTCCGGCGCCGGCAGCAGCCACCAAGTCAGCACGGCGGCTTGCCAGCATACCAGTGCCAGGAGCACGAGCGTGACCCACGGCGCGGCGCGGTTCATCGCGGCGCCGGTCAACAAGGCGTTCAGAGGTTGTTTCCAGTTGTTGGCAATAGTCAACATGCCGCTTCCACTGCATTGCTAATCCACATTTCGATCATACGCGTTTCCCACCGTGGCCCACAAACGCCAGGCGTGCATGTTCATGCCGTCGCCAGCCACAGTCCTGCCAACAACATCGGCTGATGCAGCATATAAATGAGCAGGCTATGGCGACCGCTGAAGGCGAGGGCGCGTGCCAGTGGTGCGTGCGCTTGCCAGCGCATGAGGCGCAGGGGTACAGTCCGGTCGGACAGGCGACTCCCCAAGAACATGCCGAGCAGCACCACACCGAACCACGGCAGCAGCGGCACATAATCCTCGGTGGCGGGCTTGTGGGTCATCAGCCCTAGCCATTGCAGGGCGGACCGGTCGAACCAGGGATGTTGCACCGTGATACCCAGGCCGATGAGCGCGACGCCCAGCCCGGCGTTGAGCCAGCCGGCGCGCACGAAGGCCAATCCTAAGACGCTGGCCACGGCGATGAAGTGCAGCACGCCGAAGAAAATCATGCGTTCGGGGAATATCGCATAACTGCCGGCGCTGACCAGGACGGCGCACAGCACCAGTAAGGCGAGACGCCGCAGATAGCGCCGTAGCGATAAGCGCCGCGCCGCCGCCAGGTACAGGCTCGTGCCCATCAGCGCCAGGAACAGGCTGAGGATGAGCGTGCGCGAGCCCAACCAGAAAGGGTCGTGAGAGAAGTCGATGTTCACCAGCTGAAAGTAATTGAGATCGAAGCTGAAGTGATAAATCACCATGAGCGCGATGGCGATGCCGCGGCTCACGTCTAGCGCGGCGTAGCGAGTGTGCAGGGGAGTCGTCGTGGGCGTTGTCAAGGACATTTATGCACAAAAGCGTAGTTGTTCAAACATCTGGCTCCGTTGCGGCGTGCGTTTCAGCATGTTTGCTTGATGTTTTCATAAGGCATTGTTTTTTATAGGAATGACCAAATGATCAAAATGCCGTCAGGTTAGCGCATCTCCAATGCTGGCGAGCATTTGTGACATTTGGTCGCAATGTTTCCACAGAGTTATCCACAGGATTTGTGGGTAGCTGCAAAAGCTATTTAGGGTTATGGGTTTAGCGTGTGTTGGTGAGTTCTCCGGCCAATGTTTGCGCTTAACTCACTCGGTACCGCGTCCTCACCTCCAGCGGAACAGCACCCATTGCGGGACCGTGACCTCGGGGTCCAAGTCGTTGCGTCGCGTGTCCAGTTGGCCGTCGCCGTCGCTATCGATCAGATAGTAAGGGTAGCCCTTGCGCGGCGTGACCTTGATCATGAACAACTGGTTGTTGACGCGGAATTCCTCTATCGAGTCTGCGTCGCGCTGGATAATGGTGACTTCGGGCTCGCTGAGCGGTTCGCCGCCCGCCGTGCTGTCCGCGCTCCAGGCGAGGGGCGAGGCCAGCAGCGCCAATAGTGGCAAATATCGCGACATGATGTATTCCGTGTTGCTGGGTGACCCTAGAGGTCGAGCAGGACTTCCCGTTCCTCGGCTGAAGGCTCGAATCCTCGTTCCTCATAATGGTTAAAGATAGCATCAACGACCTCTTTTGGGTTGTCCAGCACTTGAATCAAATCGAGATCGCCAGGGTCGATGGTGCCTTCTGCGGCCAACGTGTGCTTGAACCAGCTCAGCAGGCCCTCCCAGAACGGACGGTGCACGAGAATGATGGGGATGCGGCGGGTCTTATTGGTTTGCACCAGGGTAAGTATTTCCGCCAGTTCGTCCAAGGTGCCGAAGCCGCCCGGACAGACCACATAAGCTGAGGCGTATTTGACAAACATCACTTTGCGCGAGAAGAAATGGCGGAAGTGCAGGGAGATGTCCTGGTAAGCATTGGCCGATTGTTCTTGCGGCAGGGAGATGTTCAAGCCGATGCTGGGAGATTTGCCCGCATAGGCTCCCTTGTTGGCGGCTTCCATGAGGCCGGGGCCGCCGCCGCTGACCACGCTGAAGCCGGCATCGGACAGGGCCAGGGCGATTTCCTCGGTGAGTTTGTAGTAGGGGTGATCGACCGGGGTACGGGCTGAACCGAAGATGCTCACCGAGGGTTTGATGTGCGCCAGGCGCTCGAAGCCCTCGACGAACTCGGCCATGATCTGAAATATCTTCCACGATTCGCGGCTCAACATGGAATCGTCGATCGGCATCATGCTGGGATGGGTGGCGCGTACTTTGTCGTCCATAGTCATAACCTTTGAGTGCTCCGTGTAGTAATCATAGCGGCATGGGGAGTGGTGATTTTTAGTACAATCCGGGGCTCGTTACGCCTGGATGCGCTGCCCTGCGATGGCCGATAGCTATTCTAAACCCTTAGTGCTGGTAGATGGATCTTCCTATCTTTACCGGGCTTTCTATGCCTTGCCGCCGCTGACCAATACCCGCGGAGAGCCGACCGGCGCGGTGTACGGCGTGCTCAACATGCTGCGCAAGTTGCTGGCCGACACCGATCCCGATTACCTGGCGGTGGTGTTCGACGCCAAGGGCAAGACGTTCCGCGATGAGTTGTTCGAGCAGTACAAAGCCCAGCGCCCGCCCATGCCCGATGACCTACAGAGTCAGATCGAGCCGCTGCACGAGGCGGTGGCCGCCAGCGGTCTGCCCCATCTCATCGTGGACGGCGTGGAGGCCGACGATGTCATCGGCACCTTGGCACGGCAGGCCGCCGCGTTGGGCATGCCGGTGTTGATCTCCACCGGCGACAAGGACATGGCGCAACTGGTCGATGAGCGCGTGACACTCATAAACACTATGTCCGGGACGCTGTTGGATCGCCAGGGCGTGGTGGACAAATTCGGCATCCCGCCCGAACGCATCGTCGACTATCTGGCCTTAGTGGGAGACAGTTCCGACAACATTCCCGGCATCCCCAAGGTAGGGCCCAAGACGGCGGTGAAATGGCTGCAGGCCTACGGCACCCTCGATGAGATCATCGCCCATGCAGAAGCCATCACCGGTAAGGTGGGTGAGAATCTACGCGCCCACCTGGAGCAACTGCCCTTGGCGCGCCGTCTCGCCACCATCCATTGCGCGGTCCCTTTGGATGTGGGTCCCACCGACTTGCAGCGCCGCGCACCCGATGTGGCACACCTCAAGGCGCTTTATCAGCGCCTGGAATTCAAGACCTGGCTGAGGCAGCTGTCGGAGTCAGGGGAGGCCGAGACGGTCAATCAAGCCTTACCTGAGCCGCCCGTTGTGGATCGCGCCGGTTACGAGACCGTGCTGACGCAGGAAGCTTTCGATACCTGGCTGGCGCGATTGCGTGAGGCGGAGCTGGTCGCCTTCGACACCGAGACCACCAGCCTCGATTACATGCAGGCGGAAATCGTCGGCGTGTCCTTTGCCGTGGCGCCCGGTCAGGGGGCGTATGTTCCCGTGGCGCACGACTATCTCGACGCGCCCGCCCAGTTGTCACGTGAGGCGGTGTTGGCCGCACTGCGTCCGCTGCTCGAAGACGAGGCTAAGCCCAAGGTCGGTCACCACCTCAAATACGACATGAACGTGCTGGCCAATTACGACATCACGCTGCGCGGTCTTCGTTTCGACACCATGCTCGAGTCCTATGTGCTCAACAGCACCGCCAGCCGTCATGACATGGACAGCCTGGCGCTGAAGTACCTTGGTCACCCCACCATCACCTATGAAGATGTCGCTGGCAAGGGCGCCAAGCAGCTCACCTTCAATCAAGTGCCGCTAGCACAGGCGGCGCCCTACGCGGCGGAAGACGCCGACGTGACCCTGCGCTTGCATCAGGTCTTGTGGCCGCAGCTCAATGCCGAGGCCGATTTAACGCGTTTGTTCGAAGAGATCGAAATGCCCTTGGTGCCGGTGCTGTCACGCATCGAGCGCCGCGGCGTGTTGGTGGACGTGGAGATGCTGCGCCAGCAGAGCCAAGAGCTGACGGCGGAAATGGCGACTTTGGAGGCGCGCGCGCACGCCGCCGCGCACGGGCCGTTCAATCTCAGCTCGCCCAAGCAAATACAAGAAATTCTCTATACCCAGCTCAACTTGCCGGTCACGCAAAAAACCCCGAAAGGCCAACCCTCGACCAGTGAAAGCGCTTTGCAGGAGTTGGCCGCTGAGCATGCTTTGCCGCAGTTGATACTCGACTACCGCGCCTTGGCCAAGCTCAAGTCCACCTATACCGACCGCTTGCCGGAGCAGGTCAATCCGCGTAGCGGACGGGTGCATACCTCCTATCATCAGGCGGTGGCGGCCACCGGGCGCCTTTCTTCCAGCGAGCCCAATCTGCAGAATATTCCCATCCGCAGTCCGCAGGGGCGTCGCATCCGCCAGGCCTTCGTCGCTCCACCGGGGTGCCGTATCGTGGCGGCGGATTATTCGCAGATCGAGCTGCGCATCATGGCGCATTTATCGGGTGACGAGCGCTTGCTGCAGGCCTTTGCCAGCGGCGCCGACATACATCGCGCCACCGCGGCGGAGATTTTCGCCGTGCCGCCCGAGCACGTGACGGCGGAACAACGCCGTCATGCCAAGGCCATTAATTTCGGGCTGATTTACGGCATGTCCGCCTTCGGCCTGGCGCGCCAACTGGGGCTGGAGCGCGGTGCGGCGCAGGAATACATGGATTTGTACTTCGCCCGCTATCCCGGCGCCAAGACCTTCATGGACCGCATGCGCGAGCAGGCGCGGGAGCAAGGTTATGTCGCCACCCTGTTCGGTAGGCGCTTGTATTTGCCGGAGATTCGCTCGCGCCAGGCGCAACGTCGCCAGTACGCGGAACGGGCTGCCATCAATGCACCGATGCAGGGCACGGCGGCTGACATCATGAAATTGGCCATGCTGCGTGTCGATGAATGGCTTCAGGACAGCGGGACCGGTGCTAAAATGATCATGCAGGTCCACGACGAACTGGTGTTCGAAGTGGCAGCCGAGGAAGTGGAGGCGGCCGTGCCTGTGATAGAGCGGTGTATGTCGGAGGTGGCCTCGCTAGCCGTGCCATTGGTGGTCGATGTGGGGGTCGGCGCCAATTGGGATCAGGCGCACTGACGTAACGCTCTGAGGGTGCTAACTTTTCTTCGTCGCCAAAAAAAGTTGGGACGGGTCGTGAACTTCTGCATCGCGCGGCACTCTTATCGGGTGAGTGCGGTTTCTTAGGTTTCTGGCCCGTGCTCTCCCACTCTCCCTCCCTGAGTGGGAACCCCTCTAAACCTGGCTTCCCCAAGTCAGGTTTATTCTAGCCCCGGTACCTCCTCCCTCTTTCCTGACCGGGGCTTTTTTTTTGCCCATTATAATAAAAACAATTTAATTATCAGTCACTTAATATTTCCAGCCAGGTATCCAACACGCCCTGGACTTCCTCCACTCCGCTGCGCTTTAGGGCCGAGAAGAGTTGCACCGTGCAGAGGGGGTCCGTCGCCAGGGCGCGGCGGACTTGATGCAAGATGTTGTGCGCGGCGCCCCGACTCAGTTTGTCGGCCTTGGTGAGCAGGATGTGCACGGGCAGTTCGGCGTGGCGGCACCAAGCGAGCATTTGCTGATCGAAGTCAGTGAGCGGATGACGCACGTCCATCACGATCAACAGGCCGCGCAGGGTGTCACGGCCGCTCAAATAGCGATTCAACATGGTCTGCCACTGCGCCTTCATGGCCTGGGGCACCTTTGCATAACCGTAGCCGGGCAAATCCACCAGGCGGCGCTGCGGGTCGATGGCAAAGAAGTTGATTTCGCGGGTGCGGCCTGGCGTCTTGCTGACGCGGGCCAGCGCGCGGATGCCGGTTAGGGTGTTGATGGCGCTGGATTTGCCGGAGTTGGAACGGCCGACAATTGCCACCTCCCAGCCTTCATCCGGTGGAAAATGGGCGGGCGCCACCGCCCCGGTCAGAAAGCGGGTGCTGCGGTAGTGGTCAGTCATGAGGTTGGGCTTAAGGCCCTTTCTTGCCGGAGCTGGAAATGTAACGCGAGAGCGCGGCTTCGTCTTCACTGACGCTGCGCACCAAGCGGTCGAGGCTGATGATGGCATGCTCGAGTAGGTTCACCGCGATGTAGGGCTGTTCCACGCGCAGGCGTTTGTACATGGGACGCGAGAGGCGCAGCAGCTGTGTCGGCGTAGCCATGGAGCGCATACGCAGCGAGCGGGGCTGGCGGTCGAAAAACGACATTTCGCCCATCAATTGGCCTTCCCGCATGCGACCGATCTCGACCGCGCGGCCGCTGTCTTCGTGATATAACGCCGCCTCGCCGGTGATGACGAAAAACAGCGCTTCACCGACTTCGCCAATTTCGGCGATGACATCCCCCTTGCTGAACTCCACCACTTCGGTGTACTCCAACAGAGTCTCGACTTCCTTGACCGTCAGTGATTCGCATAGATAGGTTTGATTGAGAAATTGTATGAGTTTGTCTTGATCCTGGGCCATGTATGTGACTCCTAGCGCTGCAGCGGTGGGATAGGTGTAGGCAAAAATTGTAGGTGCTTGTTAGAGTTGCACTACCGTGGTGAGTTGCATAGGCTAAGGCTCCCATCCGCATGCCGCGGCCGGATCCTACGGGGGAACCTAACGGGCGCTATTATCGGCGCTGCATGGGTGGCTCGGCAACAGTAGCCGGTTACTTGGATCATCAGACACATGAGAGAGCGAACGATGAAACGGATGAACACATTCTGGCGTGGCTTATTAATAGTCCTGTGCTTGCCCGTCATGGCGCAGGCGGCTGATTTCGTCGAAGGGACCAATTATCAGCGCATCGTGCCCGCTCAACCGACCGAGACTAAGGGTAAGATCGAAGTGGTGGAGTTGTTCTGGTACGGCTGCCCACATTGTCATCGCTTCCAACCCTATATGGAACGCTGGGCCAAAAAGCTGCCGGCCGATGTGGAATATCGCCGTATGCCCGCCGTGCTCGCTCAACACTGGGCCATCCACGCTCGCGCCTTTTACGCCGCCGAGGCCTTGGGAGTATTAGAGGAAATTCATCAACCCTTGTTCAACGCCATCCATTCCGAGAAGCGTCGCCTCGACACCGAAGAACGTCTCGCCGATTTCTTTGCCGGGCACGGCGTGAGCAAAGAAGATTTCAGCAAGGCCTTCAAGTCTTTCGCAGTCGACGCCAAGCTGCGCCGGGCCCGTGAGATGAGCCGCCGCTACGAAACGCGCGCCACGCCGTCAGTGGTGGTCAATGGCAAATATATCTTCAGCACCGATAACGCCAACGGCAACTTCAATACGATGATACGCATCATCGATGCTTTGATAGAACAGGAGCGGCTAGCCGGATCCTCCTGAGCTCGCTGGGCCTTCGGGATGAAGAGCGCCGAGCTATTCGTCAGATGCCTCGAGAATGAAGGCGTCGAATACGTATTCGGCATCCCCGGCGAGGAAAACCTCGCCGTGATGGATGCCTTGCTGGATTCACATATCCGTTTCGTCACCACCCGTCATGAGCAGGGCGCGGCTTTCATGGCCGATGTGTACGGGCGGCTGACCGGTCGCGCCGGCGTGTGTCTTGCGACTTTGGGACCCGGCGCCACCAATCTGCTCACCGGCGTGGCCGATGCTAACATGGACCATGCGCCGCTCGTGGCCATCGCCGGTCAAGCCGACACCAATCGACTACACAAGGAGTCGCATCAAGTTCTCGATTTGCAGAACATCTTCGCGCCGGTCACCAAATATACCTCGCGCCTGCTCACGCCCAATATCGTGCCCGAGGTGGTGCGCAAGGCGTTCAAATTGGCGCAAACCGAAAAGACTGGCGCCTGTTTCGTCGAATTTCCCGAAAACATCGCCGACATGGAGATCGATGCTGTGGCGTTGCCTGCCCAGCAGCCGACCATGCCGGAACCGGCGACGGAGCAGGTCGAGGAGGCCGCGCGGCTGATTTCCCAGGCGCGTCATCCCATCATCCTCGCCGGCAACGGTGTGATCCGCGCCCAGGCCTGGCGCGAACTGGCAGCCTTCGCCGATCGCTTGCACATACCGGTGGCCAACACTTTCATGGCCAAGGGCGTGGTGCCCTTCAAGCATCCCATGACGCTGGGTAGTGTGGGTTTGCAGTCGCATGATTATGTCAACGTGGGCTTCGATCGAGCCGATATCATTATTTGCGTGGGTTACGATTTGGTCGAGTACCATCCGCGGCGTTGGCACCCTACCCGCGACCGTACCATCATTCACATCGACTCGGCGCCCGCTGAAGTGGATGCGTACTACACAGAGGCAGTGAGCGTCGTGGGGCACATTCGTCATAGCTTGACCCGTATTGCCGCGCTGGCCACGCCGCAGCAAGGCCATACACTGCGGCCGCTGCGCGACGCCTTGATCCAGGACATGGATCAGCACAAGGACGACAGCGCCGTGCCGCTCAAGCCGCAGAAAATCATCTGGGATTTACGCACGGCGATGGGATTGGAGGACATCGTGGTGTGCGACGTGGGCGCACACAAAATGTGGATGGCGCGCATGTTCCGTTGCGAGCATCCCAACACCTGTCTGATTTCCAACGGTTTCGCCAGCATGGGCATCGCCGTGCCGGGCGCCATCGCCGCGCGGTTGGCCTATCCGGCGCGGCGCGTGGTGGCGGTGACCGGCGACGCCGGTTTCTTGATGAATTCCCAGGAGTTGGAAACGGCGGTGCGCCTTGGTGTCCCTATGGTGGTGTTGATTTGGAACGACGGCGGCTACGGCCTGATCGAATGGAAGCAAATGGCGACCTACGGCCGTGCCAGCCATGTGCGCTTCAATAATCCCGATTTTGTACAATACGCCGAATCGTTCGGCGCCAAGGGCTATCGCGTGGAGCAGGCGCCTCAATTGTTGCCTATACTTAGCGAGGCTTTGGCGAACGACCGGGTTAATGTTATCGACTGCCCGGTCGATTACACAGAAAATCTTAAATTGACAGCCAAGCTCGGCGAAACCATATTCCAACTATGAGCGCATTAACCCAGGCGACTGTGGCGGGCGATGATCATCCCAGTGAGGGTGGCAGCATCAAGACCCGACTGCGCTTGCTCAGTTACAATATCCAGGCGGGGGTGGCGTCGGTGCGACCGCACCACTACTTCACACGAAGTTGGAAGCATGTGCTGCCGCATCCATCGAGCTTCGATAACCTCGATCGTATCGGGCGGCTGGCCTCGCACTACGACATCGTCGCCGTACAAGAGGCCGATGCAGGCAGTTTGCGTAGTTACTATGTCAATCAAGTGGAATACTTGGCGCGACGCGGCCATTTCCCTTTTTGGTATCACCAAACCAATCGTGATCTGGGCAAGCTCGCGCAACACAGCAATGGTCTACTGAGTCGTGTGCGACCTACCATGATTTCGCAACATCGCTTGCCGGGCTTGATTCCAGGGCGTGGCGCTATGATGGTCCGCTATGGACACCATGAACAACCGCTGGTGTTGTTGCTGGTGCACTTGGCGCTGGGGCGGCGCGCGCGTCAGCGCCAATTCGATTTCCTGGGTGAGCTGATCGCCGATTATCGGCACGCGGTGGTGATGGGGGATTTCAATTGCCAGCCGCAAAGCCGTGAGATGGATGCGCTGCTCAAAAGCACCGACTTGTGCGAGCCGGAGCAGACCCTCCACACCTATCCTAGCTGGCGTCCCTATCGCAATATTGACCATATCCTGGTCACGCCCAGTATCCATGTGAATAACTTGCAGGTTTTGAACCACGCCCTGTCAGACCACCTGCCTATCGCGGTGGATGTGCGTGTGCCGAAGGATGTACGGCTGATCGCTGGCTGATCGCTAGCGGCTGGTTAAGCCAGCATGGCGTCGTCGGAATCTTCCGCCAACTCTTCCTCATCGCGTTGTTGGGTGGTGCAGGCGTCGTCGTAGGCGAATAAGCCCAGCAACCCCACCACGGCGCCTATAACGGCGATTTGCAGCATAATTAGCATGGCGAAACTCATATGGCAGCCTCGGCGTATGACTTAATAATAGTATCGTCGAGGGCCGAGTATCTTTTAGCGCTGCCGCGCGCCGGATTTATTTGCCGCTGGTGGTGACCTTTTCAGCGGTCAGTTGCAGAAAGGCCAGCGGGGTGCGTTCCGGTGTGACACGGATGCCGGTGAGCATCAAACGCCGCTCTATCACCCGCTGTTCGATCTTGAAGGCCTGTTCTTCCTCGAGGATGCCCGAGGCCACCAATTCCGGCAGTGTGCCCTCGGTGACGGCCAGCTCATATTCGTAGTCCATTTCGGGCGGGAAGACCTGATAAACGTTGACCACGTTGATGATCATGATGCGGTCGCGGCCCATGCGTTGCGCCGCCTCCAGTGCCTGAGCGCGCAATGCATCCTGCCACTGCGTCTTGCGTCGTTTATAGCCGGCCAGGTCGAAGCCGCCGATCAAATTGATATCCGTAAAGAATTGCTCCATCTCGTGTACCAATCCAGCGCTGATGTCCGCGGGCGGATGCAGGATGCGCCGGCAACCCATCACGACTTCGGCGGGAATGGCGATCTGGGTCGGTCGGCCTTGATGCAGAGTCTCCGCCGAGCCGGTCCACATTGATTTGCGGAACGGCTTGCCTTCCGCCAGCTCCCAGGTCAGGGTGGGGTCGCCAACCCGCGGATCGGGGTAGTCTTTATAGGCTTTGTGAAAACCGAAGCAGGCGCCGGGATCGTTCTTGGCCGCCAGTTCTATGTAATGTCGCATGGCGAGGCGGCGAGCCTCACCGAGCTGGCTGTCCAGCACCGCCAAGTGCCGTGCGCCCAAATTATAGGCGGTGCGCACGCGGCGACCGTCGACTTTCGCTTGCGGGCGGGTGTAGTCCGGTATTTCGAAGGCGGCATTCACCCGGCCGAAAAATTCCCCGTCCACCCCGCTCCAAAAGCGCACGAAACTGGGTTGGTCAAGCTGGACCCGCAATTGCTTCAATGCTTCGCGCGCAGCCTGGGCGCGCTGGTCGCGTACGCTGGTGTTGCCGGTGGCGGCTAGATAGACGTTGTCAGTGAAATAGCGAATCTGCTCCGGTTCCGTCAGACGGGCAAAGTCAGCGGCAGAGAGCGGCGCGTAGAATTTTCCGCCGCTGGTGTCGAGCGGGTCACGATCGCCGCCGATGCTCGCGCAGCCAACCAAGCCGGCGCTCAAACACAGGGCCAGGGCGCCATGGCGTAGAAAGGAGGGGCGTTTCATGAGGCGTCTCCGTGCGTCGTCTCTCAGCGGACGGGTATCGGTCCATCAGGTTTATCGGATCGTTGCGTGCGCCCTTGAAGGGCGCGCCGGCAAAAGTCAGTCATTGTACGCAGTTCTGCCTGGCTCTGTCCGCCGAGCCGAGCCGAGCCCGGCCCGGCTTGGACGTGGCGTTGCCGCGGGACGGGACCTTGGTCTACCATGGCTTATCCGGTCGTCGTCGCGGCCGGGCCGTTTTTTCGCGAGTGATGTCGTCCATGAGCATCTACCCTCTCGCCCGTGACGATGCGGGCGTGCGCAGTTTGCACAATGCCAACCGAGCCGTCGGCGTCACCGATGCGGTCGCGCCGCTGACGCCTTACCCCGAGATCGGGCCGGGTCGTCGCCCGCAGTCACCACCCTCTCGAACCGAGCACTCGGCCGCGGCCGAGCGCCGGCGCGGTGATCGGCGGCGTTGCGACGAGCGCCGTCTGGGCGCCGCATCGGTGCTGCTCGATACCCGCAATCAGCGTGAGCGGCGCCGTAGTGAACGACGCGGGGCCCGTGCGACGGACGAGGCTATATCGGCGCGCGGCGTGGATCTGTACGTTTAAGCGTGTCACCGAGGCGGCATAGTGATGTGAGATGGCGCGCCCGGCGGGATTCGAACCCACGACCTCTGCCTTCGGAGGGCAGCACTCTATCCAGCTGAGCTACGGGCGCGTAAAGAATGTTTGAGTCGGCGCCCGCCGTGCTTACGTCGGGCCGATCCAAAAGGTGGTCCAGGATACCTGCTTGGGGCGGGGTCCGTCCATATATGGGTCAGGCGCTTGTGAGGGTGAGGGCGCTAGACCAGCAGCGGGTCAGCGCGTTCGCCACGTCGCCGGCAGTCACCGCGCTCAAGGCAGCAGCCCGTTCCTCGTAGCCGGGATGACGACCCAGATAGATGGATTCGCGCGCCAGGCGTTCCATGCTGCCTTCTAGATCATCCTCCTCCAAGGCCAAGCCGGCGAGCAGATGACGACGGGCGATTTCCAGATCTTCGAGAGCGATCGTCGCCGTACTCAAGTGGGTGACGGTGGCGTTCACCGTGCCGATGCATAGTTCGCGTTGGGCGGGGTCACAGGCGGTTTGAATCAGCCACAGGCCGGCGTCGCTGTACAGCTCCAGGCGGCTGTGTATGCCATACACTAAACCGCGGCGCTCGCGCAGTTCCTGGAACAGTCGCGAGGCGCTGCCGCCGCCCAGCAGCTGGTTGGCCAGCAGTTGGCGGTAATAATCGGGATCCTGCAAGCCGGCAGTGGGCAGCAGCCACAGCAGGTGACTTTGCTCCCAATCGGCGCGTTGCTCGTGCCGGCCGGGATGAAAACGGGGCGGGCGGTGGGTTGGGCGAGCGCCGCTGGGAAGTGCCCCCAAGTCGGCGCATGCGGCGATTAGGTCCGCGTGCTCGATCTCGCCCGCCGCAACTACCCACAGCCGCGTGCCGCACAGTTGCGCGCTGAGGTAGGCACGTAAGTCCGCCGCCGAAACCGCCATCAGGTTGGCGCGTGCGCCGAGGATCGGGTTCCCCAATGGATGGCCGGCCCAGGCCCGCGCCGTGGCCAGTTCCTCCAGCGCCTCCTCGGGATTGTCCTGCACCATGGCCATTTCCTGCAGCACCACCTGTTTTTCCATGTCGAGGTCGTGATCCTCGAAGCGCGGCTGGCGCAGCATGGCGCTGAACAACGCCAGCAGGGGTAAGGTCTCCGCCGTCGGTACCAGTCCGTGCAGGGCGGTCAATTCGCGGCCAGTGTAGGCGTTGATTTGGCCGCCCATGGTATCGAAGCGCGCCGCCAGCGCCGCGGCGTCTAGCTCCGCGGTCCCCTTGAATAGCATATGTTCGAGCAGATGAGCGTAACCCGATGCGTCAGCCGCTTCATGGCGCACGCCGTTGAGCAACCACACGCCGAGGGCAGTGCTGCGGCGGCCGGGGAGATGGCGGGAGACGACGGTCAAACCGTTGGGCAAGCGCGTGGTTTCTATCATGCGAACGTCCGAACTGACTGGGGCGGGTATTGTACATCGCCGGATTCATGCCGAGGCGGTGGTCTACGACCAGCACTCGGTGGCGTATTGCGCGCTGCGCACCGCCTCGAAAGTGGCTGGGGTTTTTGTGCAAGGGCATCTCGTGGGTTAGGGTGGCGACGTAGGCGGCGGGTGCTTTGGTTGTCTCGGCGCACTTTGTCGAATACGAGTGCCCGCGTGCTCAGGGTGACGGCCTCTTGCATGTCATGGGTGGCCATGAACGCCGTCATCTGATATTCCCGCCACAGCGCCAGAATTGGTTGGTATATGTGGGTGCGGATGCCGGGATCCAGTGGGCCCTAGCGCATTTTGCAGAGGAGTCATTCATGAGCAATTCGCAAACCGTCGTCGTGCTGGGCGCCAGTCCCAAGCCAGAGCGCTATTCCAACCTGGCGGTGCGGCGGCTCAAGGAGCAGGGTCATCACGTTATCCCGGTGCACCCTCGCGAGGCGCTCATCGAATCCCTGCCTGCCGTTCCGGTCCTCGGCGACATCGTCGCACCGGTCGATACGCTCACTGTCTATGTTAATCCCGCGCGCAGCGCAGCGCTGGCGCAAGCGGTTTTGAAGCTGCGTCCGCGGCGGGCGATCTTCAACCCCGGCGCGGAAGCGCCTACGCTGCAGGCGCGTTTGCGGCAGGCGGGCGTCGAGGTGGTGGAGGGGTGCACCTTGGTGATGTTGCAGACAGGGACGTTTTGATGAGCCTGCAGATGTCTGCAGAAAACTCGCCGCCTCACAGGGCGAGTGTTTGGATGAGAGTAACAAGGGTGTGACTCATGTCCCCGTATCTCGGCCTGCTCCCTAGGGAATGGAGCCGCTTAGCAATTTTCCCGATTGAATGATCACGAGGTGGCGGAGCCGGAAGCTGGTCGACGCGCCATTACCCAACGCCGGTTTGGACGTGCTTGGCCCGTTTAGAGCGGCGCTGCCGTGATAGCCGGACCCGCTTGTCCAGGCTCATGGCCCCAGCGACGTCGTGCTCTTGTTCGCGGCGGGAGATATGGCTCGCGCGCCAGCGTTTGTCGAGTCCAAGGATCTGCGCGAGACAATGCAGAGGGTGGGCGTCATGGATAAGCCGGAAATCAATTCTCTTAACGGCTGATCGGATAATCGACTTCGCTTTGCGTGCGCGCAAGGTTCGCGTGCAAGATGTTGTCTGCGGCGGCGGGTAGTTTCCCGCCGCCGCCGTCGCAAGCGGGCGGGAGTATGCTGTTCGGGGTGATTTCGCGATGCTGCCTAAGCGCGTCCGCAGGGCGTGGCCCGACCCCGGGCATCTAGTGATATGCTGTGACTCGTTGTCTTACCGGCCTCTTGTTGCCAAGGGGGGGCATCTGAATCAGTTGAGTTCGGAGAATTGCCAGGTGACCCATGAATTTCTCTGGATCAATATCGTTATGACCCGTATTGATGGCGCGTGTCTCGAGGTTGAGTGCGGGTCGTTCTTGCTGGGAGGGTTGCTTGAAATCGGCAGGTAGTTATCATGTTCGTCCGACGCGAACAACGCCGCGTGGTAAGTAGACGTCAGTCGCGCACGGTCCGCTATTCGGGCCGTTGAGTGTCAATCACCTTCACAACCAAGGAGAAAGATATGGCAGGTTGGTACGAGTTGAGTAATAGCAGTGATGGTCAGTTCCGGTTCGTTCTCAAGGCTGGCAATGCGGAGACCATCTTAAAGAGTGAACTCTATAAGTCTAAAGGATCTGCCGAGAACGGTATCGCCTCTGTGCAGAAAAACTGTGCCGCGGATGATCGCTACGACAAAAAGGAGTCTTCAAATGGTAAGCACTATTTTAATTTGAAAGCGGCAAACCATCAGATCATAGGCACTGGTCAAATGTACGCAACGGCGCAATCCCGTGACGATGGCATTAAGTCAGTTATGACCAATGGCGCGACTACCACTATCAAGGACAACACCTAGTTACCGGTCAAATCGCATGGCTCACTGCTTCAAGTGAGATGATTGCGGGTTGTGGAGGACAAAGACAGTATGTCCCGCCTGTTTCGCTGCCGGGGCATGATGCCGTGATCCCATTGATGCAATCGTGCGCTTTGCCACGACGTTTAAGGCGAGCGCGGTATGGATGTGACTAGGCAGGCGCTTCCTCCCCGTTCATTTATTACATGCGCATGGTGGTGATGAAAGTGTCCTGGTTGAGATCGTTCTTGGTGCAACACCGTGCTTTATTGGTGTTGTGCATGGCCCGCTCGCGGAAATGTCTGCTATGGGATAGACCATGCTGGTGCCGTAACCTAGCCGCCGCGTCTCAAGATAGAGCGAAAAATCATTTGTCGTTGGCGCATGGCTTGCGCGAAATGCCATAGCTTTCAAGGTGGGGACGGGACATGCTGCACGCCCATGCAAAAGCAAGTGAACACCCACATGCCGCAGGATGGCAGGCCGGCTTGAGCCTGGTCTTTGCAGCGCGCGCCAGCCGTTCTGTGTTGGCGCATCGCTCCCATCATGGACCACTGCGGGTGCAGCGGCCGTTCTATCCCGAAGGCGAAAACGTCTGTCATGTATATGTGCTACATCCGCCCGGCGGCGTGGTGGGCGGCGATGAATTGTCGATCGATATCGAGGTGGCTCAAGGCGCGCACGCCCTGCTCACGACACCGGCGGCCGGAAAGTTTTATCGCAGTGGGGGGGCGGGTGCACGGCAGACGCAGCACTTGCGCGTGGCGTCGGGCGCGGCGCTGGAGTGGCTGCCGCAAGAAACCATCGTCTATGACGGCGCGCGCGCTGAATTGAATACACTGGTTGAGCTGGCGCCCGGGGCAGGTTTCTTAGGCTGGGAAATAATGTGCTTGGGCAGACCGGGTTCAGGCGAGAAATTTCAGCAAGGCGGCGTGCGCCAGCGATTCGAGTTATGGCGGGACGGTTTGCCGCTTTATATTGAGCGTGCACGTTATGAGCAGAATGGCGCCGTGCTCACGGCGCCGTGGGGGTTGGCGGGTCACTCGGTAAGCGGTACCCTGCTTTGCGTCACGAATGAAGCCGAGTGCATTGAGCTAGTGCGCGAGGCGGCGCGGTTCGAGGTGGGCTTGTTCAGCGTCACGCTGTTGGACGGTGTGGTGGTGTGCCGCTATCTGGGGGATCATGCCGAAGAGGCGCGGCAGTGTTTCGAAAAGGCGTGGTCTGTGCTGCGGCCCGCGGTGTTGCAACGGCCCGTCTGCGCGCCGCGTATATGGGCGACATGAGATGATTAATGACAAGGATGTGGGGGTGGCCCGTCGCTAACGTGTCTACAAGCTACCTTGGCAGAATCTCATGGCTTAACTGTGCGTCATCAAGATCCCCTGGTCCGCGGGCGGGTGCGACGTGGCGAAGGAGGGAGCCATGTTGCTCGACAAGGTTGAGATTCATTCGGTGACCTTGCCCCCGCCCGCGGGAGAGCGAGTGAAGAGGTCAGGTCGCATAGGCCATGGCCGGATCAACGGCGTATTTTTGGAGCAGGTATGGAGCTGACACCGCGAGAGAAAGACAAGCTGTTGCTGTTCACCGCCGCTTTGCTGGCCGAACGGCGCAAGGCGCGCGGCGTGAAGTTGAATTATCCCGAGGCTGTTGCGTACATCTCCGCCGCGATATTGGAAGGTGCGCGCGATGGCCGAACCGTGGCGGAATTGATGAGTCACGGAGCGACCTTGCTCAGCCGCGAGGAGGTGATGGACGGCGTGGCGGAAATGATTCCCGAAGTGCAAGTGGAAGCGACATTTCCCGATGGCACCAAACTGGTGACGGTGCACAATCCCATTGTGTGAGGAGGCAAGGCCGGGAATGGGGCGCCGCCCAATGGCTTCTTGCGCCAGGCGTGTCGCCTGGGCGTCGCGCGGCAATACCCGGGTTCCATTTCGTTCCATCCAGGCTACATATGCTTCATGGTCATTTACCGCAAAGGCGCAATGTGGGAAAAGATGAGCGGGCGATCTTAATCGGAGCTATCTTTGCAGCTTTGCGTGGGATATGACATCCAAGGAGAGCCACATGATTCCAGGCGAAATCCAAACCGCCGACGGCGACATCGAGTTGAACACAGGGCGCGTGACTTTACGCCTTAGCGTCACCAATAGCGGCGACCGGCCGATCCAAGTCGGGTCGCATTATCACTTCTACGAAACTAACAACGCTTTGCATTTCGATCGCGAGCAAGCGCGTGGCATGCGCCTCAACATCGCCGCTGGCACGGCAGTGCGTTTCGAGCCCGGTCAGCGTCGTGCGGTGGAGTTGGTGGCGTATGCGGGCGAGCGACGCGTATACGGTTTTCAAGGCCGGGTGATGGGCACGGTGGAGAAAAAATCATGAGCAAGATCACGCGGCGTGCTTATGCGGAAATGTACGGACCGACGGTGGGTGATCGGATTAGGCTCGGCGATACTGCCTTATGGATCGCGGTGGAACAAGATCACACCGTTTATGGTGAAGAGGTGAAATTCGGTGGTGGCAAGGTCATCCGCGATGGCATGGGGCAGAGTCAGCGCGCCTCACAAGAGGTCGCAGATACGGTGATCACCAATGCGCTGATCCTCGATCACTGGGGTGTGGTTAAAGCCGACATCGGCATCAAGCATGGGCGCATCGCCGCCATCGGCAAGGCGGGCAACCCCGATATCCAGCCGGGTGTGAACATCGTCATCGGCGCGGGCACCGAGGTGATCGCCGGTGAAGGCTTGATCGCCACTGCCGGCGGTCTCGACGCGCATATCCATTTCATCTGCCCGCAACAAGTGGAGGAGGCGCTGATGAGCGGCGTCACCACCATGTTGGGCGGCGGCACCGGGCCGGCGGCGGGCACCAACGCCACCACCTGCACGCCGGGGCCATGGCATATCCAGCGCATGCTGCAGGCGGCGGAAGGCTTGCCCATGAATCTGGGTTTTCTCGGCAAAGGCAACGCCAGTCTGCCCGCCTCGTTGGAGGAGCAAGTCGTCGCGGGGGCGATGGGTTTAAAATTACACGAGGATTGGGGTACCACGCCGGCGGCCATTGACAATTGCTTGAACGTCGCCGAGCAATACGACGTGCAAGTGGCCATCCATACCGACACGCTCAACGAATCGGGCTTCGTCGAAGATACGCTTGCCGCGTTCAAGGGGCGCGCCATTCACACTTATCACACTGAGGGCGCCGGCGGCGGTCACGCGCCGGATATTATTAAGGCCTGTGGCGAGGCCAATGTGCTGCCCTCGTCCACCAATCCCACGCGGCCTTACACCATCAACACGGTCGATGAGCACCTCGACATGTTGATGGTCTGTCATCATCTCGATCCCAACATCGCCGAGGACGTGGCCTTCGCCGAATCGCGCATCCGTCGCGAGACCATTGCCGCCGAGGACCTTCTCCACGATCTCGGTGCCTTCAGTATGATTGCTTCTGATTCACAGGCCATGGGGCGCGTCGGTGAGGTCATCACACGCACCTGGCAAACCGCGCATAAAATGAAAACGCAACGCGGCGCATTGGCGGAAGACACTGCGCAGCACGATAATTATCGCGCCAAGCGTTATGTGGCCAAGTACACCATCAATCCCGCCATTACTCACGGCATCGCCCACGAAGTAGGCTCGATCGAAGCGGGCAAGTTGGCCGACATCGTGTTGTGGAAGCCGGCCTTCTTTGGCGCCAAGCCCAGTCTGATCATCAAGGGTGGCATGATCGCCGCCGCTCCCATGGGTGATCCGAATGCCTCGATACCCACACCACAGCCGGTACACTATCGCAATATGTTCGGCGCCTATGGTGCAGCGCTCACGGCGACCAGCGTGACCTTTGTTTCGCAAGCCGCCCTGCAGGCCGGTGTGGGCGAGGCGCTGGGTTTGCAAAAACGTCTGGTCGAAGTGCGCGGCACGCGCGCGGTACGCAAGGCCGATTTGATTCATAATCATTACCAGCCGCGGATGGAAGTCGATGCCCAAACTTATGAAGTGCGCGCCGACGGCGTGTTGTTGCAATGCGAGCCGGCCAGTGAGTTGCCACTGGCGCAGCGGTATTTCTTGTTTTGAACATGATTAACCACCGAGAACACGGAGAAGATTATTTGGAGTGCTATTGAACGCGAGCATTGCTCCTCTGTGTCCTCCCTGCTTAGTTAGGGGCCATTGAATGCTGGAGATCGTCGAGCGCGTCGCTGAAAGTGCCGAATGTGAGGCGGTGTTGACATTGCCCTTCGAGCAACGCCAGAAGAGCCGTCAGCGCGTGCGCCTCGATGATGGGCGGGAGGCGGCGCTGCTGCTGGTGCGCGGCACGGTGTTGCGCGGCGGTGATGTGTTGCGCGCCGAGAACGGCGAGTTGATTGCCGTGCGCGCCGCAGCGGAGGCGGTGTCCACAGCGCGCAGCGATGACGCCCTGGTGTTGGCGCGCGCGGCCTATCACTTAGGTAATCGTCATGTGCCGGTGCAAGTTGGCGCGGGCTGGCTGCGTTACGGGCGTGACCATGTCTTGGATGACATGGTGCGTGGTTTGGGTTTGCACATCGATTGCGAAGACACGTCCTTCGAGCCCGAAGCCGGAGCTTATCGTCATGAACACTGACAGCAATGCCAAGCGAGCGGCGTTATTGCGTTTGCTGCAATTGACCAGTCCGGCCTTGCCGGTGGGTGCGTTCGCCTATTCGCAGGGATTAGAGTATGCGGTGAATGCGCGCTGGGTACATGATGAGGCCACCGCGCGCGATTGGATCTGCGGTTTATTGTGTAATGGCTTGGCGCGTTTGGATGCGCCGGTATTGGCGCGGCTCTATGCTGCCTGGTCAAGCTACGATGAGGAGGCGTTGGAATATTGGAGCGCCATGCTGCACGCCAGTCGTGAGGCGCGCGAGTTGCAGGAAGAGGATGGTCATTTGGGCGCGGCCTTGGCGCGCTTGCTGCGCGACTTGGAGTTGCCGCAGGCGGCGCCTTGGGTGCCGCATGCGCACACCGGTTACGCTGTACTGTTCGCGCTGGCGGCGGCGGAGTGGCGCATCGCCTTGCCCGAGGCGGTGAGCGGTTATCTTTGGGCGTGGTGTGAAGCGCAAGTGGCGGCGGCGATCAAGTTGGTGCCGTTGGGGCAGACCGCAGGTCAGCGCATCCTGTCGCGCGTCGTAATGGAAATTCCTACGGTCGTCGATGAAGGTCTGGCGCTAGCCGATGATGAGATAGGCTATGCCGCGCCGCGCCTGGCTATAGGTAGCGCCCTGCACGAGACGCAGTATTCGCGTTTGTTTCGTTCTTGAAGAGTTAACCACGGAGAACACGGAGAAGACAGCGGAGTCATTGGATCGTTGATACGACACTGGTACAGCGTGCTCGCCCAATAGCTTCCTATTCAATTCTATCTTCGTGATGTCCGTGTCCTCCGTGCTTATCAATACATCTGGAGTTTCAGCATGGCTCAATCCGTATTGCGTATCGGTGTCGGCGGGCCGGTGGGATCGGGCAAGACCGCCTTGATGTTGGCGCTGTGCCGCACCCTGCGTGAGCGCTATCAAATCGCGGCGGTGACCAATGATATCTACACCAAGGAGGATGCGCAGTTTCTAGTTCGTCACGATGCGCTGACGCCGGAGCGCATTATTGGTGTGGAGACCGGTGGTTGTCCGCACACCGCTATCCGTGAGGATGCCTCGGCGAATCTTGCCGCCGTGGAAGAGCTGTGTCGCCGCTTTCCCGATTTGGATTTGGTGTTGATCGAGAGTGGCGGTGACAATCTCAGCGCGACATTCAGTCCCGAGCTATCCGATTTGACGATCTATGTGATTGACGTGGCGGCTGGCGAAAAGATACCGCGCAAGGGCGGGCCAGGTATTACCAAGTCTGATCTATTAGTAATCAATAAAATTGATCTCGCGCCTCATGTCGGTGCTTCGTTGGACGTCATGGATCAGGACGCGCGCCGTATGCGTGATGACCGGCCATTTATCTTCACCGATCTTAAGCGCGGTGTGGGGGTTGATGGGGTGATCAGGTTTATAGAACGTGAAGGACTGTTGGCGAGCGCCTGATTCAAGCGCACCATTCTATTGTGGATGTGTTGCTTTGCGCCTCATTTAAGTGCATTTTATTCGGGCGCAAATCAGAAGAATCGAGCTAAGTCGCCGTACGACGGCGTGAAATATGAATTGGCATGGTTGGTGCCTCCTAGTTTGTTGCAATGATTTTGGATAGGGCGGCTTAGTCCGCCGTGGGGAAATCAGTATCAACGAACAACGAGGAGATCATTCCAGTGACAACACGCAATTCACACAAGCTAACTAAATTCGGTTTGGCCACGGTTTTGGCGGGCACCGCGGTCATGGCGCCGGCGCTGGCCAGCGCGGAACTGTCCGGCAACATCGGCGTGTTTTCCAAGTATGTCTTGCGCGGCATCACGGCCGACACCGAGAACGACGGCACAACCGTGCAAGGAGGGTTGGACTGGAGTCATGAAAGTGGAGTTTACGCCGGATATTGGGGCTCCAATTTGGATTACGGCAATGCAACCAGCGCCACCGGCTTCGAGAATAATTTCTACGTTGGCTATGCCGGCGAGGCCGCTGGCTTGAGCTATGACATCGGCTTGATACAGTACTACTACATCGAAGTGGAAGATTCAGACGCCTTGGAGGTGGTGGGAAGTCTAGGCTACGGCCCTGTTACCGCGGGATTCAAGTATCTCACCGAGGACGCAGCTTGGGGCAATACCGGCGATATTTATTGGACCTTGGATTACGATGCCGCTCTGCCCAAGGATTTCGCTTTCAACGCCAGCCTGGGTTACTACACCTACGAGGAAGAAGGTGATTTCATCCCCTCTTCGGCCAAGGACTCCGCATTTCGCCATTTTAACCTGACCCTTTCGCATCCCATCGCGCAGACCGGCGCCGATATGAGCATCACCTACGTGATCGGCGGCAAGGATAGGCAAGATAACGATCAGGAAGACACTGTGGTCCTAGGCGTGAGCTATGGGTTCGACATCTAGGCACGTGATAGTGGCCGGTGGCGCGCAAGGATGCGTGACGCCCGTCTCTTCGTCTTCACGAATCGGATTACAGGGTAGAAAGTGCCCAAGATGATGGGGATTGTCGAAGCGTAAGGAATGTTCTGGAGCATCGTTACATGTGCTGTGTCGAGTTTGAGGTTGGCTGAGTGCACTCCATGACGCGAAACGTATGCCTCTAGGAGGTCGAAGTTTTTTGCTGGGTTGGGTGAATATGCAGCCTCGCTTGTTGATGAGTGCAAACGTTGTGTGGATATGGGCTGAGGGCGACTCGCAGAATCTGTTGTGGGTATATCCACATAATGGTGGGGTGTCATTCGTAATGCGAATGTCGGCGCACCATTTTTGCGCTCAGCATGTCGCGCTCGCACCAACGTGGCGCGCGCCCGATAGTGCGAATTCTTAATCGTTGGTAAAGAGTATTTGCTATCCACTTGTTTTGCATCACGCTGAAGTGAGGGTTGGCTTGTTGGCGTCGCTTTTGCAGGCAAAGTGCTGGGTTGGCGACACCGCAACTTAGTAGTCCATGCAGCACACATTTAGTGAGGCTTCAGCCGTCGTGGCGGTCTTTGATCAAAACAAGAGACAGGAGAATTGAAATAATGAACCCTTCATGGAAGCACGCATATATCTTCCCGCTGGCGTTGAGCTCCCTTGCGGCCACCGTTGCGCCATCGGTGCAGGCGGGTGGGACGATACAGATTGGTCCCAATCAATCGGTCAGCGTCGGGGCGGGTCTGCGTACCAGTTTCGCCATGGTGGAAGACGCTGCCCCCAGCGGGGATGACTACAGCAAGGACTTTGAGGTCGAAAGTGTGCGCTTGTACATCAGCGGTCAAGCTTATGAAAACGTCTATTTCACCTTCAACACCGAGCGCAGCGCTGAAGAGGTGCATGTGCTTGATGCTATCGCGCGTTTGGAGTTTTCCGATGGATTCAACGTGTGGGCCGGTCGTTTCCTCCCGCCCAGCGATCGTTCTAATCTGAGTGGCCCCTATTACCTCAATGCTTGGGATTTCCCAGTGGCTCAAGCCTTTCCTGCGGTCTTCGCCGGACGCGACGATGGCGTGGCGGTGTGGGGGCAAACCGGCGGTGGAAAATTCAAATACCAAGTCGGTTTGTTCGAGGGCCGCCAGGGTGGCGCCAACGACTCGGATAACATGCTCGCCGCCGGTCGCTTGACGTACAACTTCTGGGAACCCGAGCCCGGCTATTACAACAGCAGCACCTATTACGGCGCCAAAGATGTGTTGGCCGTGGGCGTGGTGATGATGTCGCAAGCCGATGGTGTCGGCACGGCGGCCACGCCCGGTGATTTTGCGGGCTGGAGCGTCGATGTGTTGGCGGAGAAGAAGCTGGGCAATGGCGGTGTGCCGACTTTCGAAGCGGCCTACTATGACTACGACACTGATGACATTGCCGATGCCTCGCTGACCCAAGGCAGCAGTTATATGGTGTTGGGAAGTTATCTCTTTCCGACCCCGCTCGGCATCGGCCGAATCCAACCATTGGTGCGCTTCCAAAGTTTCGATGTCGATGGGGGTGATGAATTGGAGCGTATGGACGTGGGCTTTAACTACGTGATCAAGGGTCATGACGCGCGTGTTTCCGTTGTCTATTCCAACCAGGATCCGGGCGGCGCGGCCAGTGATTTCTCGATGTTTAAGGTTGGGCTGCAAGTTCAAATCTAAGTTGATGGGGGATGAGATCATGAATCACAGAATATTTAATCGAAACGGGCCCGGCAAGCCGCTCACCCGTTGGTTACAGGCGGCTTGTGTGGGCGCGCTTGCCATGGCGACGCCGCTCGCCTATGCCGCCGACACCATCAAGGTGGGCATACTCCATTCGCTCTCCGGCACCATGGCGATCAGCGAAACCACGCTCAAAGACACGATGCTGATGCTCATCGAAGAGCAGAACAAGAAGGGGGGAATACTCGGCAAAAAACTGGAGGCGGTGGTGGTCGACCCGGCTTCGAACTGGCCGTTGTTCGCTGAGAAAACGCGCGAGCTGCTGCAGAAGGACAAAGTCGCCGCGATCTTCGGCTGCTGGACTTCCGTGTCACGCAAGTCGGTGTTGCCGGTGGTCGAGGAGTTGAACGGCATTCTGTTCTATCCTGTGCAGTACGAAGGCGAGGAGTCATCGCGCAACGTGTTTTACACCGGCGCCGCGCCCAATCAGCAGGCCATACCGGCGGTGGATTACCTGATGAACGACATCGGGGTCGAGCGTTGGGTGCTGGCGGGTACGGATTATGTCTATCCGCGTACCACCAATAAGATCCTGGAGGCATATTTGAAGGCCAAGGGTGTGAAAAGCGGCGACATCATGATCAACTACACGCCCTTCGGTCATTCCGATTGGCAGAGTATTGTCTCCGACATCAAGAAGTTCGGCTCGCAGGGTAAGAAGACCGCCGTGGTGTCCACCATTAACGGTGATGCCAATGTGCCTTTCTATAAAGAGCTGGGCAACCAAGGTGTCTCCGCCGAGGATATTCCGGTGGTTGCGTTCTCTGTCGGCGAGGAAGAGCTATCCGGTATAGATACCAAGCCCTTGGTCGGGCATCTTGCGGCCTGGAATTACTTCATGAGCGTGGATGCCGATGTGAACGACACATTCATCGATCAATGGCATCGCTTCATCAAGGATGAGAAGCGCGTCACCACCGATCCCATGGAAGCCCATTACATTGGCTTCAACATGTGGGTGAAGGCGGTGGAGAAAGCCGGTAGCACCGACACCGACAAAGTGGTTGATGCCATCATTGGCGTAAAAGTGCCCAACCTCACTGGGGGCACATCAGAAATGCTGGCCAATCATCACATCACCAAGCCGGTGTTGATCGGTGAGATCCAGGATGACGGTCAATTCGAGACTGTCTGGGAAACCGCTGACTTGGTGCCCGGTGATGCCTGGTCGGACTTCTTGCCTGGCAGTAAGGACATCGAAGCCGATTGGGTGGCGCTCAAATGCGGTAACTACAATTCTAAGACCAAGAAGTGCTCGGGGCAAAATTTCTGAGTGTCGATACGGGCGCGGCAGATGCCGCGCCCGTTTTCATATTCCCAGGCATGATGTCGGCGTGGCGACTCAGTACATTGAACCGATTGCACCTTGCCCCTAGTGGGTGGTAGCTTAGCGCAGGGGAAGACGTGCAGAGCTGCTATAAAGCAGCGGTTGAATACCCGCCCTAACCCTCTCCCGGGTGTGGTCGGGGATAACTCAACTCTATATAACTCCAAGCGTATTGGTATGCGGGAGACGATCATCGCTAGGGGCGAAGTTTACCTGTATCCGATGCTCATGATAATGACATGCATGCAAGCCTGTTCGAAGCGTTGGTGCTGCATCGCGGTATGCGTATGCCTGTGGTGGTTCGCCGTGCTGACGCCCGCCATAGCAGATGACACGCTATCGTCAAACACCGGTCACTCCTTCGTCGAGCAATTGCAGGTATTACAAACAGGAAACTTCTCCACCAAAGCTACTGCGGTAGAGGCGCTTGAAGGCATAGACGATGACCGTGTGCTGTCGGTACTGAAAGCCTTGCTCAACGGTGACCTGCGGTATCGTAAGGATGATGACCGCGTCGTGTTCATCAAGGATGTCGAAGAGGGCTATCAGCTCACGGATGTCCTAAGCGGCGTTGACCTGGGTGTCACCGGTAGGCGCAACGTAAAGAAGATTACCGTGAATAATCAACTGCGCGGCCAGTTGCGTAGCGCTATCGCGCGCTTGAGTCTGTCGCACAAAAATCCCAAAGTGCGCCTGACCTCGGTGCAAGAGCTTATCAAAGACATGGATGCCGACACGACCGCGTTGTTTCGTGGCGCGATGGGAAAAGAATCAGACGAGAACGTGCTGGACGTCATCCGCACGGGATTGGCGTTGGTGGACATCAATGCCGAAGATAGATCCACGCGTTTGCGTGCCATCACTGAGTTAGGTGAGACGCTGAATCCCATCGCCAAGGTGCGATTGGAACAATTGTTGGCGCAAGATAATGATGGAGCACACCTTGAGGCAGACGCCGAGTTACGCCGCGCCGCCCAAAAATCCCTTAATCGTTTTAAAGAGCGGCAAGAGCTCTACGAGCTTCTCAATACGTTGTTTTTCGGCTTGAGCCTGGGTTCGGTGTTGTTGTTGGCGGCGATCGGCCTAGCCATTACTTTCGGCGTCATGGGTGTGATCAATATGGCGCATGGCGAGCTAATCATGCTGGGCGCCTATACCACCTATGTGGTGCAATTGATGATGCCTAACCATATCGACTATTCGTTGTTCGTTGCCATCCCGGCGGCGTTTCTGGTCGCGGGCTTGGTAGGTGTCGCCATCGAACGTGGTGTGATCCGGTTTCTTTACGGGCGTACGTTGGAAACCTTGCTGGCGACTTTCGGCATCAGTTTGATCCTGCAACAAGCGGTGCGGAGCATTTTCTCACCGCTCAATCGTAGTGTGGAGACGCCAGCGTGGATGAGCGGCGCCTGGGAGTTTAATGCCTCGCTGTCACTGACTTATAACCGACTGTATATCATCCTATTCAGTTTGCTGGTGTTCGCCGCGCTGTTGATGATTCTGAAGAAGACCAGCCTGGGCTTGCAAGTGCGAGCAGTGACGCAGAATCGCCCTATGGCCAAGGCCATGGGGGTAAGGACTGAATGGGTGGACGCACTCACTTTCGGGCTGGGTTCGGGCATCGCCGGTGTCGCCGGCGTGGCGTTGAGCCAGCTCACCAATGTCGGGCCCAATCTCGGCCAGGCTTATATCATCGACTCCTTCATGGTGGTGGTGTTCGGCGGCGTGGGGAATCTGTGGGGCACGCTGGTGGGCGCCATGTCGCTGGGCGTGGTGAATAAATTTCTTGAGCCCTGGGCCGGCGCGGTGCTGGCCAAGATATTGGTGCTGATCGTGATCATTTTATTCATACAAAAACGCCCGCGCGGTTTGTTCGCGCAAAAGGGTCGTTCGGTGGAGGGATAGACTGTGCAACCCAGGCGCCTAATCGTCGAATGGTTGGCGCAAGATCGCGGCGGACATCTCCTATTGCTGTTCGTATTAGCGGCGGCGGTGTTGGTGCCGATATGCAACCTCGCGGTGCCCGCCGACTCGCCACTGCATGTTTCCACCTACACCGTCACGCTGCTCGGTAAGTATCTATGCTTCGCCTTGCTCGCCATTGCCTTGGATTTGGTGTGGGGCTATTGCGGCATCCTGAGTCTGGGGCACGGAGCATTTTTCGCCTTGGGCGGTTATGCCATGGGCATGTATCTAATGCGCCAGATCGGCGATCGTGGTGTATACGGTAACGCTGATCTGCCGGACTTCATGGTGTTCCTGGATTGGAAGGAGCTGCCTTGGTATTGGTATGGCTTTGACGAATTCTGGTTTGCCGCCTTGATGGTGATGGTGGTGCCGGGCTTGCTCGCCTTTGTGTTCGGTTGGCTGGCATTTCGATCACGTGTCACTGGTGTATATCTATCCATTATCACCCAAGCGCTCACCTATGCGTTGATGTTGGCGTTTTTCCGTAACGAAATGGGTTTCGGCGGCAACAACGGGTTGACCGATTTCAAAGATATTCTTGGATATAATCTGCAATCAGACGCTACCCGCATAGGTTTGTTCTTGGCCTCCGCCATCGCCTTGGTGTTGGGCTATCTACTGGCGCGCTATGTGGTGCGTTCGAAACTCGGGCGCGTGGTCATCGCGATACGCGACGCCGAGGCACGTGCTCGCTTCGTCGGTTACAAGGTCGAGCACTATAAGTTGTGGGTGTTCGTGCTTTCAGCCGTATTAGCCGGTATCGCCGGCGCACTCTACGTGCCGCAAGTGGGCATCATTAATCCCAGCGAATTCTCGCCGCTCAATTCCATCGAATTGGTAGTGTGGGTGGCCATCGGTGGGCGCGGCACTTTGTACGGTGCGGTCGTTGGCGCCCTGTTAGTCAATTATGCCAAGACCTATTTCACTGGCGCACTGCCTGAAGTCTGGTTGTTCGCGTTGGGTGCGTTGTTCGTGGTGGTGACCTTGTTCTTACCCAAGGGCTTGGCTGGGGTGGTGACGCTATGGCGGCAGCGGCGCGGACGTAGGCGCGAGGCGCCGGCATGAAGGCGCTGGACGGCTTGCGCGCAACAATGCGCCGTGATCGTGTGTTCGATGTGGTCAATCACGGGCGCCGTCCGGTGCGGCCGGGCGAGTTAGACACCCGTCATGGACCCATACTGTACTTGGAAGAGGTAACGGTCAGTTTCGACGGCTTCAAGGCGCTCAACGATCTCACGCTGTACATCGACGATGGTGAGCTGCGTTGCATCATCGGGCCCAACGGGGCCGGCAAGACGACCATGATGGATGTTATCACCGGCAAGACTCGTCCCGACACCGGCACAGTGTATTTCGGCCAGACTCTGGACTTGACGCGCATGAGCGAACATGAAATCGCCGGCGCCGGCATCGGTAGAAAATTCCAAAAGCCCACAGTGTTTCCCGAACACAGCGTGTTTGAAAATCTGGAGCTGGCGATGCAGGCCGATAAGCGCGTATGGCCGACCCTGGTCGCACGCTTGAGCGGTGAGCAAGGTGATCGCATCGATGAGGTTATGCACACCATCATGCTCACGGAGCACGGCCCCACCCGTGCGGCGCAACTCTCGCATGGTCAGAAACAATGGCTGGAGATCGGCATGCTGCTGATGCAGAACCCGCGCTTGTTATTGGTGGACGAACCGGTGGCGGGAATGACGCACCAGGAAATCGAACGTACCGCTGAGTTGCTCAATGGTTTGGCGGGTAAGCATTCGGTGGTGGTGGTGGAGCACGACATGGAATTCGTGCGCTCCATCGCGCGCACCGTCACGGTGCTGCATGAAGGTCATGTGCTCGCCGAAGGCGACATGGATGAAGTTCAGAATCATCCGCGGGTCATTGAAGTGTATCTAGGGGAGTAGGGCGCCGTGTTGGATATCAAGGGCGTCAATCAATACTACGGCGAGAGCCATACCTTGTGGGACGTCGACCTCAGCGTACCGCAAGGATCCTGCACCGTACTGATGGGGCGTAACGGCGTCGGCAAGACGACCCTGCTCAAAGTCATCATGGGCTTGCTACCCGTCACCGACGGCGGCATCACTTTCGCCGACGGGGTGTTGCAGGGCAAGCCGGCGGCGGCACGCGCTCGCTTGGGTATCGGCTATGTGCCGCAAGGTCGCGAGATATTTCCGCAACTCACTGTGGAAGAAAATCTGCGCATCGGGTTGGGTTCGCGGCGTGACAAACAACGCCACATCCCGGAATCGATCTACGAGTTGTTTCCCGTGCTCAAGGACATGCGCCAGCGACGCGGCGGCGATCTCTCCGGGGGACAGCAACAACAGCTGGCCATCGGCCGCGCCTTGGTGCTCGACCCTAAGCTACTCATTCTTGACGAGCCTACCGAAGGTATCCAGCCCAATATCGTGCAGCAAATCGGCGATGTTATTCGCCGCCTCAATCAAGAGCAAGGGCTAACGGTGTTGCTCGTGGAGCAAAAACTCCCCTTCGCACGCCGCGTCGGTGATCGATATTGCCTGATGGAAAAAGGCCGCAGCGTCGCGGCGGGTGCCATGGCCGACCTCGATAGCGCGCTAATCAACAAATATTTGGCGGTTTAGCGCAACTTGGAAAAGGCGCCGATGCATTTATGATTGTGTTATCGGTGCCTTAGTCGGGGGATTAAATGCGGCGGAAAGGCACGTTGGATGCTCGCCTCCATGGGATCACTTCCCGGCGAGTTGCGTAACCTTTTCCAATAAGGTGCGATTATCGAAAGGCTTGTGCAGGATGTCATCGGCGCCCTGGTCGAGCATCGCGCGCAGCTCATCGAGCGGCAAGCCAGAAATGATTAAGACTTTTATATCCCAGAGTGACTCGGTGCTGCGTAAACAGTCCAGCACTTCCTGGCCGTTCATGCCGGGCATTTGCAGATCCAAGGTGATGAACTGCGGTTGGTATTGCATCAGCAACACGCCGGCCTCGAAACCCGAGTCCGCAACGGCGGTGTCGAAGCCGGCACCGCGCAACACGCGTTGAATCGCACGCGCCATGTTGGCGTCGTCTTCTACGATGAGGGCGCGGGTGGCGACCTTGGTTGATGTGCTTGTCGTGCTCATGATGGTTACGCTCTCAGAGGTTAGCGGATGCTAGGAGCGATAGTTTAAGTGGGTGATATTTCTATGTTAGAAGACCACTCGGCGGTAGACGGCTTGCTCTGTCTTATCGGGACTCGCTGATTTCCAAGGTGACTTCGCTGACCCGTTGGTCACGTAAACGAAAGCCACGCATTTCCAGAACACCTTGGGTTTGCAGGGAAATGATGAGATATAGCGTCTCAGGGTAGGCGGCTTGCTCCAAATCGGTGCGGGAGGGTTGCGGCGGGCTGTGGGGATGGGAGTGATAAATCCCGTACAGCGCCTCGCCGCGTTCGCGCATGGTACGCATGGCGGCGATTTGCGCCGTGGGATCCATGGTGAATAGAGTGGCGGGATCGGCGGCGGCGTTGGCGATAGGGTAGCAGTGCTGCGGCTCGCCTTGTTTGGCGCCGATGAGGCCGCACACTTCGCGCTCCGGGGTTTGTTGAGCATGCGCCAGCAGCTGATTGATGAGGGTGCGGGGGAGCCGGGCGCGCATCAAGCTGTTTTCCATTGTGCCATGGTAGCGCGATCGCGCTGCTCCATGTCGAGTTGCGTGACCACATGGTGGTAGCCCAGCTCGGTGAGCAGCGCCGCTACCGCGGGCCCTTGATCATAACCATGCTCGAGCAACAGCCAGCCGCCGGGGTTTAAATGCCGGCGCGCTTGCTCGGCGAGGGTTTCCAATATCTCCAATCCGCGCGGCCCCGCGACCAGGGCGCCATGCGGCTCGTAGGGCAAGTCGCCCTCCTTTAAATGCGGATCGTCGGCGCGCACATAGGGTGGATTGGAGATCACCATATCCAGTTTTACGTCGGCGTAAGGTGCGCAGCCGTTGCCGAGGCGGAACTCGACATTGTGCAGGCGTAAGCGCGCGGCATTGCTGCGCGCCACCGCGAGTGCGGCGGGTGAAATGTCGCTGGCGAGGAGGCGCCAGTGCGGTCGTTCGCCGGCGATGGCCAAGGCGATGGCGCCCGAGCCGGTGCCGATGTCGGCGACGGTGGCGGGGTGTGTGCTGGAAATCAATCGTAATGCCTGTTCCACCAACAACTCGGTGTCCGGGCGCGGGATCAGTGTGTCGGGTGTGACCGTCAAGTCCAGCGACCAGAATTCGCGTCGCCCCAGCAGATAGGCCACGGGCTCACCGCGGGCGCGGCGTGCGATCAACTCGAAATAGCGCTGCTGTTGCGCGCTGGTGAGCGGTTTGTCTGGCCAGGCGTGCGCATGACTGCGCGGTTGGGCCAGAACTTGGGCGAGCAAGACCTCGGCGTCCAATTGCGGCGAGCTCGAAATCGGCGACAAGCGTTGCGCGGCTGACGTCAGGGCTTCGGCGAGGGTGAGTGTATGGGCGTAATCGGGCATCCACTAGTCAGCCATGGCGGCGAGCAGCTCGGTTTGATGCTCCTGCACTAGCGGCTCGATGACTTGGTCGAGATTGCCTTGCATCACGTCCTCCAGCTTGTATAGCGTGAGGTTGATGCGATGATCGGTGAGGCGACCCTGCGGATAATTATAAGTGCGAATGCGTTCGGACCGATCGCCGCTACCGACTTGCAAACGCCGCGACTCGGCCTGTTGGGCGGCTTGTTTGTCGCGTTCCTCGGCCAGCAGTTTGGCTTGTAGCAAGGACATGGCGCGGGCGCGGTTCTTGTGTTGCGAACGCTCATCCTGGCACTCGACCACGATGCCGCTGGGTAGATGCGTGATGCGGATCGCCGAATCGGTCTTGTTGACATGCTGGCCGCCGGCGCCTGAGGCGCGATAGGTGTCCACCTTGAGATCGGCGGGATTGATGTCGATGTGCTCGACGCCTTCGATCTCGGGGAGTACCGCGACCGTGCACGCTGAAGTGTGGATGCGGCCCTGCGATTCAGTGGCCGGTACGCGTTGCACGCGATGGGCGCCGGACTCGAACTTGAGGCGTGAATAAACGCCCTGGCCGATGAGGCGCACGATGATTTCGCGGTACCCGCCGTGCTCGCCCTCCTGTTCGTTCATCACTTCCACTCGCCAAGCTTGCTGCTCGGCATAACGGGCGTACATGCGATACAGGTCGCCGGCGAAAATCGCCGCCTCGTCGCCGCCGGTGCCGGCGCGGATTTCGAGGAAGATGTTGCTGCTGTCCAGTGGGTCGCTGGGCAGCAGGAGTGTTTGCAGCTCCAGCTCCAATTCTTGGCCGTACGCGCTGGCGGACTTGAGTTCTTCCGTCGCCAGCGCGCGCACTTCCGGGTCGGGATCTTGTTGCATGTCTTGGGCGGCGCTGAGGTCCGCGAGCGTCGTTCGATAGCGGGAATAGCAGGCCACCACCGGCTCGATTTGGGCGTACTCCTTGGACAATTCGCGGAAGCGCGTTTGATCGGCGATGGTGTGCGGGTCGGCCAGCAGGGCACTGAGCTCCTGCAGCCTTTCGGAGAGTGTCTCCAGTTTACTGCGCAGTGAGGCTTTCACGAATGGTTACGAATGGGGGTCTTTAAGATCGAACAATTCGCGGGCGATTTCCAGCGCGTCGCTGCGGCCTTCGAAGCCCGCCTGACGCATGTGAGTGCTGGGGGCGTGGATCAATTTGTTGGTGAGCGCGCGCGCCAATTTGGCCATGACCTCATCCGCGGAGGCGCCGCGGCTGAGCAGTCGACGGGCCTTCTCCAGCTCCGCATCGCGCACCAGCTCGGCTTGCTCGCGGTAGGCGCGGATGGTGGCTACCGCATCCAGTGAGCGCAGCCAACCCATGAAGTGGATGACTTGGTTGTCGATGAGCTCCTCGGCTTGCTTGGCTGCCTCCTGGCGACTGCGCAGCCCTTCTTGGATGATGTCTTGCAAGTCGTCGACCGTGTATAAGTAGACATCTTCCAGCTCGCCGGCTTCCGGCTCGATGTCGCGCGGCACAGCGATGTCCACCATTAAAATGGGGCGATGTTTGCGTGCCTTGATCGCGCGTTCGATCGCACCCTTGCCGAGGATGGGCAGCTGGCTGGCGGTGGAGGAGATGACAATATCCGCCTCCGGTAGATGGTTGGGCATTTCCGGGAGGCCGATGGCGTAGGCATTGAATTCGCCGGCCACGGCATGCGCCTTTTCCACGGTGCGGTTGGCGATGATCATGCGGCCGATGCCGTTCTCGTGCAGGTGGCGGGCAGCCAGTTCGACGGTCTCGCCGGCGCCGATCAGCAGTGCCGTATGTTCGCTGAAGTTGCTGAAGATTTGCTTGGCCAGGCTGACTGCGGCGAAGGCCACCGAGACCGGGCTGGAGCCGATGGCAGTATCGGTGCGGACCTGCTTGGCGGCGGCGAAAGTGTGCTGAAACAAGCGTCCCAGCAGGGTGCCGACGGTGCCGGCATTGAGCGCCTTAGTGTAGGCTTCCTTCATCTGGCCGAGAATTTGGGGCTCGCCCAGGATCAGCGAGTCCAGGCCTGAGGCTACGCGCAGCAGATGGCGCACGGCGAATTGGTCGGGGTGGAAATAAATATAGGGTTCGACCTCGTCGGGCTTGAGATCGTGATAGTGCTGGAACCAATCCACCACGCTGGAATTCTGCGTGTCTTCCACGCAACAGACGATTTCCGTGCGATTGCAGGTGGATAGGATGGCCGCCTCGTTGATCCCGGGCTGGGAGGTTAACTCCTTGAGCGCAATGGAAATTGTCTCGGGCGCAAAGGAAACCCGTTCCCGGATGGTGACGGGGGCCGTTTTATGATTGATGCCAAATGCTAAAAGAGGCATAGGTTTCAGCCGACACAGAACACATCAATTCTGTTTGATTATCGACGCCCTGGCAAGTTTAGAAAAGAGGCGTCGACGGTGGCTGCAGAAACTTGTGGAAAAATCTTGTCAATAGCATGAGGGACTTATACCTTGTGTGAACGTTGTTGCTGGAGAGCACACTTATGAATAGATCGCCCCTGCGCTATGGGATGTTGATTGCGGCGGTTCTGTTGGGGGCGTGTGCGACGCCGCCGGCGCAGCGCTTGGATTTGGCCGAGGCCCAGCCTCACGGGGCCGAGCCGCCGGCGCCGTTGGATCTGCCCGCGCTGGAGTTGACCCCCGATATCCTTTACGGCGTGCTGGTGGGCGAGGTGGCCCTGCAGCGCGGCCAATATGATTTGGCGGTGCAACAATACCTGCAATTGGGTCGCGAAACTCGCGACGTGCGCTTGGTAGAGCGTGCGGCGCGCGTGGCCGTCTATGCCCATGACAATAAGAAGGCCCTGGAGGCGGCCAAGTTGTGGGTGGAATTAGCGCCTTCCAACATGGAGGCTCGTCAGGTCGTCTCGGCGCTGTATATACGCAATGGCGAACTTGACGCCGCCCAGCATGAGCTGGAGACCTTGCTGGAACAGAGCGGTGGCGTGGGCGAAGACGGCTTCATGCTGATCGCCGGTCTGTTGGGCCGGCAACAAGACAAGCAGGCTGCTTTACAAGTGATGCAGAAGTTGATCGCTAGCCGCGCTGGCGATCCCGGGGCGTTATTCGCCTATAGCCATTTGGCGCTGCGTGCCGGTGACATGGAGGAAGCCGAGCGCGCCATCACCCAGGTTACGACGCTACAGCCCAAGCGTGGCGACGCCATCATTCAGCGCGCCAGGATCATGACCATGCGCGGCAAATCGGTGGACGCGATGGGCTACCTCGCGGGCGGGGTCAAGCAATTGCCCAAGGATAATGCATTGCGCGTCGCCTACGCGCGCTTGTTGGTAGACAACAAGCAGTATGAGCAGGCCTACGAACAGTTCAATACGGTCAACAAACGCACGCCCGATGAGCCCGATGTGTTGTTCGCGCTGGGTGTGTTGTCTCTGCAGTTAGAGAAGGTCGATGCGGCGGAGCAGTATCTCTTGCGGCTCAATCGCGGCGGACGGGGCTATACCGCCGAGAGTAGCTATTACTTGGGACGCATCGCTGAGGAGCAGCGCCACGACAATGCCGCCGCCATCAAGTGGTACGGCAATGTCGACCGTGGTGAGAACTATTTGGAGGCCCAGCTGCGCGCGGCGGCGTTGATGGCGGTGGAGGGTGATGTGGAGTTGGCGCGGGGTCATTTGCGCACTATCGAGACGCGCGGCGCGGCGCAAGTGTTGCGCCTCTTTCTGGTGGAAGGCCAGATACTGCGTGACGCCGACCGTCTCCAAGAGGCCTTCGACATTTTCAGTGCCGGGTTGGAGGAAATGCCCGACAATACCGACTTGCTCTACTCTCGTGCCATGGTGGCCGAGAAGATGGATAGGCTCGACATCATGGAGGCCGACCTGAAGCACATCGTGCGGCGCGAGCCGGAGAATGCCGAGGCGTTGAACGCCTTGGGCTACACTTTGGTCGATCGCACGCGGCGCTACGAGGAGGCCATCGGCTATATCAAGCGCGCTTTGGAGTTGGAGCCCGACAGTCACTATATATTGGACAGCATGGGTTGGGCGCAATACCGCCTGGGCAATCACCAAGAGGCGGTGCATTATCTGCGCCGCGCTTTGGAGGCGAGTCCGGACGCGGAAATCGCCGCGCATCTAATTGAGGTGTTATGGGTGATGGGCGATCAGCAGGCGGCGCGGCAAGTCTGGGAACAGGCTGTGGATGCCTCGCCGGAAAATCAGTTCCTGCTCGACGTATCACAGCGCTTTAATCTCAAATAAAATAACCTGCCATTGCGCCGCGTCGTGACCACGGCGCGGCGCCGTCATTTCTAAAGAGTAGGCATATGATGAATGTAGCCCCACCCTGTGCGCCTTGGCGCGCCTTGGGAGTGCTGATGGTAGTGGCGCTGTTGAGTGCTTGCGCCACGCGCCCGCCGCTGGTGGTCGGTCCCGAGGCGGAGCGTTTGTGGCAGGTCCATCAACTTGCCGTCGCCACTATCGAGGAATGGTCGATCAACGGGCGTATCGGCATCCAAACCGAAAGCGAAGGATGGCACGCCACGCTGCGCTGGAAGCAGCATCACGACATTTATGACTTGGCCTTGAGCGGTCCGCTGGGTCAGGGGGCTGCGCAATTGCACGGTGATGGTCAGCGTGTCGTATTGCATCTTTCCGAGCAGGAGGTCTATGAGGCCGCCGATGCTGAGAGTCTGCTGCGTGCTCGCCTGGGGTGGTCGGTGCCGTTGAGTGGCTTGCGCTATTGGGTGCGCGGCTTGCCTGCGCCCGGTGTGGTTGAGGGCCGCGAACTGGATGAGCTGGGGCGCTTGAGTTGGCTGACGCAGGGCGGTTGGCATATCCGCTATCGGCGTTACGACGACGCGGCCGGCACGGCGCTGCCCGGTAAGATTTTCCTCGACAGCGGCCATTTCAAGGTGCGTTTGGTGATCGAGCGTTGGGAGCTGCTGTGACGTCGCCGAGCTGGCCGGCACCGGCCAAGATCAACTTGTTTTTACATGTGGTGGGCCGGCGTGAGGATGGCTACCACCTACTGCAAAGCGTGTTTCAATTCTTGGATGTCAGCGACGGCCTGCAGTTTTGCGTGCGTCGCGACGGCGTGGTGCGGCGCCTCGGCGAGGTGCCGGGTGTTACCGCGGAGCAGGATTTGTTGGTGCGCGCCGCGCGGCTGCTGCAGACGGAAAGCGGCACCGATTGGGGGGTCGATATCACTATAGAAAAACGCCTGCCGATGGGGGCGGGATTGGGCGGCGGTAGCTCCGATGCCGCCACCACGTTGGTGGCCTTGAATCATTTGTGGAATCTACAGCTCTCCGTGGATTGTCTCGCTGCCTTGGGCCTGCGTTTAGGCGCCGATGTGCCGGTGTTCGTGCGCGGCCATGCGGCTTGGGCCGAGGGTGTGGGAGAGCAATTGACGCCGTTGGACTTGCCCCAACCTTGGTATGTGGTGCTGGTGCCGCCCTGTCATGTGTCTACGGCGGAGATTTTCCGCGCTCCGGAATTGACACGCAACGCCCGTCCCATCACAATAGCCGCCTTTCTGACGGGGGCGGGTGTCAACGTCTGTGAGCCCGTGGTGCGGCGACACTATCCCGAGGTGGGTGCGGCGCTGGATTGGTTGGCGCGCTATGCGCCGGCCAGGATGAGCGGGACCGGTGCGGCGGTGTTTGCCGCCTTTCCGGATGAGGCCCAGGCGCGGGCTGTCGCCAGTGAGGTGCCGCGGGTGTGGCGCGTCTTGGTCGCGCGAGGTCGCAATACCTCGCCCTTGCAGGAAAGGTTGACATGGGCGGGATCCGGAGCGGCGTCTTGAGGCGCGTACTCGCCTCGTTGACAGTTACATTGGGGTGTCGCCAAGCGGTAAGGCACTGGATTTTGATTCCAGCATTCCCAGGTTCGAATCCTGGCACCCCAGCCATATTTGTTAATTTTTTTGAACTAGACCGTCGCCGCCACTCCAGCTGGACACGTAGAAGGGGTCCCCGTGCCTGACAGCTCCATGATCGTCTTCTGCGGTAATGCGAATCGGCAATTGGCGGAAGACATGGCGAGCTATCTGCACTTGCCTTTGGGTAAGGCGGTGGTGGGCCGTTTCAGCGACGGCGAGGTAATGGTGGAAATAATGGAAAACGTCCGCGGTAAGGACGTTTTCATCGTGCAGCCCACGTGTGCGCCTACCAACGATCATATTATGGAATTGATGGTCATGGTGGACGCGATCAAACGCTCCTCGGCGGGGCGCGTCACCACGGTGATTCCGTATTTCGGCTATTCGCGCCAGGATCGCCGACCGCGCTCGGCGCGTGTCCCGATCACCGCCAAAGTGGTGGCCAACATGATCGCCAGCGTGGGAACCGACCGGGTGCTGACCGTGGATTTGCACGCCGATCAAATTCAAGGCTTTTTCGATATCCCGGTGGATAACGTTTACGCCTCGCCGATTCTGTTGGGCGATATCTGGCGCCAGAAGCATCCGCAGCAGATCGTGGTGTCACCGGATGTCGGTGGCGTGGTGCGGGCGCGGGCCTTGGCCAAGCGCTTGGGTGATGCCGATTTGGCCATCATCGACAAACGTCGTCCGCGCGCCAACGAAGCCAAGGTGATGCACATCATCGGCGAGGTCGAGGACCGTACCTGCGTTCTGGTCGATGACATGGTCGATACCGCCGGTACCTTGTGCGAGGCGGCGCGCGCGCTCAAGGAACACGGCGCCGCCAAGGTAGTGGCCTACAGCACCCATGCGGTGTTGTCCGGTCCGGCGGTGAAAAACTTGGAGAATTCGCAGCTCGACGAGCTGGTGGTGACGGACTCGATTCCGCTGCGGCCTGAAGCCCAAGCCTGCAAGCGCATACGTCAACTCAGCATCGCCGGCCTACTTGCCGAGACCATCCGCCGTATCAATACGGAAGAGTCGGTGAGTACTTTGTTTATTGATTGATGACAGCTTGCTGAAAAGCTCTCCGGTGGAATGCCGGGCAAGGGGTAGTACGACGAATATGTGCAGTTTGCCTAGCAGTAAATGAACATTGAGCCGTTTTATGACGTCGCATGGTGCTGCCCGAGGGTTCTTCAGTAAGTTGTTTAGGTGACGGTGTGGTCGCGCGCTGTCACGAGGCCGCTCCCGCAAGGGAGCATGTGAGAGGCCACCGAGTTCGGTGGTCTTGTGAAGTTGGAGAGCAGATATGAGTGCTGATTATTCGTTGAATGCCACGCTGCGCAACGACATGGGCAAAGGTGCGAGCCGCCGCCTGCGTCGCGCGGCACAAGTCCCCGCCATCCTGTATGGCGGCGACCAGACCCCCACCTCGATTACCTTGACGCACAAAGATGTGATGAAGAGCTTGGAAAACGAGGGGTTCTATTCCCATATTCTGACCATTAACGTCGACGGCAAGGCCGAGCGCGCCGTGCTCAAGGACGTGCAGCGTCACCCCTACAAGCCCATCGTCATGCACATGGACCTGCAACGTATCCTCGAGAACGAGGAAATTCGCGTCCACGTGCCGCTGCATTTCGTGGGTGAGGATGTGGCACCGGGCGTGAAGCTGGGGCATGGCATTGTTAACCACTTGATGAACTCGGTGGACGTCGAATGCTTGCCCAAGGATTTACCCGAATTCATCGAAGTGGACATGTCGCCACTGCAGGTCGGCGAGTCGGTGCATTTGTCCGAACTCAAGCTGCCGGCGGGTGTGGTTATTCCTGAATTGGCGCAGGGCCCCGAGCACGATCTGCCGGTGGCGAGCATCGTGTTGCCGCGCGCGGCGGTCGAGGTCGAGGAAGCGGCTCCCGCCGTCGAGGAGGCTCCCGAGGGTGGGGCCGAAGCGGCCGAGTAACGATCGGCCGGCAGCGGCTGGTCGTTAATCGAGACACCGGCGTTGAGTTCGCGTAGCGCGTTGATCGTGGGGCTGGGCAATCCCGGCGCCCGTTACGCCGAGACGCGGCACAACGCCGGTTTTTGGTTTGTCGATGCGCTCGCACATGGCGCGGGCGGGCAGTTCAAAGCTCAGGTGCGTTATCACGGCGAGGTGTGCAAAATCGAGTTGGCCGGGCAGGAATGCTGGTTGCTCAAGCCCACCACCTACATGAATCGCAGTGGCCAGGCCATCACCGCCTTGGCCAGTTATTACAGGATACCCGTCGATGGCGTGCTGGTGGCCCACGATGAATTGGATCTCGCACCCGGGGTCGCGCGCTTGAAGCAGGGCGGCGGTCACGGCGGTCACAACGGTTTGCGCAGTACCATCGAACATTTGGGCGGCAACGGCTTTACGCGTCTGCGTTTGGGTATCGGCCATCCGGGTCATCGCGACCTGGTTACCGATTATGTGTTGACCAAGCCCGCGCAGAACGATCGCGGCGCGATCGAGGCGGCCATCGAGGTGGCGGTGGCGGTAATGCCGGAATGGGTGGGCGGCGATTTGCAGCGCGCCATGCATCGGCTGCACAGTAGTGGTCAATAGCCCCGATGCGTGTGCTATTTTCCGGCGCAGTGTTCTGTGCGTGGGTTGGGTTAGTAACGCGTTACAGCATACGCTCCCTCTGCCACATGCGCGAGAGGGACAGGGTGAGGAGTTGGCAGTGCGCGCAATGTTAGTAGGTGCGTGACCGTGATCTAGTCGCCCTCTCCCGCGTGCGGGGAGAGGGCGCGCGCAGGCGATGGGGTGAGGGGCTACGGATAGGAGAGGATATATTCAGCGGTGTTGGAAGGATAGCGAGTTATGGGTTTCAAATGCGGTATCGTCGGCCTGCCTAATGTGGGCAAGTCCACTCTCTTCAATGCCCTGACCAAGGCGGGCATCGAAGCGGCCAATTATCCGTTCTGCACCATCGAGCCCAATGTCGGCGTGGTGCCCATGCCTGATCCACGCCTGGACAAATTGGCTGCGATCGTCAAGCCGCAGCGTGTGCTGCCCACGACCATGGAATTCGTTGATATCGCCGGCTTGGTGGCGGGGGCGTCCAAAGGCGAGGGCTTGGGCAATAAATTCCTCGCCCACATCCGTGAGACCCACGCCATCGCCCAAGTGGTGCGCTGCTTCGAGAGCAGTGACATCGTGCACGTGGCGGGTAAGGTCGATCCGCTTTCCGATATCGAAATCATCGACACCGAGTTGGCGCTGGCCGATCTGGACGCCGTCGAACGTGCTGCCCAGCGCTTGGTCAAGGTGGCCAAGAGCGGCAACAAGGAAGCGGCGGCCCAGCACGCGGTGCTGGAACGCGTGCGCGCCCAGCTCGACCAGGGTAAGCCGGTGCGGGCCCTGTCTATGGATGACAGTGAGCGCGCCGTGTTGCGCGATTACAATCTGCTGACCGCCAAGCCCACCATGTATATCGCTAACGTCGCCGAGGACGGCTTCGCGGACAATCCGCATCTCGACCGCGTGCGTGCCCACGCGGACACCGAAGGCGCGGTGGTGGTGCCGGTGTGTGCGGCCATCGAATCCGAAATCGCCGAACTGCCGGATGAAGACAAGGGTGTTTTTCTCGCCGACATGGGCCTGGATGAGCCCGGGCTCAATCGCGTGATCCGCGCCGGCTATGGTCTATTGGGATTGCAGACTTATTTCACCGCCGGAGAAAAGGAAGTGCGGGCTTGGACGGTGAAGGTGGGCGCCACCGCGCCGCAAGCGGCGGGCGTGATCCATACCGATTTCGAGAAGGGTTTTATCCGCGCCGAAGTGGTCGGTTATGACGATTTCGTCGCCTGCGACGGTGAGCAAGGCGCCAAGGAAGCGGGCAAGTGGCGCTTGGAGGGCAAGGATTACGTGGTGCGGGACGGCGACGTGATCCATTTTCGCTTCAACGTGTGAGTGGCGGCGCAGTTCGCCCTTGTCTCTCCGCGCCCTATCGAGTATTTTAAGCGCCCTTGGCTACGTAGCTCAGCTGGTTAGAGCACAGCACTCATAATGCTGGGGTCCCCTGTTCGATCCAGGGCGTAGCCACCATCTCTTTTCGTTAAGTTACATTCCTTCCCGTTAAATCCTTCGGCTGCGGTTCATGCGGGCGTCGTCCCCTGTCATGGCTTCCAGGCAGAGCCTGCTCGCTGCTACTAATAGCGATGTACGGGTGCCGGCGTCGTCATGCTCGTGTCATGCAAACTCGAATAATCCGGCGCAACACAGCCCGCTTCCTGCGCCGAATCATAATCCCGGTCAAGCTAACTTCCCCGCGGCCGATTGCTTACTCAGGAGTTGTCCTGACCGAAGGAGACGGGCTCTGTGTCTGACATTTCTTGGTGGAGTCGAGCGCCGCTTAAAGCCCTGGTGTTGGCCGGGGCGGGCGCGTTGGCGTTGAGCTGTGGCGGCGGCGGTGGGGGCGGATCCGCTTCCGGGTCCGACGGAGGTGCCATCGCCGTGCCTGAAGTGACGCTGTCCTTGCCCGCCTCCCTGACGGCGGGTCAGCCGCTGGGCGCATGGCTGCAATCGCGTGCGGTGGTGGCGGAGGTCACAGAGTGCGCGGCATATTTTGATGCTGATCTCGACCCCCTCGCCGGTAGCCATGAAGCGAGTCGCTACTTGGTGGGCATGGCGCAAATGCAAGCGTGCAGTGCCGATTTTGTGCTGAGTCGGGTGATGAGCGCCGCCGCCTCGTACGTGAACAGCGGCGTGGTGACTTTGCCGGTGAGTAGTGATGAGACGTTGCCGACGCATCTGCGTGTCGAGTCGCTGAGCGGTGGTAATCGGGCCTGGCTATATTACGCCGCGGCGGGGCTGCCGTTGCCGCCGGATGTCTCCACCACGCGAACTTTGTATGTGAGCTGGAGCGACGACGGCAGCACACTCACGGGGCAGCTGTATTCCGTAAACCAAGCAGCACAAGCGGCCCAGCTGGAGGCACCGTGGCAGGTACGCGTGGATTTTACACGTGATGCCGGCGGCAGCCGCAATCAAGTCTATTTTGGTTACGCGGGCACGCACCCGCAGCGGTTGAGCGGCGCGCGCGTGGATGTCGTGTTGACAGGCTCCGGTGCGACGGCGCAATACACGATGCAGGCGAAGTTGGAATTCACGAGCCAGCCCAGCGCTAATCTTCCCGGTGCGGAGACGTTTCCCCTGCCCGTTGTCGCGCTGTGGGCGCAGGCGGATGCGACGGGCGCGGGCGTTGCGACGATGCAATATGGCGACTACGCCCTGCACATAGGGGACGATCGTAACGACGACGGCGACTTTCTGGATGTCAATGAATTCAATTTGGGGAGTTACTTGTATGATGTTGCCGACACGCAATATTTCACCGCCGGTGGAGCGAGCGCGTGGCGTGATAAACGCATCAGTGCCGCCGGCTATGTGAACGATAGCGGTACCAATTTGCGTGCCGGATCATTGCTCAACACCATGCTCAATTGTTTCGAGATGTCCGGCGAAGAGGCTGATATTTTCTGCGACTTCGGAAGCCCCGGCAACCCGGTGGACGGCGTCGCTGAATTTCCGGGTCTGGATTTGGGCGGCGGATATTTTTCCGCCACCTGCGCCGACAGTCACGGCGCCGAATGCACGGCTTACATTCAAGGTGTGTATGACGTGGGTTGGTTCGGCGTGCCCGCCTCTGACTCGCCGCTGGTAGAGCCTAACGATGAACGGCGCACGGCTCTACTTAGCGCCACTTACTTGGCCGATGTCTGGCCGCAGCAAAGCGGCGGCGGCGCGGGGACGGCGCTGAGTACCTTCGCCGCGCCCTCTCCATAGCTGGCATTACGAGGCGCAGATGTTATAGCGCCCATTGGATCCCAGGTCGCATGGCAACACGCCATGCGATGGATTCGGCTGCGTATCATTACTGAACATCAACCCGACGCCATCGTCAGTGAGTCTCACCACCATTGCCGGTAAGCGTTGTAGCTCGGTACGTTTTGGGTCGAAAGCGGGGAAAGCGATGTCGACCAGTGCATGTAAGGGTAGTGTGATATGGTTGGTCTTTACTAAGACGCCGTGACGACTGATATCCACGGTCTTGGATTGCAGCATGCCCAGACCACTGTGAAAAATGATCACATTGAGGTTCAGCGCTGTCCGTGAGCTCAAACGATGTTCCATGTGTTCCTCCCTACCACTGACTCCAGGGGTGAAGATATCCGCTCCTGCGATGAGCGGAGCCTGATGTATTGGACTGTGTTATTTCACGGCCACTTCAGGGAAGGTCGCTGACGGCGCTTCGAAAACCGTGGCCGGGTGTGAATGAGTGGCGCCTTGCTGCTGCGCTACTCATATCTATGAAAGCTGATTCGGGCGCTAGAAAAAATAGGGGTGTTACTGGTATTGGGCTGGTGTTTCTACTAGTGCTCCGCCACTTCGGGATCGCAAAGCAGCACGATTCTCACTAAATCGGCGACGGAGTTGGCTTGCATCTTCTCCATGATCTTGGCGCGATGGGCCTCGATGGTCTTGGTGCTCAGGCCCAAATCGCTGGCGATGCGCTTGCTCGATTCGCCCGAGACGACATGTTCCATCACTTCCCGTTCGCGCTGGGTGAGCTTGGCCATGCGCTCACAGGCCTCGTTGCGCAATTGTTCGCGCTCACGGTTCTTGCTGTCGAGATTTAGCGCGCGCTGTATGCGATCCAATAGGACTTGATCGTTAAATGGCTTTTCGATGAAATCCATGGCGCCGGCTTTCATGGCGCGTACCGCCATGGGGACGTCCGCATGTCCGGTTATGATGATGACGGGGTTATGGATGTTGCGGCTGCGCAAGGCTTCTTGCAGTTCCAGGCCGCTCATTTCCGGCATGCGGACATCCAACAATATGCAGCCGTGACAAGCGCCGTTGGCGTGGTCGAGAAACTCCTGGGCTGAAGCGTAGGTTTCCACATTCAGGCCCACTGACTCGATCAGCCAGCGCAAGGAGTCGCGCACCGCTTGATCGTCGTCCACTACAAACGCGGTCGCATGTTCGCATGCATTCATGTTTTTGCCTCCGCAGCAGGTAGCTTGAAACAAAATAACATACCCGAGCCCGATATGGGTGCGGCCCACAGTTGTCCATGGTGGGATTCGATGATGGAGCGACTGATAGACAAGCCCATACCCATGCCTCCGGGTTTGGTGGTGTGAAAGGCTTGAAAGATGTTGTCGAATTCTCCGGCCGCCACACCGCTGCCTCGGTCGAATATGCACGATTGTATGTTGTCCCCCTCCCGCTTGGTTACGAAGCGTAGTACGCGCTGTTCCCTGGGAGTGTCGAACATGGCCTCGATGCCGTTGCGTCCCAGGTTGAGGATGACTTGTTCTATTTGGGTGGCGTTGCCGAGAGAATAGAGCGGGACGGGCGCGAGCTCCTGTTCTATGATCACTTCGTTGCGGCGCGCTTCAGGCTCGAGCAAGCGTATTGCATCGACCACCAAGTCATTGATATTGAAGCGGGCGTGATAGGTTTTTTCCTTGCCGACATAGGCGCGTACCTGGCGCACCACGGCCGCGGCGCGATCGGCTTGATGGGTGATTTCCTCTAACGCTCGCCGCAAGCCCAGGATATCGTACTCGTCGTTGTTGAGACGGCGGGTGCACCCCTGTGCATAGCCGCTGATGGCGGTGAGCGGTTGATTGATGTCGTGGGCCAGCATGGTCGCCATTTCCCCCATGGTGGTCAGGCGCAGGCAATGCGCCAGTTCGCTTTGGTGTTGCATGGCCAACTCTTCGGCGCGCTTGCGTTCGGTGACGTCGATCAAATAGCCCACCACTTCCAAGGGTCGTCCATCGTCACCGCGTACCAGACGTACTTCGTCCAATAACCAGCGGTATTGTCCGCTGCTGTTCCGGAAGCGGTATTCGCGCAGATTTTGACCGTGGCTGAGGATGACGTCCATGCTGCTT
>CALZJG010000121.1 GCA_945787555.1 uncultured Chromatiaceae bacterium | reverse complement strand
GGAGAATATGGGCAAAGCGTCAGGGGGGGGTGGTCCGCCGCAGTTTCTTTCCACCCATCCCTCGCATAGCACGCGTATCAAAGACTTGAATTCCCGTATTCCCAAAGTCTTGCCTTTGGTCACTGCCGCCCGTGCCGCGGGCAAGCAGCCGAACTGCCGCAGGCCTTAATATTATTAATTAGTTGAGTAAATTATTTAAAGTCATGTGAGATATTATCGCCGGCGCGACGGCGCGCCAAGGTCGCTAAGGAGGTGCAGCCATGAAAGTGACTTTGAGTGTAATCAAGGCAGACATCGGGTCCATCGGCGGGCATATCTGTCCCTCGCGGCAGTTGCTGCAGACCGTGCGCGAGCATGTGGCGGGTGCCGGTAAGAGTCTGTTGGTGGACAATTACATCAGCCACACCGGCGATGACATCGCCATCCTCATGACGCATACCCGTGGCGTCGGTGATAAGGCTATCCACAAGCTGGCCTGGGATGCTTTCGTCGCCGGCACCGAAATGGCTAAGAGCCAGGGCTTGTACGGCGCCGGTCAGGATTTGCTGAAAGATGCTTTTTCCGGCAACGTGCGGGGCATGGGGCCGGCCAGTGCCGAGCTGGAATTCGACGAGCGTCCCAACGAGCCCTTTTTATTTTTCGCTGCCGACAAGACCGACCCCGGCGCCTTCAACCTGCCTCTCTACTTGGCCTTCGCCGATCCCATGAACACACCGGGCTTGATGTTGGCACCCAGCCTGGGGCAGGGGTTCCGTTTCGTCATCATGGACGTGAATCATACCGCAGGGGATCGCGTCATCGAACTCGATGCGCCGGATGAGCTGTACGCCATCGCCGCCTTGTTGCGCGACACCGAGCGCTATGTGGTGGATTCGGTGTGGTCGCGCGCCACTGGCCTACAGGCGGTGACGGCCTCAACTTCCCGCTTGCACAACATCGCCGGCAAGTACACGGGTAAGGACGATCCGGTGATGTTGGTGCGAGTGCAAAAGGATTTTCCCGCCACCGGCGAAATCCTCGCGCCCTACGCCTTGGGACCTTATGTGGCAGGTTGTATGCGCGGTTCTCACCAGATGCCGCTGATGCCGGTGGGGCTCGATTCCGGCATCAGCTATTTCGACGGCCCGCCGGTCATCAGTTGCGCCGCCTTCGCCATGCACGAGGGGCGGCTCACCGAGGCGGTGGACGCCTTCGCTCATCCGTTCTGGGACACCGTGCGCCAGCAAGTGTCACACAAGGCGGTGGACATGCGCCGGCAAGGTTTCTTCGGTGCCGCCATGTTGCCCATGGCCGAGCTGGAGTACACAGGCATCATGGAAAAACTCCAACAATTGGAAGAGCGCTTCGTCGTGCGTGCTTGAGACGCGGGGAGGACCGGAGGAGAGCGGCTTTGTGCGTCATCATGAATCGCGTGTCCGTGTCCGTGTCCGTGTCCGTGGCGGTGGCGGTGGGCGGTGGCGGTGGGCGGGTAGGCAGCGTTCGAGGCTTGTTTCCGGCACGGCGCCGGTCAAGTGCAAGGCAATCCGGGCTTCGTGCGCATGAACATCCTCAGGGCCAGCAGCGTCGCTACGCCCTACGGAGGCTTACGGCGTGAGAACGCAAGTCAGATTTCGAGCGCTGGTCGGCAGCCAAGGTTGCCAGGCCGCCCAGCGCAATTCCTTGGCGCGCGTGGTCTACACGGGGAAGCGGGAGCAGTGCGAGGCGGTGGTGACCTGCGCGACGTCCTAAGATTCCCGCCCATTGGCGCTCGGTGACGATTGTATCAATCGTAACCGTACAACCAGTGCGTCGTGTCGTCGTTGATATTGCTGACGCTGTGGATAGTGCCTTTGGGGATCAGCACCTCGTCGCCCGGTGCGACATCGTAATCCACATCCGCGATGGTCATGCGCAGTCGCCCCTGCACCACCGTGACCAGTTCATTGCGCGCATGGATGAATTCCTTCCAAGTGCGGCCGGGGGGGTCGGAGTAGGGCTCGCAGGAGTAACCGCGGGACTGCCAATCCGACGCCACTTTGCCTGCTTCCACAGGGGTGACGAATTTATGCTGGGTGATAAATTGCATGGCGCGCACATTGCCTATAGCTTAATACTATAACTATAAGTTCAACGGTTTGACTGGTTCTATTAACCACTCTGAATTAGTGTGCCAGTCCACTTTGGGGTTGTCTACGTAGAGTTCGACTTCGTTCCCATCGGGGTCGCGTAGATAGAGGCTAAGGCTAACGGTGTGATCTGACTGGCCTTCGATGACATGACCGTGCGCCAAGATGCGATCGCGCGCCGCGCGCAATGCGTCCAAACCGGTGCCCACTTGCCAACCCACGTGATAGAGGCCGACGCGTGCTCCTTGCAGCGGCCCGGGCGCCTCGCCCACCTCGATCAATAGAATCTCGTGATGCGTTCTACCGCCGCTCAAGGCGGCGGCACGGCCCCCGAACAGCGTGTCGACCACACTCAGGCCGACGACGTCGCGATAGAAGGCCAGCGAGCGTTGCAGATCGCGCACATAAAATACTACATGACCGAGTTCCGCCATGACACCTCTCCAAGACTCTTTGCCGCTAGGTTGCCGTCTACTGCAAAACTCCCTCCCCTTTACGGAGAGGGTAGGGGTGAGGGGATCAATAAAGAGGCAACACTGTATTTGCCCTTCATCATCCCCGCCTACTCACTAGGGAAGCACTGAATTATTGCCTGATGTGTCATTTCGACCGAAGGGAGAAATCTTAAGATGTTGATATCTGACACGGTCCAAACGTTGTAGATCCCTCGTGGCACTCCGGACGGGGCTCGGGTCAAGCATAGGATGACAATTAATAAGAGCCTTCCTAGAGAGTCCCGTAACAATAATGCGTTTTGCAGCAGACCGCCAATATCTACGGCCCTTTGGTGCCCGTTTGGGCGTACAACGATGAACGCGGTTGCCGTGGTGGGGGAATGCATTGACGGACATGCCCTAGCGGCGTATAGACAGTGCAACCCGCCGGGGTAACTAGAAAGGCGTAGTGTAGCGCGCCGAGGAGGAGCCCATGGATGAGCGCATCACCTTAGTGCAAGACGACATCACCCACCTGCATGTCGACGCCATCGTCAACGCCGCCAATACCACGCTGTTGGGCGGAGGGGGTGTGGACGGCGCGATCCATCGCGAGGCGGGGCCGGAACTTCTGGCCGAGTGCAGCCAATTGGACGGCTGCGAGACCGG
>CALZJG010000120.1 GCA_945787555.1 uncultured Chromatiaceae bacterium | reverse complement strand
TTGGCCGAACTCAGACAATCTAAGCGACATTGAGGCTTAGCTTGATCCGACACGGTCGGTCAAATTGAGTCGCGATTACTATCACTTTATTGGGATCTATGGATGAGGGACCAACAGCCTAGTGATGCAGAGTCGGTCACGTCTAAGGAGGGTCGTTGTGGGGTTGGCTGCGCTGGCCGACCGAGGTGTTAGTGGGTGACGCTGCGCGCAGCTTGTTCAGCACTTCGCCAGCGGCTAGGCGAACGAACCTGACGTGGTCCACCAAGGCCTGCTCCAAAAGGGCAATCGCCACCTCTCCGCCGATTTCGCCGAGTGCGTCAACCGCGGCTTCTCGAATCCGGGGATCTTCATCGCGCAACGCGATCCACAAGGCCTGAACAGCGTCATCACCGCCGATCTCAGCAAGCGCACTCACCACGGCGGCGCGCACATCTTGATGCCTGTCTGCGAGCGCCAAGGTTAGCGGTACCACTGCAGCGGCGTTCCCCATTTCCTCCAACTCCGCCGCGGCCTGCTCTCTCTCCCCGGGATCTCCGTTGCTGAGGGTTACTTGCAGCCTTAACACCTCAGTGGGGGCCTCGGTGGGGAAGGTTTCCGCACTTGTCGGATCAACGCCTGGGTGCGGGACTCCGTATGACTCTTGTCCCTGTGGCCATATCCATAGGGCAGTCGGTTGCGCAGCGGTGTTGTACTCCAGGACGAAACTCTGCTGGCGCAGGAGGCGCCACAACACCTGCTCCAGCGAAACGTGATGCATTTCGAGACTAACTCTGTGATTAGGTTCGACATGGCGGACCAGGGTGAGGCCACTTTGCCGGGCAATCTCGTCGAGTAGCTCACTCAGCGGAACGTCTTCCACCTTTAGGCTGAGCTGGTCATTGCCGACGCGAACCCATTGGCCCTTGCTGATCGTAGGAAGAAACACGTCTGTGCCCGCCACCGCGTTTTCCGCTGCAGTCGTCGTCGGCACTAAGACAAGACTCGCCGTCAGGAAATACAGGTGAAACGTTAGACGCCCTAAGGTTCTCATCAGCAGCCCTCGCAGACGATCCAGCACCGTTGGTGGCTCCATGCGCCAGGTCGGTACGCACCGCGCACGGCGCATGGAGCCCATGGAGTTCAAGGGCTCAATCGTGCCTGAACTATTCAACCACGACAAAGCAGCTCTCGGACGACGTTTCGTTGCCGCCTTCATCCGTCGCCAACACCTGGAACTTGATCTCATCGTCTGGATTGAGCAACGCCGCTGGGACGCTGAACTCAGTCACCGTCGGAGGGAGGTCGGCGGTCAGAACGAGATTGGTTGGCTCCTCCCTCTCGACGGCGAGCTCGTAGCGGACGATGTTGATCGGACCGGGCTCACCGACTTCCGGGTGTGATGCGGTAACGTGAGCCCAACTGATGATAACTGGGCTACTGCTGGTAACTTCGGGCACTGGCCCTTCGTCACAGTCTTCCGGTGCGGCCATTCCCCCTACCTGTAGGTCTTCCGGCGGGGCAGGCAAGACGTGGCTGATTTCGACCGTGCTTTCCATTTCACGTCCGGCTAGGGGCCTGCCCTCGATCTCATACTCGCCAGGCGGGAACCGCTCGAAGAACTCCGCGGGTGCAAGGTCTTCAAAGTTTGGCTCGGCGCTCTCAAAACGTAACTCGGTCAGGCCCTGCTGACGCAAGCGTCCCATGAGATTGATGTCGAGTATCCTGCGTTCTCTGGGATCAAAGATCTTGAGTCTCCTCCAGGGCTCTCCATCGACGATCGCGTGTATACCCAAATCTTGGTCGGTGTCATTGAGCTGAAAGAATAGCTTCGCTTCGGCGAAGGGCCTATCATCTTCGGCAAAAGTGACCGTGCCCACTGATATCAGTACGACGGATAACAGTGCTGGCAAGATGCGCTGTGGTTTCGTGGTCGCTAATCGATGCGAATGTTCAGCTAAGTGATGTGTCCTCATGTCGTTGTCTCCTTGGGTTGCACGACCGAACAGGGTCGTGTCGTGTCGGGAGATAACAGGCTATACAATCGACCTGATCGCATAATGATCTAAGCATTACCATACGATTATCGACACATGATCATTTGGCAATGTAGGTGCTTTACGCACACCGAGTACGTAGACAAATCCTCACCGGTTTCTTACAGTGAAGTCATGTGTGCGCGTGACACGATTAGAGGGTGATGTCTTACGATGCGCTTGTTGCTAATTGAAGACGATCCCAAGATTGCCGCTTTCGTTAGCAGGGGGTTCAAGGAAGCGGGTTTTGTCGTCGAGCACGCCAGTGATGGCAATCTCGGTCTGCAGATGGCGCTCGGAGCCTCCTACGACGCGGCCGTGATTGACATCATGTTGCCTGGCCTCGATGGTCTCTCAATCATCGATGAGTTGCAGCAGCGGCGCATCAAATTGCCCGTGATCATTCTGAGCGCTAAGCGCTCGTTGGATGAGCGTGTTGAGGGTCTGCAAGCGGGCGGCGACGACTACCTGACCAAACCTTTCGCTTTCTCCGAGTTGCTGGTGCGTGTCCAAGCATTGATTAGGCGCGCCAGCGATGCGCCGGAACCGACCGGATTCACGGTGGGCGATCTGTCCATCGATCTGCTCACCCACACGGTGATGCGGGCGGGCAAGAAGATTTGCCTGCAGCCGCGGGAATTTGCCCTGCTGGCCTATCTTGCGCGTAATACCGGTCGCGTGGTTTCCAAAACGATGATTATGGAGCGCGTGTGGGACTACAACTTCGACCCGCACACCAATGTCGTCGAGTCACGTATCTGCCGATTACGGGACAAAATTGACAAAGGCTTCGACGTGCCGCTCATTCATACGGTGCGGGGGGCAGGCTATGTTCTTAAAGATACTCCGTAATCTGCGTCATACACTCGCCCTACGCTTGACAGTATGGTATGCAGGCATCTTTGCCGTGTCCTCCACGATTGCATTCGTGCTCGTTTATGTGTTGATGATGGCTGTGGTGCAAGAACGCACCGACGAGGACTTGATCGAGGATATCGAAGAGTTCGCCATGTTTATGCAGCTCGGTGGACTCGAGCGCGTCAAGACCGAGATGGCAGTGGAGACGCAAGGAGACGAGGAGGCGAGTGCATTCTTCTTGCGGCTATGGACGCCTGGCGGCCGTCAGCTCATGGCCACGGATCTTTCATCATGGACTGGATTGGCGGCGCCGTCGGTCGAGGCGCTCGAGTCGGCTGGGGAAGAAGAGCCCCTATTGGAAACCTTCATACTTCCTGGACGTGAGCACCGCGTGCGCAGCATCTATGGGGCCATCGGGCCGGATGTTGTCCTGCAGATAGGGGAGTCCCTAGAGGACGATGAGGCGTTCTTGGCCGCTTTGCGCAATGGCTTCATCGCCGTTCTCGCGGCGGTGATCTTATTGGGCGGGCCTATCGGATGGTTCATGGCCCGGCGAGCGCTGCGTGGGGTCGAGGAGGTGACGCGTACCGCCCTGGACATCGCCGACGGGGCGCTAGACCAACGGGTGAGAGCCGGTGGCCGAGGTGACGAGCTCGATCGCTTGGCGCATGCCTTCAACACCATGTTAGATCGCATTCAAGCCTTGATCTTGGGGATGCGTGATATGACCGACAATCTGGCGCACGATTTGCGCAGTCCGGTCGCACGCATTCGTGCGGCGGCCGAGATGGCGCTTAGCAGCGGCGGGCCTGGGGCGGAGTGCGAAAAACTTGCGTATGACACGATAGAGGAATGCGATCGCTTGCTGGCAATGATCAATACGACCCTGGATATTGCGGAGGCGGAGTCCGGGGCGGCCAAGCTAAGTCTCACCGAGCTTGATCTTGTCGAAGTGATCGGCGATGCGCTCGACCTATTTCAGGCGATCGCGGAAGACAAGCACATCGCTCTCAGCAGCGACCTGCCAGAACGTTGTCCAGTCCGAGGTGATATCCAACGGTTGCAGCGGGTTGTAGCGAATTTGCTGGACAACGCCCTTAAGTACACGCCGGCCGGCGGTCAGGTGACAGTCGGTCTGATCGATGAGGGGCGAGGGGTTAAATTGTCGATCGCCGACACGGGCGTCGGCATATCGGCCGAGGAGTTACCGCGCATCTTCCAGCGCTTCTACCGCTGCGATTGGAGCCGTTCACAGTACGGCAATGGTTTGGGTCTAAGTCTGGCGCTGGCCTTCGTTCGTGCTCACGGCGGGGATATCACCGCGCTCAGTCGCCCGGGAGCGGGCAGCGAGTTCACCGTCATACTCCCCAAATTGCAGCATGCCGCTTGATAGCGGACATTTTTTACGGCCCACCATTTGTGCATCGGCACGTCCTCTGGTGAGCGCGGCGCGATCCGCGCCGCTGCTGTCCCGTTCCTGTCCAGGGCGTCCCGGGCGTCCTGGGCCTAGGCGCTGGCCTTCCCTAATGCTCGGTGGTGTGAGTTTGTTCCTGGCGAGTGTCGCCTCGGCCGGTTACTTAGACGGCACGATCGGTCGAACGCAACACGACGCGGCAATGCCGTTCGGACGCAAGGCTGTAACACGCCCAAGTACCGAGGATGATACTGCAAAGGATAGTCTACTGGCGCGCAGCGAAAGCCGGCGGCGGCGGACTGTGTCCCGGCTTGAGCGAGTGCCCGTAGAGTATCAGGAGCCGTCTGTAGAGCCGGGACTTCAATTTGAAAGCGAAGTCGAACTCAAGATCGAACGGCTCGAGAACATCGCTCTCGATGACCGGGCGCAAGGCGACATGCACTTGTTTGGGCAGGAAATCCAGCTCGGTTGGTCGTATCGGCGAGATACATTCTCGGCTTTCGGAGAGCTCGCATTGGCCGCCGAGCAAGTGACTTTTCCCGACGACAAGCGGAAACACTCGGAAGAATCTCTGCAACGAGGAGAGATGTGGCTGTTGTTCAAGCAGATGTTCGGAGGCCACTACTCCG
>CALZJG010000119.1 GCA_945787555.1 uncultured Chromatiaceae bacterium | reverse complement strand
CTCTTCCTCAGTCCAGCCTCATGGGCCAGTCTCAACACTTGACGTACTTTCCGCATGGATTTTCTCCGGTTGGCCATCACTTCTCCCCGCTACAAAAAGCGGGCAAGGATGCCATAAACCTGGTTTAGAAAATCCCGCGTCTAACTTCGCTATCCGATTCCGGTCAACATAAAAATACTGTCCAGTTTCCCTCCGGATTCACTGTCCAGTTTGGGCCGGTATACTCATTTGCACCGTAACATCTCGTTTGCCAGATGCGGCTTGGGTCATCATCCACCTTCGCAGCGCACCAATCAACCCCCGTGCGCCAGTCATGGAGGCGCACAATAATAAAAACCAAAAAAAGAAAAAAGTTGAAAAAGTGAAAAAAGGGGTCACCCATAAGCCGTCTCCGATCAAGAGGGCGAATTAAAAACTGAGCATTTGCCCATTGGGTTTCCTGATAGCGTCTGGAGCCTGCGCCCGCGATCTTGAGTGTTGGCTACTTTGTCGCTGGCAAAGTGCTTCAGTCACCCATCTGGATCAAGGCCTGGAACGCTGCTCATATTGAGAAGTCGTTCCGCCCCTGGCATCTTAAGATGCCCCATAAAATCGTCGGTACCCAATCCGGTCCAGATGAGTCAGTGTCGGGAATTTTCATCAAGCTCCTGTTGGCTCCGGATTGAGGCACTTTCCAAACCCTACCGGTTGATGGGTGTGTGTCGTGCCGGGTATTCAGTGTCCCGGGATTTTCACCATACCCCTTTCGACCTCGGCACGACACCACGTCCATCAGGCAAAGGCTCTGTTGACATCAAATGGCTCATTGCGCATCAGCATGTGATAACACGCCTTTGCCAATTTGTTGGCCACCGCTTTCTTGGCCACCATTTTGTGCGTTCGATGGGTCTTGCGCTGGTAATAGCGCTTGATCTTGGGTTCCCAAATCGCAGCGTAGTGGGCCGCTTCCATAAACGCGTATTCCAGATATTTGTTGCCATTCTTACGATTGCCTTCGCCTTTTTTCTTGCCGTTGCTGATCTTCTGGCTAGGAACACACCGCGCATAAGACGCATAGTTGTTGACCGAGGCAAAGCGTTCAATCGGCCCCGTCTCCAGCACAATGCTTTGCCCGAGTATCGGTCCGACGCCCTTGATACTCCGGATCACAGCCTGCTCAGGAATAGGTTGGCAGAACGCCGCCACATGACGTTCAATGCGCTCAATGGCCTCACCCAGGGTGGTGATGAGTTCATGCGCGAGCCGCGCACAGAGTTGTGCCGATGGATGGCCCAAAAGCGTGCTCAGGTCATCCACCTTGAGTGCCCTGACTTGTGGCCCCGTGAGCCGCTGCCCAGTATGCCGGGTGATCAGACTTTGCAGGCTCAAATGCTGCATCACGCGCTGGCGCACCCATAGCCCTCGTCGTCGGAGCAGGTCGCGAACACAACGAGCGTCAAACGGATGCACGTAACCCTCTGGCAATATCCCCAACCGGAACAGGTGGGCTAGGTAGCGCGCATCGGTTTTATCGTCTGTATACTTAAGGCCGTTGTATTGCTTCATGGCAACGGTATTGGCCAAACGTACATCAAAACCCATCTCGCGCAATCCGTCCACGAGCCAGTACCAATTGTAGGTCGATTCCACAACCACGCCCGCGAGCTGATCTTGATAAACCAACAGCGGTTGTCCAATAGTCGCCAGGTCATTCGCAAGTCGCTTCTCATAAACGATGCGATCATGCTCATCAATGATCGAAACCAACGAATTATTGCTATGTAGGTCGATTCCGCAATACAGTGTCATAGGTCGTCTCCTTTGTGAGGCAGTTGATTAAGCTTCGTAACTCAATCAATACTACCAAGCCGAGGAGACGGCTTATGATTATCAGTGACAGTGACAACTGAGAATCAATAGCGTTATCGTTTGTCACCGACCCCTTCCCCCCCTTTCCCCCTTTCTACCTCCTCGTCGACATCGGCTACTGAGTTCCGCTGTCCTGCAATCGGCGGGGCTGAAACCTACTGGTTCGTGAACAGTCCAATTCTCACGGGCCGTTACCGGCCGCAATACCCAGCACGGGGAGAGGGACCATGAATCTGTCGCGTTGTTTTCTAGTACTTGTGATGCTTGGCGCATCGTCGCCGCCGATAGCCGCCGGCATGGACCTCCGTTGGTATTCGTGGGGCGCCGAGGCATTTGCTGCGGCGGAACGGGACGACAAGTTGATCCTGCTCGACGTCGGAACCGAATGGTGCAGCGCCTGCAACCAGATGCAGCACGAGACCTACACCGACTCGGATGTTCGGCATCGTCTGGCCGAACGCTTCATCACCATTCACGTCGATGCAGAAGCGCAACCGGATCTCGGCGAGCGCTATGGCTTCTGGGGCTGGCCGGCACTGATTTTTATCGCTCCGGATGGTCGTCACGTCGGCTTTTACCGGGGTTTTAGGCCGCCGGAATCCTTCACAGAAATTCTCACCCAGCTTGATCGCGACCATCGCGGCGGGCAACTGGATGCCCCGCAGGTCGAGGTCGACCTGGTGTCTGAACCCGTCGAATATGAATTCGAGCATCTCGTCAAACTGGGCGATGCCATGCTCGATCGTTTCTACGACACGACCAACCACGGCTGGAGCGGCGCGCGCATGCCAGACCCGTTTCTGTTACAGCAGGCATGGTGGCGGGGCGAAGGGGCGGATCAGTCGCGCTGGAGCAAGCGCGCACTGGCTACCAGCGCGCAGTATCGCAAAATGCTTGATCCAGTTTGGGGCGGGATCTGGTTCGGTAGTCGGGCCGCTGATTTCAGCGGCAATTTCATTCACGAGCGGCGCGCCGAGCACCAGGCCGGTGCGTTGACCATATTCGCGCGCGCGCTGACGCATAGCGGGGATTCGGACTGGCGGGATGCCATCGATAGCGTCGTTCGCTATCTTGATACGTTTTTGCGCGCTGACGACGGCGGCTTCTACACGAGTCAAGAAATGCATGTCATCGTCGACGGTATCGATATGACGCCCGACG
>CALZJG010000118.1 GCA_945787555.1 uncultured Chromatiaceae bacterium | reverse complement strand
CCAACGGCGCGCTGTTCAGCGCCACGACCCTCGACGGGGTGGCCGACACGCTGACGCTGGACTATGCCCCGAACCAGTACGGCACAGCCGATATCACCGTGCGCGCCACCGACTCAGGCGGTAAGTTCGTCGATGCGACCTTCACCGTGACCGTCAATGCCGTCAATGACACGCCCACCACTTCCGGCCTGGCCAATGTCTTGGTCAATGAGGATGCCGCCAACAGTGTGGTCGATCTGTTCGCCGCCTTCGCCGATATCGAGGATCTCGACACCGATTTGACTTATATCGTGCAGGCCAATACCAACGTGTCCCTGTTCTCGGCCACGACTATCGATCCGATCGCCGGTACATTGACCCTCGATTATGCCCCCAATCAGAACGGCAGCGCCGATCTCACCGTGCGCGCCACCGACTCAGGCGGTAAGTCTGTCGATACGGCCTTCACCGTGACCGTGAATTCCGTCAACGATTTCCCAACCGCCAATACCGACAACATAGTGACTAACGAAGATAACGTCGTTGACATTGATATCAAGAGCGCTTTGTTGGCCAATGACACTGACATCGATGCCGATGCACTAACGATAATCAATTTCACCCAGCCTGATCACGGCACTGTGATCGACAACAGTGACGGGACATTAAGATTCACACCTGATGCTGATTTTCACGGCAATGTCAGCTTCAGCTACACAGTCAGCGATAACAACGGTGGTACTGATAGAGGCGCGGTCAACATCAGCGTCGTCGCCGTCAACGACACCCCTGCGGCCATTGCGATTTCCAAAGACAATATTGATGAAAATACCGATGCAAATACAGGTTTAGCTGTTGGCGTTCTTACTTCAAGCGATAGCGACAGCGGCGATAGCGCCACCTACTCGATCGCAGGTGGCGCCGATGCGGCACTGTTTAGCGTTGCCGCTGACAACACCCTGATCATCACCGCCTCCGACCTGGATTTCGAGAAAAAGGCTAGTTACGAAGTAATCGTCCGCGTTACGGATACCGATGGCGCCAGCCACGACGAAACCTTGGCCATATCGGTGAACGACCTCAATGACGCACCCACTCTCGGCGATGCGATCTTGCCCACGCCGCTGCAGTCATCCGCCAGTGGCGCCATGAGTGTCGCCGATCTGTTTACAGGTCAGTTCAGCGACGCCGATGGCGGGGCCAGTCTGGCGGGGGTCGCGGTGGTCGGCAATAGTGCCGACCCGGTCAACGAGGGCACTTGGCAGTATTCCAGCAACGGCGGCGCCACTTGGTACGCGGTCGGTGCGGTGGGCGACGATGCGTCCGCTCTCGCTGTGAATCAGACCTCACTGATTCGCTTCGTCGCGGTAAAAGGCTATGTCGGCACACCAGCAGCGTTGGAAGTGCGCGGTCTGGACAATAGTTATGGCGGCACCTATTCGAGCACGATCAGCAGTGAAGTTCGGGTGTCGATCGATACGTCTGTACCCGGCGGCACGTCGTTCGTCTCCTCCGTGAAATCCTCCATCGCCTTGACCTATGTCGCCATCGATGTACCGCTGCCCACTAACAGCACCGTGAGCACGACCACCACTACCCAGTCTGTCAGCGAATCGGTAACCGAGACGACGACGTCAACCATCACGGAAAATGAAGATGACACAGCGAGTAATGCGGATATCAACGCCTTCATCCTGGAAAGCTTACGCAATCAAACCGAATTGCGTGTCGAGTCACTCACCGAGAGCCGCGTCCTGAACATCGATATTCCCGCTGCCAATGACAACACTGCCGCGGTCTCCGACGAAGCCGATGTGGTGCAACGCCTCAACGACAACGATGCGGCCGAGGAAACGGATTCGGTCACCCGCATCCTTGAAGCACTGGCCAACGTCGTGACGGACATCGGCACTAGCAATGTACAACTCGACGCCGGTAGCGACATGCTCGATGAGTTGCGCAGCTTGCTGGAGCGCACCGATTTCATGCAAGATTTGGATGAAGTACGTAAGGAAGTGACCTATGTCAACGCGGCAGTGATCGGCTCCACGGTGGTCGTAGCCACCGGAATGTCGGTCGGCTATGTGTTGTGGATCGTGCGGGGCGGCATGCTGCTGGCCAGCTTGCTCTCGACCATGCCCGCCTGGCGCTTGATCGATCCGCTGCCGGTGCTGGCGAGCTTCGACGAGCAAGCGGGAAGTGGCGCCGAGCAAGATTCACTCGCTTCCATCGTTGACCAGGGCAATGCGGAGACTGGTGACTCACCCGGCCAGCGGGATGCGCGCTCTTAATCCGACAATTGCAATTGCAGTCTACACATGCATGCGTTAACGATGCCTTAAGCTTAAGGAACCTCTGATTTATACGTTATTGTCATTTCGACCGAAGGGAGAAATCTTCGGCTGCAAGCTTCTATCTAATCCGCGAGAGACAAGATTTCTCCCTTCGGTCGAAATGACAGATCATTTGGAGGTTTCTTAAGATCTAAACGCAATGCCTTCTTCACTCCCTCTCCCGCGAGCGGGAGAGGGTTGGGGTGAGGGACTGGAAAGTATCTCCACGCTTCGAGATATTTGGTTTCTTGCTCGGCCGCTCACGCTAGCCCCTCAAGCCGCGGCTTCGCCCTACTCGCTACGCTCTCCCCCCCCCGCAGCCGGGGAGAAGATCCCCCGATGGCCCAATATCAAGCCATTGGACATTACCAAGGTAGCACTTAACAAACCCGGCACCCTCTCCTGGCAGCGCGCTAGAGAAAGGCAGGGCGATGCGGCGTCAACAAACCCAACGCTGAGCGCGCAGTAGTGCCCCCTAACGCACCAGGGCCAGTGGTCCGATACCCCTCAAGACGATCACCGCGCAAGCCGGTACGACACAGGGATGCCGGCCACACCCGAGTGATCTGCAAGGAAGGTAGATGAAAGGTCTTACGGCCAGAACACATATCGCGCTGGGACAAAGCTCCTTGCTGGTGGCGGTGCTACTGATCGCCTTGGCGCTGGGGCTCATCCCCGACCGCGACGGTGCAGTGCGCGAGGGACGCGCCGCCTTGCTCGAAACGCTCGCCGCCAACGGCTCGGCCTATATCTCACGCGGCGAGGTGGCGCGCCTGGAAAGTACGCTGCAGATGGTGGTGGAGCGCAATCCCGACATTCATTCAGCGGCAGTGCGCAAAGCCAACGGCGAGCTGTGGGTGATGATCGGCGATCACGCCCTCCTGTGGCGCGACAGCGGCGGCGAACACTCCACCGATGGCCAACTCAAGGTGCCGATCTGGGCCGGCGATACGCTGTGGGGTCGAGTCGAATTGACGGCCACCTCGCTGACCGCGCCCGGCCTGTTGGCTTACGTCGACACGCCCCCCGCCCGCCTCATCGCCTTCGCCGGCATGCTGGCCTTCATTCTGTTCTATTTGTATCTGGGCAGAGTGCTGCGCCATCTCGATCCCAACCAGGCCGTGCCCCCGCATGTGCGTTCGGCGCTGGATACACTCGCCGAAGGCTTGCTGGTGGTCGATTTGCGCGGCAGTATCGTGCTGTGCAATCAAGCCTTAGCCGGCGTGCTCGGCCTGGGCCCCGAACGCCTCATCGGCCTCCCTGCCACGGAACTTGCCTGGTGCGACCAAGACGGCGCACCCCTGACAGTCACGAATGACTTACCGTGGTTGCAAGCGCTGCGCAACGGCATGCCGCAACGCAATGATTTGGTCTATCTCAAGGATCATGACGACAAGCTGTGCACCTTCATCGTCAACTGCTCGCCGGTGCTGGGCAGCAGCGGCAAGCACGGCGGTGCGCTGGTCACCTTCGACGATGTCACCCAGCTCGAGAAAAACAAGCTCGAACTGCGCAGGTCCAAGGAGGATGCCGAGGCAGCCAACCGCGCCAAGAGCGACTTCCTCGCCAACATGAGCCACGAAATCCGCACGCCCATGAACGCCATCCTCGGCTTTACCGAAGTTCTGCGACGCGGCTATGCGAAAAGCGAGGCGGAATCGAAGAAGCATCTCAATACCATCCATTCCAGCGGCAAGCATTTGCTGGAACTGATCAATGACGTGCTGGATCTGTCCAAGGTCGAATCGGGTCGCATGGAAATGGAGCATATCCGTTGCGCACCGCATCAATTGATCGCCGAAGTGATCAAGGTGCTCAACGTCAAAGCGCAAGAGAAGCACATCACGTTGACCTTCGAGGTGGAAAACAGCGTGCCGGAAAACATCCTCACCGACCCCACCCGCTTGCGCCAGATCATCACCAACCTGGTCGGCAATGCGATTAAGTTCACCACCCAAGGCGGCGTACGCGTCGTGATGCGCTTCATAGCGGATGCCCAGCCGGCACAGCTGGCGATCGCCATCATCGACAGCGGCGCCGGCATGCCGGCCGATAAACTGGATACCATCTTCGACCCCTTCGTCCAAGCGGACACATCTGTGACCCGACAGTTCGGCGGCACCGGGCTGGGTCTGACCATCAGTCGCAACTTCGCACGCGCCTTGGGAGGCGATATCGCGGTCGACAGCGAGTTGGGCAAAGGCAGCGTGTTCACCGTCACGCTCAATCCCGGCCCGCTCGACGGCGTTGCCTTTATTCAGCCCGAAGTGGCATTGATCAGGGAGGACATGCTGAGCGACGATACCGTGACCACCTGGGAATTCCCCGCCGCCCGCATCTTGGTCGTGGATGACGGCGACGAGAACCGCGAGCTGGTCAAGCTGGTGCTGACAGAAGCCGGACTGGAGGTCGAGGAAGCCGAGAACGGTCAAGTGGCCGTCGACAAGGCACTCGAAGATCATTACGACATCGTGCTAATGGACATCCAAATGCCGGTCATGGATGGTTATACCGCCACCACCACCCTGCGCCGCGAAGGTGTAAGCATCCCCATCTACGCCCTGACCGCCAATGCCATGAAAGGCTTCGAGAAGGAATGCGAAGGGGCCGGATTCTCCGGCTATCTCACCAAACCCATCGACGTGGATACACTCCTGCAGACACTTGCCGAAGTGCTCGGTGGACAGCGTGGCACGCGCGTCGCCGCGGAACCGCCCCCTGTCACTCTGCCCGGCGCGACTGACGAGGCAACGGATACCCTGATCTCGCGTTACGACCACGATCCGCGCTACGCCAAACTGATCCGTAGCTTTGCGCAACGGTTAGGCCGCAAATTGGGGGAAATGGACGCGGCCTGGCAGGCCCGTGACTACGCGGAGCTGGCGGCCCTCGCCCACTGGCTGAAAGGCTCGGGCGGCACGGTAGGTTTCGATGACTTCACCGATCCGGCGCGCGAGCTGGAAACCTTGGCCCTGGCCCAGGAGGGCAGCGGTGTGGAGGCTTATCTTGCGACTCTGCGCGGTCTGGCCACGCGCCTGGTGGTCGCCGGCGTGGCGGTCGACATCACCACGGCGGAGCCGAGCATCGACTCGGACCCGCAACCCAAGGCCAAAACAGCGGTGCAGGAGCCACCGCCGGCCCCGCCGCCCCCCCCAGCGCCGCCCTCCACTGCGACCACCCCCATCGTGTCTCGCCTCCCGGCCGACAATCCGCGTTATCGCAAACTGATCGTGAAGTTTATCGAACGCTTGGCGGACTGCTTGCAGGCGCTGGAGACCGCCTGGCAGGCGCGAGACTACCCGGAAGTGGCGCGTCGCGCGCAATGGATCAAGGGCTCAGGCGGCACCATGGGCTTCGATGCCTTCACCGAACCGGCCCGCAAACTCGAGGCCCAGGCCAAAGAAGCCAAGGAGCAAGAAATCCCAGCCCTGATCGCGGAATTGCAACATCTGGCCGCACGTCTCGTCGCGCCTGGCGGCTAGCGGACATGCAAATAACATTACAGAAAATCAAGCTTAAAGGCTCTGCTGAGGCGGCCGTTAACCTACTACGACAGGGCACCAGATCTTCCCGGTGCTTGTCACGTATTACAAATACAATCGTTGCTGCACAGCCACTTACATCAGCAAAGGACAAGCAGTACATGTCGTTAGGGATTTACATCGTCGACCCGTGTATCCATGCCAGGGAGTCCTAAGCAAGATGCGCCCAGACGAAATATCCAATCATCCCTTGATACTCGACGCGGACATCGAGAAAGATGCCAGCGACAAGCGCCGTGCGGAGCATCAAAGCATTTTGGATTCGATCGGTAATTCCACCATCATGATGGTGGACGACGACGAGTCCACCATCGACATCATCCAAATGTTTCTCGAAGAGGCCGGCTACGCCAACTTCATCAGCACCTGCGACTCCACCACGGCCATGACACGCTTGGAGGACGCGCGCCCGGATGTGTTGCTGCTCGACTTGGTCATGCCGGAGGTCAATGGCTTCGAAATACTCGAACAAGTGCGCAACCATCCCACTCTTATGCACACACCCATCATTGTGCTCACCTCATCGACGGACGCCGAAACGAAACTCAAGGCACTGGAACTCGGCGCCACCGACTTTCTCGGCAAGCCGGTGGACCCCAGTGAATTGGTGCTGCGCCTGCGCAACAGCTTGGCCGCCAAGGCCTATCAAGATCGCCTCGCCTTTTACGATGGACTGACCGGCTTACCCAACCGTCAAATGCTGATCAGCAAATTGGACAGAATGCTGCAACGCTCCATCAAAGAAGAGAAGAAATGCGCGGTTTTTCATCTTAACCTCGACCGCTTCAAACAAATCAACGATGCGCTGGGTCACCGCGCCGGTGACGTTTTGCTGCGTATGGTGACGCAAAGATTGGAAGAATGCCTGCGTCCCAGCGATGTCATCGGCGGCCTCACCAACGGCCACACCTTGTCTAGAATCGGCGGCGATGAATTCACCATCCTCCTCACCGACATCGGCAATATCGGCAGCGTCAACCAAGTAGCGCGGCGCGTTCTCAACGAGCTCGATAAACCGTTTCTACTAAGCGACCAAGAATTCTTCGTGACTTCGAGCATTGGCATCGCCATGTTTCCCACCGACGGCGATGACGTGGAATCCATGCTCAAGCATGCCGCGGTGGCTATGTCCCATGCCAAGGGGCGCGGGCGCAACACGTTCCAGTTCTATGCCAAGGAGCTGAACATCAGCTCAAAACGCCGCCTGAGCATCGAAAGCCAATTACGCAAAGCGCTGGATCGCGATGAGATCACCTTGCACTATCAACCCAAGGTGGATAT
>CALZJG010000117.1 GCA_945787555.1 uncultured Chromatiaceae bacterium | reverse complement strand
CGTGCGCGTAGTGGCGATTGTCGGACTCGTATTCAACGTGGGCAGTGGAGATGGTGATGCCGCGCGCGCGCTCTTCCGGCGCTGCGTCAATCTGGTCGTAGGCCTTGAATTCCCCACCAAATTTCTCCGCCAACACTTTGGTCAGCGCCGCCGTCAAGGTCGTCTTGCCGTGGTCCACGTGACCGATCGTCCCAACGTTAACGTGCGGCTTATTACGCTCGAATTTTTCCTTGGACACCGTTCTCTACCTCTTACTCGAAATTCTGTTGTCTAACCATTTATTCGTTAGGATGCTTTCTTGGTCACGCTGTCGGCCAGATTCGCCGGCAGCTCTGCATACTTGGCGAACTCCATGGAGTATGTCGCGCGACCTTGCGTAGCAGAACGCAAATCAGTGGAGTAACCGAACATTTCCGCCAACGGCACTTCGGCATGCACCAGCTTGCCAGCGGGAGAGTCTTCCATGCCCTGAATGACACCGCGACGACGATTAAGATCGCCGATGACATCACCCATATTCTCTTCCGGGGTGATGACTTCCACTTTCATGACAGGCTCGAGGACGACGGGATCCGCCTTCTTCACGCCCTCCTTAAAGCCCATCGAACCAGCGATCTTGAACGCCATTTCGTTGGAATCCACATCATGGTAAGACCCATCGAACAGTGTGACCTTGACGTCGACCACAGGGTAGCCAGCCATTATACCGTTTTGCATAGCCTCTTGGATACCCTTATCCACAGCGGAAATGTATTCCCTGGGCACCACGCCACCCACAATGGAGTTGACAAACTCGTAACCCGCTCCCGACTCTTGGGGCTCAATCTTCAGCCAAACATGGCCATATTGACCGCGGCCACCGGACTGGCGTACGAACTTGCCTTCTTGTTCCACGCCACTACGGATGGTTTCGCGATAGGCCACTTGGGGCTTGCCGACATTGGCTTCCACTTTAAACTCGCGACGCATACGGTCGACGAGGATTTCAAGATGCAGCTCACCCATGCCGGAGATGATGGTCTGACCAGACTCCTCATCTGTATGCACGCGGAAAGAAGGATCCTCCTGCGCCAGACGGCCGAGAGACATACCCATCTTTTCCTGGTCCGTTTTGGTCTTGGGCTCCACCGCCACAGAAATGACCGGTTCGGGAAACTCCATGCGCTCCAGAATGACAACATTATTCAAGTCGCTCAGCGTGTCGCCAGTGGTAACATCCTTCAAGCCCACGGCGGCGGCGATGTCGCCCGCTCGCACCTCTTTGATGTCATCACGGCTGTTGGCGTGCATCAGCAAGATGCGGCCAATACGCTCTTTCTTGCCCTTTACCGGGTTAAAGATCGTCTCACCGGACTTGAGCACCCCGGAGTACACGCGGAAAAAAGTCAGATTGCCGACAAAGGGATCGGTCATGATTTTGAAGGCCAAGGCCGAGAACGGCTCATCATCGGTAGAATGACGCTCGGCGGGCGTACGATCAGTATCGTCCAGGGTGCCGCGTATGGCAGGCACGTCGGTCGGCGCCGGCATGTAGTCGATCACGGCGTCCAACATGGCTTGCACGCCCTTATTCTTGAACGCGGAGCCACACAGCATGGGCACGATTTCGTTGTTCAGGGTGCGCTGACGCAGACCCTGCTTGATCTCGTCATTGGAAAGCGCGCCGCCCTCGAGATACTTCTCCATCAATTCTTCATTGGCTTCGGCCGCGGCCTCTACCATCTTCTCGTGCCACTCGTCGCAGGCATCCTTAAGGTCGGCCGGGATGTCCTTTTCGTCGAAGGTCATGCCCTGGTTTTCCTCGCTCCAGTAGATGGCCTTCATGCGCAACAGGTCCACCACGCCCTTGAAGCCTTCTTCGGCGCCGATGGGAAACTGAATGAGCACGGGGTTGGCGCCTAAACGCTTTTTAACCTGATCGTAGACGCGCACGAAATTGGCGCCGACACGGTCCATCTTGTTGACGAAGGCCAGGCGCGGTACGCCATACTTATTAGCCTGACGCCATACGGTTTCGGACTGCGGCTGCACGCCACCCACGGCGCAAAACACAGCGCAAGCACCGTCGAGCACACGCAATGAGCGCTCCACTTCGATGGTGAAGTCCACGTGACCAGGAGTATCAATGATGTTGACACGATGCTGAGGGTATTGCTGCTCCATACCTGACCAATAGCAGGTAGTCGCCGCAGAGGTGATGGTGATACCGCGCTCCTGCTCCTGCTCCATCCAGTCCATGACTGCGGCGCCATCGTGCACTTCACCGATCTTGTGGGAAACACCGGTGTAGAACAGGATGCGCTCGGTGGTCGTCGTCTTACCAGCATCGATGTGAGCCATGATGCCGATATTGCGATAACGCTCGATGGGAGTAGTGCGTGCCACAACAATATCCTTTAAATATATCTCAACTCAAGATCCGGGCAGGGATCATTACCAGCGATAATGCGCGAATGCCTTGTTAGCCTCGGCCATGCGGTGCGTGTCCTCACGCTTCTTCACCGCCGCGCCGCGCTTCTCAGCCGCATCCAAGATTTCACCAGCCAAACGCAAGTCCATGGATTTCTCACCACGCTTGCGTGCCGCATCGATAAGCCAGCGCATCGCTAGAGCGAACTGGCGGTCACCGCGCACTTCCACTGGCACCTGATAAGTGGCGCCACCGACACGTCGCGATTTCACCTCGACGATAGGCTTAACGTTGTCGAATGCTGTATTCAACACACCCAGCGCATCGCTTTTGGTTTTGTCACCGACGCGATCCAAGGCGCCGTAAACAACCCGCTCAGCCACGGATTTTTTGCCGCTCTTCATGATCACATTGACAAAACGCGCCAATACTTCGCTCCCGAACTTCGGGTCCGGCAAAACACTGCGCTTGGTTGCTTCTCTTCTACGTGCCATAGCTGCTATCCGTTAATTAAGCCTTAGGGCGTTTCGCACCGTACTTCGAGCGACCCTGCTTGCGCTTGGCCACCCCGGAGGTATCCAGACTGCCGCGCACCGTGTGATAACGTACGCCGGGCAAGTCCTTGACACGACCACCGCGGATCAGCACCACCGAGTGCTCCTGCAGGTTATGCCCTTCGCCACCGATGTAGCTGGATACTTCCATGCCGTTGGTCAGCCGCACGCGCGCGACCTTGCGCAGCGCCGAGTTCGGCTTTTTCGGCGTAGTGGTGTAAACACGAGTGCAAACACCGCGCTTCTGCGGGCACGAATCCAGCGCCGGCACCTTACTCTTTTCTTGCTTGCGGGCACGTGGCTTGCGCACCAACTGATTGATCGTTGCCATGTATTCCTTAGCTCCAGCCCAAAATAAACATAAGCGCTCTCCGTTCACGACCCACTATTCCAGCGGCGTGCCGTCCGGTTGAACGCTTGACGTTTAAGAAGTTAGGTGACAGACGAAAACGTATGTCGCCCCAATAAAGAAGCGGCATTTTATGGCCGCACCCTCATGGTGTCAATAGGGGTCGCGATTTAACTCGCGGCCCCTATTGCCGGGTCCTAGTCCCTCACTCGGTCTCGGAGGCGTTGAGAGCCTGGCTCAAGGCCTTTTCGACTTCCGCCGCGGTGGGCTTGGGCTTGGCTTCGTCCGCCACTTGCTCGCGCGCCTGCTCGCGCTTGCGGCGGCGATCGTTGTGATAGGCCAGCCCGGTACCGGCCGGGATCAAGCGGCCCACGATGACGTTCTCCTTGAGGCCACGCAGATCGTCCATTTTGCCGCTGACCGCCGCCTCAGTGAGGACGCGGGTGGTTTCTTGGAAGGAGGCCGCCGAAATGAACGACTCGGTCGCCAACGAGGCCTTGGTGATGCCCAACAACAAGGGCGCCCAGGTGGCAGGCATCTTGCCCTCCGCCTGCACGCGCTCGTTCTCGTCGAAGAGGCGGGACTTGTCGATCGTCTCGCCCTTGAGCAGCTTGCTGTCGCCGGTCTCGGAGACCTCAATCTTGCGCAGCATCTGACGCACGATCACTTCAATGTGTTTGTCGTTGATCTTCACGCCTTGCAGACGATAGACGTCCTGCACCTCGTTGACGATGTAGTTGGCCAGGGCCTCGACACCCAGCAGACGCAAGATGTCATGCGGGTTGGGGGCGCCGTCCACAATCACCTCGCCGCTCTCGACATGCTCGCCCTCGAACACGGTGACGTTACGCCACTTGGGAATCAGCTCCTCGTGCTGGGTGCCGTCGTTGGCGGTGATGACCACACGCTGCTTGCCCTTGGTCTCGCGACCGAAGCTGACCGTGCCGGTCATTTCCGCCAGCACATACGGATCCTTGGGCTTGCGGGCCTCGAACAAATCCGCCACCCGCGGCAGACCGCCGGTGATGTCGCGCGTCTTGGACGATTCCTGCGGAATACGCGCCACCACATCACCCACGCCCACCTTGGCGCCGTCCTCCAAATTGATGATGGCGCCGGCCGGCAAGTAATACACAGCCGGGATTTCGGTGCCGGCCAAGCACAGTTCCTTGCCTTTCTCATCCACCAACTTGACCATCGGCCGCTGATCCTTGGCCGCGGCGCCGCGTTGTTTGGGATCGGTGATGACTAGGCTGGTCAGACCGGTGATTTCGTCGGTGGTGCGCTGCACGGTAACGCCTTCGACGAAGTCGTGGAACTTCACCGAACCCGCCACCTCGGTGATGACCGGATGGGTATGCGGATCCCAGTTGGCCACCACGCGACCGGCCTCAACCGGATCAGCGTCGTCGACACTCAGCACTGCGCCATAGGGAATTTTGTAGCGCTCACGCTCCAGACCCGACTCGTCGATGACGGTCAACTCACCGGAACGCGACACCACCACGTTGTTACCGCTGGGGTGCTTGACGATCTTCATGTTGTGTAGGCGGATCTTGCCCTTGGACTTGGTCTGCACACTATTGGCGGCCGCGGAACGCGACGCCGCGCCACCGATGTGGAAGGTCCGCATGGTGAGCTGGGTGCCCGGCTCGCCGATTGACTGGGCGGCGATGACGCCCACGGCTTCGCCGATGTTGACCCGATGCCCACGCGCCAGGTCGCGACCATAGCACATGGCGCACACGCCGTAGCGCGTCTCGCAAGAGATCGGCGTACGCACCTTGATACGGTCGATACTCATGGCCTCGAGGCTGTCGACCCAAGCCTCATCGAGCAAGGTGCCGGCGGGCACGGCGACTTCGCCCTCCTTGCCGGGCAACATGACATCTTCGGCCACTACGCGACCCAACACACGCTCGCGCAAGGGCTCGACCACGTCACCGCCTTCGATGAGCGGCATCTTGATGATGCCGTTAGTCGTGCCGCAATCGGGTTCAATCACCACTAAATCCTGCGCCACGTCGACCAAACGACGGGTCAGATAACCCGAGTTCGCGGTCTTGAGCGCGGTATCGGCCAAACCTTTACGCGCGCCGTGAGTGGAGATGAAGTACTGCAACACGTCCAAACCTTCACGGAAGTTGGCCGTGATGGGCGTTTCGATGATGGAGCCATCGGGCTTGGCCATCAGGCCGCGCATGCCGGCCAACTGGCGGATCTGCGCCGCGCTACCGCGAGCGCCCGAGTCAGCCATCATATATATAGAGTTGAACGAAGCTTGCTTGACCGTCTTGCCGTCCGCCGCCGTGACCGTGTCGGTGCCCAGCTCATCCATCATGGCCTTGGCCACTTGGTCATTGGCATGTGACCAGATGTCCACGACCTTGTTGTAGCGTTCACCGTTGGTAACCAGACCGGAGACATATTGATCCTCGATCTCCTTCACTTCCTGCTCGGCGCCGGTAATGATCTGCGCCTTGCGCTCCGGCACCGCCATATCATCCACCCCCACAGAGGCGCCGGAGCGTGTGGCGTAGTGGAAGCCGGTGTACATGAGCCGGTCGGCGAACACCACCGTGGGCTTGAGGCCCAACTGGCGGTAGCAGGAGTTCACTAGACGAGAAATGGATTTTTTGTTCAGATCCTGGTTGATGTGATCGAAGGACAAGCCCTCGGGCAGGATCTCGGCCAACAGGGCGCGCCCCACGGTGGTATCCAAGGTGCGCCGGCGCGACGTCGCGCTGCCGTCTTGGTCCATCACGTAGTCGACGATACGGGCCTTGATGCGCGCTTGTAAATCCACCGCACCGCTCTGGTAGGCACGATGCACCTCGCTCACGTCTGCGAAGGCCATGCCGGTGCCTTTAGCGTCGGCACGCTCGCGGGTCATGTAATACAGCCCCAAAACCACGTCCTGGGTAGGCACGATGATGGGATCGCCGTTGGCCGGGGAAAGCACGTTGTTGGTGGACATCATCAAGGCACGGGCCTCGATCTGCGCTTCCAACGACAACGGTACGTGCACCGCCATCTGGTCACCGTCGAAGTCAGCGTTGTAAGCGGTACACACCAGCGGATGCAATTGGATGGCCTTGCCTTCGATTAACACCGGCTCGAACGCCTGGATACCAAGACGATGCAAAGTGGGCGCGCGGTTGAGCAGTACCGGATGCTCGCGAATCACCTCTTCGAGGATATCCCACACTTCGGGCCCTTGGCGTTCGACCATTTTCTTGGCCGCCTTGATGGTGGTGGCCAAACCACGCCGTTGCAGCTTGCTGAAGATAAACGGCTTGAACAGCTCCAGCGCCATCAGCTTGGGCAGACCGCACTGATGCAGTCTCAACGTCGGTCCGACCACGATGACGGAACGGCCGGAATAATCGACACGCTTGCCCAGCAAGTTTTGCCGGAATCGACCCTGCTTACCCTTGATCATGTCGGCCAGCGACTTCAGCGGACGGCGGTTGGAGCCAGTGATGGCCTTGCCGCGGCGACCGTTGTCTAGCAACGCGTCCACCGCTTCTTGCAACATACGCTTCTCATTGCGCACGATGATGTCGGGGGCGTTGAGATCCAACAAACGCTTCAAGCGATTGTTGCGATTGATGACGCGACGATAGAGGTCATTCAAGTCGGAGGTCGCGAAACGCCCGCCGTCCAGCGGCACCAAGGGACGCAACTCGGGCGGCAACACAGGCAGCACGGTCATCACCATCCACTCGGGCTTGTTGCCGGAATCGAGGAACGCGTCGATCAGCTTCAAGCGCTTAGTCAGCTTCTTGATACGCGTATCGGAGCCGCTGCTGGCGATTTCTTCGCGCAAGCGTACCGTTTCTTTCTCCATGTCGATGGAACTGAGCAGGCCATGCACGGCCTCGGCGCCCATCTTGGCGACGAACTCGTCGCCGTATTCTTCGATGGCGTCCAGGTACTGCTCATCGGTGAGCAACTGACCGCGCTCGAGCTGGGTCATGCCCGGCTCGACGACTACGAAAGATTCGAAGTACAACACGCGCTCGATGTCACGCAGCGTCATATCCAATAACAGACCCATGCGCGAGGGCAACGATTTCAGGAACCAGATGTGCGCGGTCGGGCTGGCCAGCTCGATGTGGCCCATACGCTCACGGCGCACCTTGGCCAAGGTCACCTCGACACCGCATTTCTCGCAGATGACGCCGCGGTGCTTGAGGCGCTTGTACTTACCGCACAAGCATTCATAGTCCTTCACTGGCCCGAAAATCTTGGCGCAGAACAGCCCGTCGCGCTCGGGCTTGAAAGTCCGGTAGTTGATGGTCTCAGGCTTCTTCACTTCGCCGAAGGACCAAGAGCGCACCTTCTGCGGCGACGCCAAGCCGATGCGAATGCCGTCGAACTCTTCCACCTGACCTTGTTGCTTCAACAGACTGAGTAGATCTTTCATCGCGTCTCCTACTCGATTGATCGAGTTGCATCCCGATGTAGGGCGGGTTAGCGTCAGCGTCCCCCGCCTATACAATACTTACTAGTAATAGTGGGCTGGCCTACGCGGCGTCGCCCACTGCATCAATCTTGCTCCAGCTCGATGTCGATACCGAGCGCACGGATCTCCTTGACCAGCACGTTGAAGGACTCAGGCATCCCGGCCTCCACGCGATGATCGCCATCCACGATGTTCTTATACATCTTGGTGCGGCCGGTCACGTCATCGGACTTGACGGTGAGCATTTCCTGCAAGGTGTAGGCGGCGCCGTACGCCTCCAGCGCCCACACTTCCATTTCACCGAAGCGCTGACCACCGAACTGGGCCTTACCACCCAACGGTTGCTGAGTCACGAGACTGTACGGACCGGTGGAGCGGGCGTGGACCTTGTCATCGACCAAGTGGTTGAGCTTGAGCATGTACATATAACCCACGGTCACCTGACGATCGAAGGCCTCGCCGGTACGACCATCGAACAAGGTGGTCTGACCCGAACGCGGCAGCTCGGCCAAATCCAACATGTTCTTGATCTCGCTTTCATGCGCGCCATCGAACACCGGCGTGGCCATGGGCACACCCTTGCGCAGATTGCCCGCCAGAGCGAGGATTTCCTCATCGCTGAGGGTGTCCAGATCCTCTTTCTTACCACTGGCGTTGTAGACCTGGTCGAGGAATTTACGCAGTTCCTGCATTTTACTGTGGGCATCCAACATCTGGCCGATCTTGTTGCCGATACCCCGGGCCGCCCAACCCAAGTGGGCCTCCAGGATCTGGCCGATGTTCATACGCGACGGCACGCCCAGTGGATTGAGCACGATGTCAACGGGCACACCGTCGGCACTGTAAGGCATGTCCTCCGCAGGCACGATCATGGAAATCACGCCCTTGTTGCCGTGGCGACCGGCCATTTTGTCACCGGGCTGCACACGCCGCTTCACCGCCAGATAGACCTTCACCATCTTCAGCACGCCCGGCGCCAAATCGTCTCCCGCGGTGAGCTTAGCCTTCTTCTCGTCAAACTTCTGATCGTACTCGGCGCGGCGCTCTTTCAACTGTTCGGCCAACATTTCCAGTTGCTTGTCGCCGCCCTCGTCCTTGAGACGAATCTCGAACCATTTCTCACGCGGCACCTCGGCCAGATACGCCTTCGTGAGCGTCGAGCCGGCCTTGAGCTTCTGGGGGCCGCCCGCCGCAGACTTACCAACCAGCAGTTTTTCCACGCGCTGATAGACATCGTCTTCCAGGATGCGGAATTGGTCACGCAGATCCTTCTTGAAGCGCTCCAACTCGGCCTTCTCGATATCCTTGGAACGCGTGTCCTTGTCCACGCCCTCACGAGTGAAGACTTGCACGTCGATGACCGTCCCGTTCATGCCCGAGGGCACGCGCATGGAGGTGTCTTTCACATCGGAGGCCTTCTCGCCGAAGATGGCACGCAGCAACTTCTCTTCCGGCGTAAGCTGGGTCTCGCCCTTGGGCGTGACCTTGCCCACCAGGATGTCGCCGGCCGCCACTTCGGCACCGATGTAGACGATGCCGGACTCATCCAGCTTGGCCAGCGCCGCTTCGCCCACATTGGGAATGTCAGCGGAGATTTCCTCCGGCCCCAATTTGGTGTCACGCGCCACGCACGTCAGCTCTTCGATGTGAATGGAGGTGAAACGATCTTCCTGCACCACCCGTTCGGAGATCAGGATGGAGTCCTCGAAGTTGTAGCCGTTCCAGGGCATGAAGGCCACCAACATGTTCTGGCCCAACGCCAATTCACCATTATCGGTAGAAGCGCCGTCGCCCAACACGTCGCCGCGCGCGATGACATCACCGGGCTTGACCAGCGGGCGCTGGTTGATACAGGTGTTCTGATTGGAGCGGGTGTACTTGACCAGATTATAAATATCCACGCCCGCCTCACCGGCTTGCGTTTCCTCGTCGTTGACACGCACCACGATCCGTCCGGCGTCCACCGCATCCACCACGCCGCCACGGCGCGCAACCACGGTGGTGCCGGAATCGGTGGCGACCACGCGCTCGATGCCCGTACCCACCAAGGGTTTCTCAGCAAGCAGCGTGGGCACGGCTTGACGTTGCATGTTCGAGCCCATGAGGGCGCGGTTGGCGTCGTCGTGCTCCAAAAATGGGATCAAAGCGGCGGCGACAGAGACGATCTGACGCGGCGAGACGTCGATGTAATCGACGCGCTCCGGCGTCATCATGGTGAACTCGTTCATATGACGGCACGAGACCAAGTCATCGATGAGCTTACCGCTCTTGTCCACCGTGGCGTTGGCCTGGGCGATGACGTACTGTCCTTCCTCGATGGCGGACAGAAAGTCGATCTGATCGGCGACCTTACCGTTCGTCACCTTACGATACGGCGTTTCCAAAAAGCCGTAGGCATTGGTGCGGGCGAACACCGCCAGCGAGTTGATCAGGCCGATGTTGGGGCCTTCAGGCGTCTCGATCGGACACACGCGGCCATAGTGGGTGGGATGCACGTCGCGCACCTCGAAACCGGCCCGCTCGCGAGTCAGACCACCCGGGCCCAAGGCTGAGACACGTCGCTTGTGCGTGACTTCGGAGAGCGGATTGTTCTGGTCCATGAATTGCGACAGCTGCGAGGAACCGAAGAATTCCTTAATCGCCGCCGAAACCGGCTTGGCGTTGATCATCTCATGAGGCATCAAGCCTTCGCTCTCGGCCAAGCTCAGGCGCTCCTTCACAGCGCGCTCGACACGCACCAGGCCGATGCGGAATTGGTTTTCCACCATCTCACCCACGGACCGAACACGACGATTGCCCAAGTGGTCGATGTCGTCCACCTGACCGTTGCCGTTCTTAATGTCGATCAGCGTCTTCAGAACGGCGATAATGTCGTCTTTGGTAAGCACGCCGGAGCCGGTCACTTCGTCGCGACCGACACGGCGGTTGAATTTCATGCGGCCCACTGCCGATAAATCATAGCGATCGGAACTGAAGAACAGATTTCCAAACAGCGCTTCGGCCGCCTCTTTGGTGGGCGGCTCACCGGGGCGCATCATGCGGTAGATTTCCACCAACGCCTCCAACGACGTGCGTGCGGAATCGATGCGCAAGGTTTGCGACATATAGGGGCCGCGATCCAAATCATTGGTGTACAGAGTTTGAATCTTCCCGATGCCCGCACCGATAAGATTGTCGATGATTTCACTGGTTAATTCATCATTGGCGCTGACCAGGACTTCGCCGGTGCTCTCATCGATCACATCATGAGCCAGGGTCTTGCCCACCAGGTATTCCTTGGGCACGACCAACTTTTTCATGCCGGTCTTTTCGATTTCCTTGACATGACGCGCCATGATGCGACGACCCGCCTCTACAATGACCTTGCCCTTGGTCGTGGCGATATCGAAAGCCGCGGTCTCGCCACGCAGACGCTCGGGCACCAGGTCGAGACGGATCTCATCCTTGCCGAGAACGAAAGTGTTCTTGTCGAAGAATATATCGAGCATTTGCTCGGTGGTGTAACCCAGGGCGCGCAATAGCATGGTTGCCGGCAACTTGCGGCGCCGATCGATACGCACAAACACCATATCGTTGGGATCGAACTCGAAGTCCAACCATGAGCCACGATAGGGAATGACGCGCGCGGAGAACAGCAACTTACCCGAGGAATGGGTCTTGCCTTTGTCGTGTTCGAAAAACACGCCGGGGGAGCGATGCAATTGCGACACCACAACGCGCTCGGTCCCGTTGATGACGAAGGTGCCGTTTTCGGTCATGAGCGGCATCTCGCCCATGTACACCTCTTGCTCCTTGATGTCCTTGACGGCGCGTGAACTGCTTTCCTTGTCGTAAATCACCAGACGCACCTTGACGCGCAGCGGCGCGGCATAGGTCATGCCGCGCATTTGGCATTCGCGCACGTCGAAGGCCGGTGTCCCCAGCCGGTAGCTGACATATTCCAACATCGCATTGCCGGAATAGCTGGAAATGGGGAACACGGTCTTGAATGCAGCATGCAAGCCCTGCTCCAGACGCTGCTGCAGCGGGGTATCGAGCTGCAGGAACTGGCGATAGGATTCCACCTGGATCTCCAGCAGGTAAGGCACCTGCAGAATGGTGGGGCGTTTGCCAAAATCCTTACGGATGCATTTTTTCTCAGTAAAGGAGTAGGCCATCAGATTTCCTCAGGACTAGTTCACCAAACGGGACGACTCGCCACCGCCAACACGCCAAGAGCGTGCCGCGGACCGCGCGAGGATCACATTACAACCGCCCGACAGCCGCCGCGATCCCTCGCAAACGCAGCACCGGGCACACTTGATTCGATTAACAGGAAAAGGCCGGCAGCGCCAGGCTGCCAGCCGTTCCCCTGATATTGTTTCTGTAAGCAGCCACCCTCCAGGGTGTCGCGCCGCCTCTGTCCGTACCAGGCGATGCCGGCTGCATACCAAAACATAACAGTGAGCAGAACCTCCAAGGAAGTCTGCTTACTTGACCTCCACCTTGGCGCCGGCTTCTTCCAACTGCTTCTTGATGGATTCGGCTTCTTCCTTGGACGCATCTTCCTTGATAGTGGAGGGCGCGCCTTCCACCATGTCTTTGGCTTCCTTGAGACCCAGGCCGGTGATGGCGCGGACGACCTTGATGACGCCGACCTTGTTGTCGCCGAAGCTGGACATCACCACGTTGAACTCGGTCTGCTCTTCCGCGGGCGCGGCGGCGGCACCGGCGGCCGGAGCGGCCATTGCCACGGCAGCGGCGGACACGCCGAACTTCTCTTCCATCGCGGAAATCAAATCCACCACTTCCAGCACCGTCATGTTAGCGATGGTGTCAAGAATCTCTTCTTTTGCAACAGCCATGATATTTCTCCTAAAAATGTCTCGATTATCTGTAGCTTAACTCTAGGCGCTCGTCGCTTCAGGCCGCGGCCTGCTTTTGATCGCGGACCGCGGCGATGGTGCGCACCAGTTTGTCGGTCGGCGCTATGATCGTGCGCGCCAACTTCTCCACCGGTGCCTTCATCACCGCCATCAACTTCGACAACGCTTCCTCGCGGGTGGGCATGCTGGCCAGGGCATCAAGATCGCCCGGGGCCAACAAACGCCCGTCCAGGGCGATGACCTTGACCACCAACTTGCTGTTGTCTTTGATGAAGTCGCGCATCAAACGCGCCGCCGACGCGGGCTCCTCCTGGGCAAAGGCCAATACTAACGGCCCCACCAAAGATTCCGCCATGCACGCATATCCGGTACCGTCCATCGCACGGCGAGCCAGGGTATTCTTCACCACCCGCAGATAAACCCCCGCGTTGCGCGCTTCACTACGCAACTTGGTCATCTGCTCGACGGTAAGACCCCGGTACTCCGCGGCAATGACGGATTGCGCACTACGCGCCACCTCGGCCACTTCGGCGACGACGGCCTCTTTCTCTGCCTTGTTTAACAAGAGCCACCTCCTCGTATGGACACCCCGTGAAATCACGGAATGCGCCACCTTCACATAGACGTTCATACTGCGAACGTCCCCTGTTACGGCGACCGTCGCCAGGAAAAAACCTGTCTCGGGCGTTGCCGTCTGCGCAGGCCGATTCTCACGAATCCATTAAGCAGTGCGCCTGCGGTCTTTGACGGCTGCCGGCCATAAGCACCAGCAGCCCAAAGGCTATTGAACTAACACTGCGCCGGCGTGCGGACTCATGCCCACTCGCCTTGCGCTTATCATCAACTTAGCGTCGCGGCATCCACGTGCAAGCCCGGGCCCATGGTGCTCGACACTGTCACGCGCTTGACGTACTGCCCCTTCGCGGTAGACGGCTTAGCCTTGTGCAGACCGGCCACCAACGCTTCGAGGTTTTCTTTCAGCGCATTGACTTCGAAACTGACTTTGCCTATCGGGCAATGGATGATACCCGCTTTGTCGGTGCGATAACGCACTTGACCGGCCTTGGCGTTAGTTACCGCGCCGGCGACATCGGGGGTGACGGTACCCACCTTGGGGTTGGGCATCAGGCCGCGCGGACCAAGGATTTGGCCCAGCTGACCCACCACGCGCATCGCGTCGGGACTGGCAATGACCACATCAAAATCCATTTGCCCGGCTTTCACTTGCTCGGCCAAATCTTCGAAACCGACCACATCGGCGCCGGCGGCTTTGGCGGCCTCGGCATTGGCGCCTTGGGCGAACACTGCCACACGGACTTTCTTACCGGTCCCGTTGGGCAGCACCGTGGAGCTACGCACCACTTGGTCGGACTTGCGCGGGTCTACGCCCAGGTTCACAGCCACTTCCACCGACTCGTCGAATTTCGCGCTGGCGCACTCCTTCAACAAGCCCAAGGCTTCTTCCAAAGCGTACACTTTGCCCGGGGGGATCTTCTCTTGAATCGCGCGCATGCGCTTAACCAATTTCGCCATTTTAGAGGCCCTCCACGGTCAGACCCATGCTGCGCGCGCTACCGGCGATGGTGCGCACGGCGGCATCCATATCGGCGGCGGTCAGGTCAGGCATCTTGGTCTTGGCAATTTCCTCCAACTGCGCGCGCGTCACTTTCCCCACCTTAGTCGTGTGGGGGGTGGCACTGCCCGAGCTGATGCCGGCGGCTTTCTTCAGCAGCACGCTGGCGGGCGGGGTCTTAGTGATGAAGGTGAAGCTGCGGTCGTTGTACACGGTGATTACCACCGGCAACGGCAAGCCCGCCTCGACGCTTTGCGTTTGCGCGTTGAAGGCCTTGCAGAACTCCATGATATTCACGCCGTGCTGACCCAAAGCGGGTCCGACCGGCGGACTGGGGTTGGCCTGACCGGCCTTCACCTGCAGCTTGATATAAGCGGTAACTTTCTTTGCCATGATGGACTCCTAGATGGGTGCATGCGCCTCGCGGCTCCCCAACATATATTCAAGAGTTCGCCGAACTCATCGAGCGTCGACTCACCCAAACTCCCCCTCTCCCACCGGGAAAGGGACGGGGAGAGGACGCTGCCTCAACCCCCAACCTCCGCTCCGCACTGAGCAGAGGAACAACCTTAACCCTTTTCTACCTGGCCGAACTCCAATTCCACCGGGGTAGAGCGACCGAAGATCAGCACGGCGACGCGCAGGCGACTCTTCTCGTAGTTCACCTCTTCCACCACGCCATTGAAATCGGCGAAGGGGCCTTCGGTGACGCGGACCACTTCGCCCGGCTCGAACAACACTTTCGGTCTCGGCTTCTCGACACCTTCCTGCACGCGCTGCAGGATCTTCTCTGCTTCCTTGTCGGAAATCGGCGCCGGCCGGTTGCTGGTGCCACCGATGAAACCCATCACCTTGGGCACGTCCTTTACTAAGTGCCAGGTGTTGTCGTCCATCTCCATTTGAACCAGGACATAGCCGGGAAAGAACTTGCGGTCACTGCGGCGTTTCTGCCCGCCGCGCATTTCGACCACTTCTTCCGTGGGCACGAGAACCTCACCGAACTTCTCTTCCATGCCAAAGCGGCCGACTCGCTCGTTCAACGAACGCACCACTTGGTTCTCGAAGCCCGAATAGACATGCACCACGTACCAGCGCTTGGTCATGCGTACTTCAGCCCCCCTGCCCGGTCAGTGACTTCACCGACCACAACAAAAACATATCCAGCCCCCACAGGAATATAGCCACCACCACCACCATCGCCATGACGATGAGCGTGGTTTGCGTGGTTTCCTTGCCGGTCGGCCAGACTACCTTGCGCACCTCAAGGTGCGACTCACGAATAAATTCCATCAATCGCTTGCCGGCCGCGGTCTGCAACACGATCACCACGCACACCACGATTACCGCCAACAAGGCGAGGACACGCATCAACAGCGAATGATCGGCGAAATAATAAAACCCGAACAGCGCGCCGACCAGCAGCAATGCTGCGAAGAAAAATTTAATTTTGTCCGCCATATTCGCCGTAAACTGCCTTAAATGGCAGGCCAGGAGGGAATCGAACCCCCAACCTGCGGTTTTGGAGACCGCCGCTCTGCCAATTGAGCTACTGGCCTAAATTTAAATCTTGAACACGCAAGCGAGAGGCATGGGGTCTCCCCCTTGCCTCACACCTTGCACACTATGCCTTTACTCGGTTACCTTCGTGACCACGCCGGCGCCGACGGTGCGGCCACCTTCTCGGATGGCGAAACGCAGACCTTCTTCCATCGCAATCGGCGCTATCAGGGCCACCGACATGCGAATATT
>CALZJG010000116.1 GCA_945787555.1 uncultured Chromatiaceae bacterium | reverse complement strand
GTGACCCAGGTATTGGCGGTATTGGGCTCGAAGACATAGGCCTTGGTGGCCAACCTGATGGACTCCTCCAACATGATCATGGTGCGGCGCACATTAACGTAACGCCAATCGAGGCTGTTGCCGTCCAGGGTACGGGCACCCCAAATCAACGTCCCTTCACCTATGAAGGAGCGAATGGCGTTGATGGACTTGCCCTGCGTGGTGACATTCAAGTCCTCTTGTTCTTCGTGGGTGATGTTCACCGCCGGAGCGACCACGGCGTTGAGGCTGACATTGGCCGGTGCTTTCCACACTCCGCGGGCGTTATCCACCATGGTATAGATGCCCGCCATGGCGGCACTGGGCGGCAGCAAATTGAGCATGGCGCGTGCTTCCGTCATGAGGCTGTTGAAGAGCGGACTCACGCTCGCCAAACTCTTATTCAGCAGCATCTTGTGAGAAGCAATCTCATCGTCTTTGAGCCCCGCCCAATCGCTGCTGATGTTGCCAACGGCCTCGATCTGTTTGGCGACTTTGGGAGCGGTGGCGGCGTCGGCCTCCTCCGGCAAACCCAAGTCATCACGCAGCGCGGCTTGCAGCACATCCGGATTGGCGATGTTCTCGTAACTCAGATCCTTATCCTGAACGATGGTGGTGTTGACCCAGGGATAATAGGCCGCCGCGAAATCCAAATTATTGATCCCCAGCGAGTCGCGGAACAGCTCGATGCAATCGCCATCGGGATCCTGTCTATCCTTGTAACCATTCCAGATATCCAGGATGGCGACGCGACTCTTCATCTTTGCGCCGCAATGGGCCAAAGCCGCCTGCTGCACGCTGATGCAATCGGGCTGCGCTAACAGCACCGCCTCGGGCATCACCACCATGGTGGGTTCCTGCTCCTTAACCAGCAATTCAATGCCCTTGCTCAGTTTGTCGGGGGCGATGTCATCGCTATAGCTACCCACCGACACCACATAGCAAGGTCCGCCACCGTTCTGAAAAAACAACAACATACTGTAGTAAAGTAAGTAACGACCTGAAGTCTGGGTGAGCGTGTAGTTCTTACTACCGTAAGTGAAGGTCGCGCCACCGGGCGCGCCGCCGGCGCCTTTTTCCTGCACCGCGAGCTCGAACAAAGGCGCGGGTCCAAAGCCGAAATAATTGTGAAACTCCGCCATGGAGCTGATGCGCCACGGCTTAGTGGCCAAGGATTTGCCCTTGTTGTCAGCCCGCTGGGTATAGCCGATGAAGGCGGGCACCGCCGTGGCCACTTCCACGACCGAGCTCGGAAACGCGTTCTTCTCCACGATATAAACGCCAGGCGTTTTCATCTGTCCCATGGTGTTGTCCTTTCGCTGATTAGCAGTTGACGTAAATTTCCGATACGACTACTTCTTCCCCTTGAATGATGTCCCTGTCGATTTGGTCGGGCGTCGCCACCGGCAAGCGTTTCATGATCACTTTGCCGTTGCCCGGACCCTGCTCACGCAGCTGCAAGCGGTGCTCGAAGCGACTGCGCAGCGGTACCGCCTTTTGTGATCTGAACACGCGCGCGGTTCTCGAATCAGACAAGGCGGCCTCGCCAATGTCATCGAATCGCAGCTTATCTTCCAAATCGGTGATGTAAAAATCCCTATCGTTTACATTGCCTATGAAGTAATACTTCCAGTAAGTTCTCCGTGCTGCAAACTTAATGCAATAATGCACCCCCGCGGGCGCGTAGTGCCATTCGGCACCCCGCCCGCGCCGCGCCGTCACGCTGATGGCAACCACAAATGCCGGCGGCACCCGCTGATCGCTGTGATCGAGGAGGCCCTGCAAGGCCGGCGAACTCCAGATTAGCGCGTCTTGCTCCGTCGCATGTTCTCCAGCATGTAGACGCTGTTTGCCGCCCTCCTCGACTTGGGCGGCACGGTTATCAAAGTAGAGTATAGCCTCGTCGCGCCCACCTATCGGCGCCGTGTAATGATTGAAATCCGCGTCCCGCGCATAGACCTTGAACGCCAATCGCAGCGGCTCGGTCGGATCACTAGCATATAGCCTTAAAGCATCATTATCGTCTTGGTCGAAAAAAACACTCACCCCGTTGGGCGCGCTCCGCAACAACAGTCCCGCATTGCGCATCAGTCTGGTGCTGCCGGATGTCGCCACGAATTCCAAATCAGCGACGCGTCCTGCTGCGAAGAATTCATGTTCCACGTCAAGACTGAATAAGAGTGAGTACGCTCCCATGAACCGTCACCCGTGGCCGATCGAGGTCGCGGGTTCTTGCGCGGTGGCTACCCGACGCTTCACGTCTTGAGAATCGATGGCCACCATCCTGACTTTGTACAGAATGGACGGCAGATATTTATTACTCAAGGCACCCCATAAAGTCCCCAAGTCCTTGAGATTCAGGTTTTCTATATCCAAGGTGAGTTTGTCTATTCTTTTGTCCAAATCCGGTGAGTTACGATGATCAAATACCGGATGGCCCTGAAAATAGCTCATTGTGTTGGCGATAAACTTTAGCGCCTCGGGATAATTCTTGCCGGTAAAATGACCAGCGAACATGAGATAAAGATTGAGATAAATCGGTGGGTACTGAACCACGGCACGATTCGCGCCGGAATGATTGCCACTGGGCTGGCGAAAAGGTGTCGTGTCATGCTCGACATTGATCAAAAAGACCACGATTTTGTTATTGATGTTCGCGGCCAGGGAGCCGTCTTGCTCCAGGATGTTGGAGATGACCACCACATCCTCATTGAGCGCGAAAACGCTTTTTAGGTGCTGGTTCAACTGACCGGCAAGATGACTGATCGCGGTATCGATCATGGCGCCGGCCGCCTCATCACCGAGGGTCGCTGCCCCAGCCTGCCTATTAGTTCGGTCGCCCACGCTTCCATGACGTCTTATTCACATTCCCTGTAGATGATACGAACAGTCCACCTCGGGCCACCTTGCCCGTGCCTCAGCACTCGGGCGAGCCACCAACTGGATATGACAAGACATTACTGCATCATTCAGACGACGCCCCCACTCTATACGGGGGCATACACGCTCACTTCTTCACGAGCAAGCTGATTATGACGTGGATATTATTCTTGTCACCGGCTAGTCACTGACTTCTCAGTGGCGGTCAGCGAGCACTCCCTCGCCAATATATGATTGCCAACCAGTATTATGGTGTCTTTTTTACACGTTGTACGGGCGAAGCGCAAACTAAAATGAGCGATGCTCAGACACCCCTCTTTCAAGTAGGCGAGTTCGGACCGGCATGTCTCCTTATATATATACCGCGCCAGACCGGACGATAGGAAAACACAGTCCAGAGATGAGGGTCTCAAACCATGACCGCAGCGCACCTCGCACCGGCACGGTGCGACACTTCACTTCTGTATTTTCCTCCAACTTCTCACGCCGGCTGTGCGGGGCGTCAACCCACAATGACATATACTGTCTGTCAAACTCTCGCAGCACGGATGCGTACACATAAGCCCACATAGAAGATTATGCATAACCTCTTATCTACTCGCTTGGCGGAATACTCCGCTCATCTATCACCGCCACGGGCGCCGCTATGGGCACTGCTATTACTGTTGAGCAGCCCGATCGCCCTGGCCGCATCGACGCTGGAAGAGGTCTATCACGCCGAGGCCACAGGCCAATGGCAACAGGCGCTGGCGCTGGCGCAGCAACTGCCTAAGGATAATGATCAGCCCAACCCTCATCATGCCGCCCTCCAGAAGACGCTGCGCGCGCTCGAAGCCGCCCGATTTTATGCGCAGTCCGGCGCTACGCGTCAGGCCGACACCTTGCTCACCACCCAACTCAATATCCTGGAAACGGACAGCGTCGGAAACCGGCACCTGATCATCGCCACTCAAATCGCCCTCAACGAGGTGTGGCAGCAAGTCGCCCGGGTGCAATTAGATAAGGCGCAGGCGCTGTTCGAGTCGAAAAGGTACGACGAGGCCATAGCGCTGTTTGATCAGGTTATCAAACGCGATGCGGCCGCCGTCACGACCGACACCCGCCGCCAGGCCGAAATCGGCATGCGCCGTGCCGAATCCGCCAAGGCCCGCACTGAGACGCCGAGTTTCTGGCAGGGCGTCGGCACCACACTCGCCCAGGCACTGGAATCGGTTGCCCTGTGGCTCTTCTATTTTCTATTGATCTTAGGAATATTCCTGGCCGGCCGCGCCTTCCGTAGCTATTATCTGACTCGCCCCGGCAATGGCTTGGCGCTAGAGGATCACATGGCGGCTAAAGACCAGCGTGATGCCATGAGCCAAGCATTGTCCCGGGACATGGCCCATGCCATCCGTAAACTGGCCGGCGGCGCGGTGACGGCGCCTGAAGCCAGCGGCCTGATGGATCTGGATGTGACCAGCCTGCCCAACACCGCTGACCCCCTCGGTGGCATCGCCACCATCATTTCCCATGTCGATGCCAGCACCGAGCCGGTCAAGGTGGGGATTTTCTCCTTTAAACCCGAGCAACTATTTCTTTATCTGTCATTGCTGTTCAAGCGCCCCTATCAATTTCTCTACAGCGGCGTATTGAGTAAGAGTGACAAACTCATCACCCTGCTCGTCACCAAACGCGACCAGGCCGGCACGGTCATGCCGGGGGGACATTTCGAAGCCAGCGCCCTCGCCAGCGACGCCCACGCGCGTGACAAGATCTTGCAGGACGTTGCCGCCCAGATGGCCGTATCACTGGCCGGCTCCAAGGTCACCCATGACTGGCGCAGCCTGCGGTTTTACTTGGAGGCGGAATCGAAACTCGGGCGGGAACTCAAGGCCGAGCGTCGCGAGCCAGTGCTGGAAGAGGCGAAACAACTGCTCCAATCCGCCATCACCTTCGATCCGGCCAACTGGATGGCGCGCTTCAAACTCGCTAGCGTACTGCGCACCTTGGGTGAAAATCGCGCCGCCAAGGATCAGTTCGATTACGTCGAACGCATGCTCGAGGCCGAAGACATCTGGCGCTCTCACCACTTAGGCGCATTCCTCACATCCCGGCCCCAATTCCCATGGATCAACCGCTACAACCTGATCGTCAGTTTCTCTAAGATAGGCGACGCAAAAGCCGTGCGACGTGCCAGCGCCCTCATGCAGCGCCTCGTCGCCGAACTGGAGGAAAAAAGCGACGGCAAGCAGGCGCCGCCAGCCACAGCGGTTGAGCCTATGATCCGCGAATTGACGCACCGCTGGGAAAGAATACGCGATCGCCTACACAAACAGGGCATAGACATCGATTCGAGTCAGGCATCGAATCTGCTCATACTCGCCAAAGGCGGCCGCGCCGCCGTGCTCTGCGCCGAACTCGAACACCTGCGCGAAGAAGGCTATCTCGACCCCGCCACGCAGCAGGAAACCAGCACCGCCATGAAGCAGCTGCTGGAACGCGTCGGTAAGGATGAAACATGGCTATGGCAAATGTCGTCGCACATAAAGAGCGGTGGCTGGCAAAATTTCGCGCAAGCGCATGCTGCGGCTCAAAATGCCTACGGACGCGCCTGCTATGTCATGGGTCGCTACGCTGACGCCGTCAAATACCTCGAATGGGCAATTCAGATCCATGTGCCGTGCAACTTTCCCGAGCCATTCATCAACCTGGCGGCGGTCTACATCAAACAACGCCGCCGCCTGTGCCCCGACTGGGCGCACCAGGCCGAAGACTATCTCAAAACCGCTCTGACCATGAGTCCCTACAATCACAAAGCCCACTATCTGATGGGTAAGATCTATGCCGATAAATCCTATGCCGATTACGACAAGGCACTGGCCGAATACAAACAGGCGGGGGACAACGACAGCCTAAGCCTGTACCAACGCGGCAGGATTCAAATACGTTATAAGAAGAATTTCCTGGAAGGTGCCGAGCTCCTTCGACGCAGCGCGGCCTATGCCCAACGCAGCGATTTCCGCCATGCCCAGTACCTGGACACGGTGATACAACTCGCCGCCCTGTCACCCGCGCCAGACCAGGACAAACTCAACGAACACCTACAGCACGCGCGGCACCTCGCTATCGAACTGCAGAAGAATGGGGTCACTCAAAAACTCAGAGTAGAAGGCACCAGGCTGAAACAGAAAATTCTGGCGCTGCTACCAACACCTCGCGGAGATCACGATTAGGCCAGCCTTCGCTGCGCCAAGTAGTACGTGCGAAAGCGTCGTACCGGTTCCGTCGACCTTCACGCACCGAACTGGCGACAGGGTTTAAACCATTGAAGACAATGGGGCCAATAACCGATATTGATCCTATGCAATTCTGATTTGCCTGAGGCTCTTTGCGATGCCAGCTTGCACACAATCACTTCGCTAGACTCAAATCCTTGTAAGCGGCGGGCACCTTCAAGCTAGGATGCACCCAGCCAAATAACGCATAGCCGCCAAATTCGGGCATTTTGACCCGCGCAACGGTTTGCTGCAGGCTTAGGCCTTCGTCTATAGCGATCTGCACTTGTTTCTTAATAGTTTCGAGATGGTCGATATGCCATTGGATATCTTCGCGCCCCATGACCGACCCGTGGCCGGGCACCACGCGCGCCTCTTTTGGCAGAAAGGCATAGACTTTTTTCAGTGTCTCTAATGTTTCAAGCAAATGACCGTCCAACAGCCAGGGCAGTGCGGGCTTGACGGTGATTATAGGGTTGCCTGACCACAGCACTTTGGACTTTGGTTCCCAGACAAACAAATCCCCGCCCGTTTGAGCGAAGCCAAAATCAACTATCTCTACTGATTTCCCCCCAAGGTCCAATGTGATTAACCCCCCTTTGGAAACCAATACATCGCCTGTAGTAGGAACAATTTCCTCGATACCGCGACCTTTTCCGAAGTTCTGGATCATAAACTCGGTATCTTCCTTGAAATGCTCATCAATATACTTTTTCGCATGAGCATGCTGAATAATGATCGTCTCCTTCGGTAAGTACATATTTCCATATGAGTGATCACCATGAAAGCTGGTATTTACAGCGAAAATGACTGGCTTATCCGTCTCCTTACGCACCATATTTTGCACTAGTGTATGCAGGCGTTTATTTAACATCGTGTCGATGACCAATACGCCCTTTTCGCCAATAACAAAGCCGCCACTGGTGGCCACCGGCATGCCATTTCGTTCCAGCTCTTTCGCGTTACTGGGATAGTAGGCAAAAACCCCATCCGCAAGCTGCTCTGAAACCAACTCTACTTTATTGCCATCCCATACAGGTTCTTGGGCATAAACATATCCCACAAAACAAAAAGCGGCTGCAAATAGAACACGCTTGGAATTGCCCATTCTCATGATTAATCTCCTATCGGGTCCGGATTTCAAATAATCGTTCTTGCTTCACTAACCACCAGTCAAGATATAGCCGAAGCGGTTATTCCGCCATAAATTGCCCTCTTTATCGCTGGTCCGGATTCAGACAATCGAAACGTCACCCGGTCTCCCCTGCATTGCGCTGACTTCAATGCCGCAGGATGATAGAGCCCAAACATAGAAAGAGAGTATAGGATGTTCATGGCGCACTGCTTGACCCTGTTCTATCGGTCGAATCCGAATAGACGCCGGGTGGTAGAACATACGTCACCGGTCGCAGCAGCCCCATTTGAACACTATGCGTACCCATGATTGCTTTCGACACGGCCATCAGTGCTTCAGTATGTAAGAATGCACCGGTAGCCTTGATCGTACAATTGAGGAAGGCGGCTGACAGTGACGAGACTTCCAATGCTGACCTAGAGAACAAGGAGCGTTGCTTACAGACAATATCAACGCGATGCCGTTCAGGCAATCAATGCTTAACACTCCTCGCTTAGCCAGCGTATCATGTAAGAGAGCACTAATGCGCTTGTCAGGGAAGCACCGTCATGCGCCGTATAACATCATTTATTATCGGCTCGATGTTTATCCTCAGCGTTGACGCCGCCGTTGAGCCCGTAGACGACAATGGTCGACTCACCGGCGACCAGCGCTGCGCCCATGCAATGATCGATTATTATCAGGCCATCCCGATGCTTGCTAATCTCGCCTCCTCAGGCCATCTACACTTTCGTACGGTAAGGGTTGCGATCATAGATGAAGGGCTACATAGAGACTCGGGACAGTTCGACCATCTCCGCTCCTTACACTTTCTCGATCCACCGCGCCTATTAGCGGACGAACGCTCTCACGGCACAGCGGTTACCAGCATCATAGCCGCGGATCGCAATGACGGACTCATCAACGGCATCGCCTCACGCCTGTTAGGCGACCGTCTCGAGCTCATTATCGGGCGTGCCTATTACCAACGTGGAGACCTTCCGGCCGGTGAGCGCGCCCGCCATCCTGGTATTGCGCTTGATGTACTCCCTACCGTCTTGACGATAGAACGCGTAGAGCAAGCCATCGCCGCCGGTGCGAATATCATCAACCTGAGCTTTGGCGCCAACACGACCGATGGCAGCCGCATAGCGCATTTTTCTGAACATCAGCGTCGCTGGGCCGATGTCATACGCAATCACAGCGACGTCTTGTTCATCGCCGCGGCCGCTAATCACCCCTATGAACTCACAGGCGGCAACAACATCCCAGCGGGATTAGACGCCGCCAACCTAATTAGCGTCGGTGGTATCGAATCATGTCGCCCACTGCAACACTGGTCGGAAGGCGCCTATGGCGACCAAATCGACATCGCGGCGCCCAGCACGGTACAAGCGGTATATTACGATCCGACTACCCGCACCGCCCATGATGCGCCAGCGACCGGCAACTCGTTCGCCACCGCGCTGGTCACGTCTGTCGCGGCGATCGTGCAGTCCATAGCACCGGAGCTGCGCGGCGCCACCCTCAAAGAGTTTCTGCTCGCACCAGGTAATAGCTACCCCACCGCCACCGAAGTCAGTGGGCGACGTTTGTCGATGGTCAAACCGACCGTTCGCGCGATCCTCGACTACACGACGCCACCGGCATCGGTAATCAGCCTGCTGGACAGCTTTCACTCCCCAGACGATTTCGCCGATCCAGCCGGCTATATCATCAACCGTCAGTTTGGCAGTGTGGTGTTCAATCTCACCGCGCTGATGGGGCGGCCATTTGTAGGAGGACCACAAGTTATTGACGGACACGACATCGAATTTCGCGCCGTCAGGCGCGTCCCTGATCCAAGCGCTCGAAGCCAAAACCTCGGTGACATCATGCCCGGTATCACCTCGTTCCGCCTCGGCAACCGGAGCATCACCGCCACCTTCGGACTGATCGGCGAATTTTTGCTCAATGAAGACTACACCACAGGGAGCAAGCTCGCATCACTCCTGGACGCTAACGTCGCTGGCACTGATCGTTTTATCGGCGAGGCACGCCGCGGTCATGTACGACTCACCGAATGCGAGATCACATCGCGGGCGTTACCATTAAATTGGATGACCGACCCTGCAAGTGGGGAAATTAGCTTGGATCGATTCATCACGATAGAAGTCACTGGACAGGTCGACGTGACTTACGAAGGAGAAATCGCCCGTACCGAGCCTGAACCCGCCGCCTACCGCTTCGAAGGGGACTTCACGACGGCCTTTTTTGTCGTCGTCGCCACCGACGCGATGGTCGATGCCTACGAGCGCCAGTGCGTGGGCGGTATACCCGGGGCGCATCGTTAGATAGTGAATTCTGATTAACGAAATAGTAAACACAAAATGATTCATTATCTAATAACGTTTTGTATGCCGGTAAGTAGCCTGCGCCACTCGTCCGTTGGGCTCCTACTCACGTTGGGAAAGGGATAGCTTGAGGGACGCGTTTACGACTATTCTCCCCTCACCCCGCCTATTACGGCGAAAAAAGAGAGATAATGCGCCCCCCAATTCGACGGTCGGGTCAGCAACAAACAATCAACCGTTAGTGTAGGTACGTGGCAACACTATTCGTGGAAAAATTGCGATAATCCGCTGGGTATTCACAGGGAGGGATAGACATGAAAACATCGATATTTACCCGCATGCCGGCGCTCGTCATTGTGCTGCTATCCGCCTTTCTCTTCACCGCATGCGCGCCACACCAGGCATATCGCACCGACGTGACCCTGTGCAGCGACGCTGAGCCGGAAAAAATCTGCCCCACCTCAGCCTTGCAGGAAACCATCGATAGCGCCAACCCCGAGATACGATATTTAACCGCATTTGTGGAATTCGACGACCAGGGGCAATTGTGGAGCCGCGCGCAAATGGACGCGGTGATGACGAAACTCAATCAGGAAGCCATAGAGAACGACCTGCTACTGATTACCTTCGTACATGGTTGGAAGCACAATGCCTCGCCCGAAGACGACAATGTAAAAATGTTCAATGGCGTGCTGCAACGGCTGGCCACTTTGGAAAACCGCATTAGCCGCGCCGTGGGTGAGAGGCCGAGAAAAGTGGTCGGCGTTTACCTCGGCTGGCGCGGTAGTTCCGTGACATGGCCGCTGGTGAAGGAGCTGACGTTCTGGGATCGCAAGAACGTCGCCCACAAAGTTGGCCATGGCGGTGTGACGGAAGTCTTGGCGCGTCTCGAGCTGATCAAGAAGACCAAGGACGTAATCGTAGCCCAGGACGAGCCTGATCCAGCCAAGCGCGAAAACCTCCAAAGCCGCACACGCTTGGTCGTCATCGGCCACAGCTTCGGCGGCGCGGTGGTGTTTTCCGCTTTGTCGCAATTATTGGAAACGCGATTCATCGACACCGAGGGACCCATGGGGCAGATCACCAATGCTAGAGGATTCGGTGACTTGGTCGTCCTCATCAATCCCGCCTTTGAGGCGGCACGTTATGCGGCGCTGAGCGACATGGCCACGGAACGAGGCACCTACTTCGCCCCGCAACTGCCGGTGATGGCCGTGCTCACATCGGAAGCGGACTACGCCACCAAGTATGCCTTTCCCATCGGGCGCTGGATTTCCACCCTCTTTGAAAAAGAACATGATGTCACCCGTAAGAACGGCTTGAATCAATCGATTGAGATCATCGACCAAGGCAAGGCCAACATCACTACCGTGGGGCATTTTCATCCCTACCAAACACACCTACTCAGCGCCACGCACACCGTAGATCGCGCAGAGCTAGCACCGGCAACACTAGAGGTGGAAATCAAAACGCTGTTCAACACCATCGATGAATGGAATAACGATGCGCCGGGCAACGTCATTGAATTTAATGGCTCTAGCCTCCAACGCAGTGAAACCTCTGCCGGACGCAATCCCTACCTGGTAGTTAAAGTAGACAAACAGCTGATACACGATCATAACGATATTGATGATCCACGAGTCATCGGGTTCATCCGCCAATTGGTGTTGATGACGAGTCATCGCCAAGAGCTGGCCACCAAGCAGATGACGCCCCAGCAACTTTTGAATGTGCAATAAGCGCGCAGCCGCAGAGATAGTGACGCTGCCTAGCGAACAAGATGATCATCAGGTGCTAAGCAATCATCTTTCACTATTGCGCGGTGGCAGCCGATTAAGTCCACCATGAAGGAAGCACCAGCCGCCTACGCCGACGCTCTTCGTCGAGCGTCGGCTAATTGTTGGCATCGCCACGCGCTGCACTGTGGCAGCGCAATTACGACACGTGGGATGATCCGTAAATCTATTTCTTCAAACCAAGTATAAAGTCAGCAAGCTTGCCCACGTTCTCATCGGAGACGCGGGTTTGCGGTGGCATGGCTGCGCCGCCCCATTTTCCGCGGCTGCCCTTCTTAATACTGTTGACCAAGGTCTGGTGAGCGCCTGCGTCGCCTTGATATTTCTCTGAGACATCATTCCAGGCAGGGCCCAGCAATTTTCTCTCGACGGAATGACAAGACAAGCAGCCGCTCTGCTTGGCTAAATCCAAATCAGCGTTGGCAGCGCCCGCCATCAACATGGCACCCGCAATCGACACATGTAAATAAATTCGTTTCATAGCGCTTTCTCCCGCTCAAGCGTTGAATGTAACAATGACCCAAAAATCATTGCTAAGTATAATCCTAATGGCACGCTTAGCGTAGCGATGGATTCAACTATGAGTCCTTTTTTTTCGCTGTGCTGCAATACCAGATAATTCGTGGGCCGCGAGCGCGAAAGTCGCTGTGTCATGCCTGCAGCCCAAAGGCGGGTGCATCCTATTACGAAGGTATTGGTTAAAATAGGATCAGACACGAATGGCACTTACTTAAGAATAACTAACTGAGTAGAAAGATAAAGTAAGACTGGCTCAAGGTGATAAGGTGTGAGTCGCGAAACCACAAACCATCACAACAGGAGCCAGCCTTAATGCAT
>CALZJG010000115.1 GCA_945787555.1 uncultured Chromatiaceae bacterium | reverse complement strand
CGGCCGTCGCGCCGTGGCATGTGGGAATACGTTTTCTTTGTCGATATCGCAGGCCATGCGCGCGAGGCCAAGGTCGCGGCGGCGTTGCAAGAATTGGCCACTGAGGCGGCGATGCTGAAAGTGTTGGGCTCTTATCCTCGCGCGGTATTGTGATGGCGCGCACGACCAGCTTGTGACCAAATGCCGAGGCCGGCAGCGCGATGCGTGATATAAGCGGCTTAGGGTATTTGAATAACGTTTATTGAGTATAGAGGTAGAACGATGATCATCATCATGAGAGCGGACAGCGGCGAGCAGCAGATACACGCCGTGGAAGCAAAACTCAAGGCCATGGGTATGGGCGCGCATGTATCCCGCGGCATAGAGCGTACTGTCATAGGCGCCATCGGCGATGAGCGCAAGATCGATATGGAGGCGTTGGAAGTCATCCCCGGCGTGGATAACGTCGTGCGGGTGATGAAGCCTTATAAGATCGTCTCCCGCGATTCACATCCTGAGAACAGTATCGTCAACGTCAAGGACGTGCCGATCGGTGGTAAGCAGATTCAGGTCATCGCCGGACCTTGTTCGGTGGAGACACAACCGCAGATGGACTCGGCCGCCGCCTCGGTGGCGGAAGCTGGGTGTCGTTTAATGCGCGGCGGCGCGTTCAAGCCGCGCACCAGCCCCTATGCCTTCCAGGGTACGGGTGTGCAGGGCTTGGAAATGTTCCGCCAAGCGGCGGATAGACATCATCTGCCCATCGTTACCGAGTTGATGGATGTGCGCATGCTCGACAAATTTTTGAAAAACGAAGTGGATGTAATCCAGATCGGTACGCGCAACATGGCGAATTTCGACTTGCTCAAGGAAGTGGGCAAGGTGCATAAGCCGGTGATCCTCAAGCGCGGCATGTCGGCGACCATCTCCGAATGGCTGATGGCGGCGGAATACATCGCTGCCGGCGGCAATCACAACATCATTTTTTGTGAGCGCGGCGTGCGCAGTTTCGAGACTTACTATCGCAATATGCTCGACGTGACCGCCATTCCCGTTTTGAAGCGCGAGACGCATTTACCGGTAATCGTCGATCCCAGTCACGCCGGCGGCAAGGCGTGGATGGTGCCGGCGCTGGCGCGCGCGGCGGTGGCGGCGGGCGCCGATGGTTTGTTGGTGGAAATGCATCCCTGTCCGTCGGAAGCCTGGTGTGATGCTGACCAGGCCTTGAGTCCGCAAGAGCTCGCGACCTTGATGGGCGAGTTGGGCGCGATTGCTGGGGCGTTGGGACGGGAAGTCTGATGGGTGATTGCCGGGCTTTGCCGTCGGTCTGGTGTACGACGTTTCTACTTCCACGGGCTGGGTGAGGGCGTGGGGAAGGATGCGAAGCGCTTGGCGTAGGTTGGCATGGCCTGGGCAGGCCCTTACCCCCGCCGGCTCCGCCTCCCCTCGCTGCGTTCTCCCTGTCGGCGGGAGAGGGATAAGAGGCGGGCGCTCTCGCCGCTGACGGTTGTCGAGGTGATGGCACACTGGCACAGCATGAGGTTTAGTTGACGTTGTTTTCGGAAATGAATCCGTTAGATTGCCTTCTATCATGATCGACCGTCTCTGCATCATCGGCGTGGGATTGATCGGCGGTTCGCTGGCGCGCGCCGCGCGACGGGCCGGTGCTTGTCGTGAAATCGTCGGCGGCGGTCGTGACGGGGCGCAGCTCGCGCGCGCGGTGGAGTTGGGTGTCATCGATCGTTACACTACCGATCTCGCGCAGGCGGTGGCTGCGGCGGACATGGTGGTGTTGGCCGTGCCGTTGGGAGCGATGGAGAGTGTGATGCGCGCCGTCGCCGAGTCGTTGCGACCTGACGCCATTGTGACGGATGTCGGCAGCGCCAAGGGGAGTGTCGTGGCGGCGGCCGAGCGGGAGTTCGGAGCGATGCCGCGGCGTTTCGTGCCCGGACATCCCATCGCCGGCACCGAGCAGAGCGGGGTGGAGGCCTCATTCGCGGACTTGTTCGCGCAGCGGCGGGTGATACTGACGCCTTTGCCGATCACGGAGCGTGAGGCGGTGAACAGCGTGCGGCGTTTGTGGCAACAGGCCGGCGCCGAGGTCGTGGAAATGAGCGTGGCCCATCATGATGAGGTGTTGGCCGCCACCAGTCATTTGCCGCATATGCTCGCCTATGCCTTGGTCGATACCTTGGCGCGCATGCAGGAGAAGGCGGAAATTTTCCGCTACGCCGCTGGCGGTTTTCACGATTTCACCCGGATTGCCTCGAGTGATCCGGCCATATGGCGGGACATCTGTCTGGCCAACCGCGCGCCGCTGGTGGCGGTGCTGGATCGTTATCAACATGATTTGACCGCCTTGCGTGACGCCATCGCTGCGGCGGACGGCGAGCGCATCTTGCATGTGTTCTCGCGCGCCAAGAAGGCGCGCGATCAATACAGTGCCCAAAACAGCGTCAAGAGCCGTGTTAAAGACAAAACAGATCATTAATTTGGAAATCTATGCATCATGAGTGTTCGATTTAGAGTCGCCCCGGGTGGCAAATTGACCGGGCGCGTGCGCGTAGCCGGCGACAAGTCTATTTCCCATCGTTCCATCATGCTGGGTGCTTTGGCTGAAGGCGTGACCGAGGTGAGTGGATTTTTGGAAGGCGAGGACTGCCTCGCCACCTTGAACGCCTTCCGTGCCATGGGAGTGCGCATCGAGGGCCCGCGTGATGGGCGCGTCACCCTCCATGGGGTGGGATTGCATGGTCTGCGCGCACCTAGCGAGCCGTTGTATTTGGGAAATTCCGGCACCTCGATGCGTTTGCTGGCGGGCTTGATGGCCGGGCAAGCTTTCGATGTGGTGATGACCGGCGACAGCTCGCTGACCCAGCGCCCCATGAAGCGGGTAACGGTGCCGCTGGCGGAGATGGGCGCGGTCATCGAGACCAGTCCGAGCGGTACACCGCCGCTGACCATACGGGGTGGCCAGACTCTGCGCGGCATCGAGTATCAAATGCCGATGGCCAGCGCGCAGGTCAAATCCTCGTTGCTGTTGGCCGGCTTATACGCCGCCGGACGGACTTGTGTCACCGAGCCGGCGCCGACGCGCGACCATACCGAACGCATGCTGCAAGGCTTCGGCTATCCGCTGCAGCGCGACGGCGCGACGGCGTGCCTGAGCGGTGGAGGGCGCATGACGGCAAACACCATCGACGTTCCCGCGGACATTTCCTCGGCCGCGTTTTTCCTGGTCGGGGCCGCCATCTCCGAGGGTTCGGATTTGCTGGTCGAGCATGTTGGCATCAATCCGACTCGCATAGGAGTTATTAATATACTCAAAGAGATGGGCGCGGATATTGAAGTAATAAATGAGGCGGAAGTGGGCGGCGAGCCGGTCGCGGACATCCGCGTGCGCAGCCGTCGTTTGCGCGGTATCCGCATCCCTGAAGACCAAGTGCCGCTGGCCATTGACGAATTCCCCGTGTTGTTCATCGCCGCCGCCTGCGCGGAGGGTGAGACCGTGCTCAGCGGTGCCGAGGAACTGCGGGTGAAGGAGAGCGACCGCATCCAAGTCATGGCGGATGGTCTTCAGGCGTTGGGCATCGCTGCGCGGCCGACACCAGATGGGATGATCATACAGGGCGGCGTCATCGGCGGTGGAGAAGTCGATAGTCATGGTGATCATCGCATAGCGATGGCCTTCACAATGGCGGCCTTGCGTGCACAAACGCCTATCAATATAGACGATTGCGCCAATGTCGCCACCTCCTTTCCCAATTTTGTCGGCTTGGCGCACGGGGCGGGCATCCGCGTCACTCAATTTGAAGATTAACCCCTAAAGGATTGAAGAGTAGTTATTCATGACGGAATTAAATACAGCGCCGGTTATTACCATCGACGGCCCCGGCGGCTCCGGTAAGGGGACGGTCAGTCGCTTGTTGGCGCGCCAATTAGGTTGGCATTTTCTCGATAGCGGCGCCCTCTATCGCTTGGTGGCTTTGGCGGCCATACATCACTCGATTGCCTTAGGCGATGAGTTTAATATCAAGACGTTAGCGGCTCATCTCGATGTAGAATTTGAATCCGATGAGGTCGACTTTGAGGCCCGAATCTGGCTCGAAGGCGAGGATGTCACCGAGACTATTCGCAGTGAGGAATGTGGTCAAGGCGCGTCCGTGGTGGCGGCGTTACCCAGTGTGCGACAGGCCTTGTTGGCGCGCCAGCGCGCATTCCAAGAGCCGCCGGGCTTGGTCGCGGACGGGCGCGATATGGGGACGGTGGTCTTTCCCGCGGCGAATCTAAAAATCTATCTCACTGCCAGCCGTGAGGAGCGGGCGCGGCGTCGCCATAAGCAGTTGAACGACAAGGGGATGAGTGTTAATCTACAGCGCATTTTAGGTGAACTCGCCGAGCGCGATGCGCGCGACAGTGCACGTAGCGTTTCCCCCCTGAAATCAGCGCCCGACGCGGTGGTGGTCGATACCACGACGGCGGGTATTGATGAAGTGGTGAAGCGCGTACTGGTCGAATGGCAGGCCAGGTCGTAAGGTTATTGGATTAGCTCCACTGCACGGGATGCGGAGATGGGCTATTTTTTTCTGTTAGGGAGTCCGTTCGCGGGAGTGCGATAGGACGTTTTTCAACATCCGCGCTAATGCGGTCAACACGGTTCGGCGCTACTGCCGAGTCAAGGGTTAAGGTTCCATGAGCGAAAGCTTTGCACAACTATTTGAAGAGAGTCAGGTCGCGAAAAAGATGCGACCTGGCGTCATCGTCAGCGCCACGGTGGTGGAAATCCGCCCCGACGTGGTCATCGTCAACGCCGGACTGAAGTCCGAGAGCGCGATCCCCATCGAACAGTTCCGCGGCGACACGGGCGGTGAGCCCGAAGTGGCGGTGGGTGACGAGGTGGAAGTGGCGCTGGAGACCGTCGAGGACGGTTTCGGTGAAACGCGTTTGTCGCATGAAAAAGCCAAGCGCGCGCGTACTTGGACGATGCTAGAGAAGGCGCAGGAAAACAGCGAAACCGTGCACGGCCTGCTCACCGGCAAGGTCAAAGGCGGTTTTACCGTGGAAATCGGCGATGTGCGCGCATTCCTCCCTGGTTCGTTGGTCGATGTGCGCCCGGTGCGCGATCCCAGCTACCTGGAAGGTAAGGACCTCGAATTCAAAGTGGTCAAGCTTGATCGACGTCGCAACAACGTGGTGGTGTCACGGCGCGCGGTGGTCGAGCAGGAAACCAGTGCCGAGCGCGATACCTTACTTGCCAATTTGCAAGAAGGCCAAGTGGTCAAGGGTATCGTCAAGAACCTCACCGATTACGGCGCCTTCGTGGATCTGGGCGGCATCGATGGCTTGTTGCACATCACCGACATGGCGTGGAAACGTGTCAAGCAACCTTCCGAGGTGGTGAACGTCGGTGACGAGATCGATGTGAAAGTGCTCAAGTTCGATCGCGAACGGCAACGCGTCTCCCTGGGCCTCAAACAGTTGGGCGAGGATCCGTGGGTCGATATCGCGCGCCGTTATCCTGTTACTACCCGCCTGTTCGGCAAGGTCACCAACATCGCTGATTATGGCTGTTTCGTCGAAATCGAAAACGGCGTGGAAGGTCTGGTACACGTTTCCGAGATGGACTGGACCAACAAGAACATCCATCCCTCGAAAGTGGTGCACTTGGGTGATGATGTGGAAGTCACGGTGCTGGACATCGACGAAGAGCGTCGCCGCATTTCCCTGGGCATGAAACAGTGCCGTGCCAATCCCTGGGAAGAGTTTGCCGCCACCCATAAGAAGGGTGATCGCGTTGCCGGCGCCATCAAGTCCATCACCGATTTCGGCATTTTCGTCGGATTGGATGGGAGCATCGACGGTTTGCTGCATCTTTCCGACCTGTCCTGGAATGCCACCGGCGAGGATGCCGTGCGCAATTATAAGAAGGGTGATGAGATTGAAGCGGTGGTGCTGGCCATCGACGCCGAGCGCGAGCGTATTTCACTGGGCGTGAAGCAATTGGAACAGGATCCCTGGTCCAACTACGTGGCGCAATATCCCAAGGGTACTATCGTCAAAGGCACGGTGAAGGAAGTTGATGCCAAGGGCGCCATCCTGGAGTTGGCGGATGGCGTGGAAGGTCATCTGCGTGCCTCCGAGCTGTCACGCGATCGCGTGGAAGACGCGCGCACCTTGCTGAACGTCGGCGATGCGGTCGAGGCCAAGTTCACCGGCGTGGATCGCAAGAACCGCACCATCATACTGTCCATCAAGGCCAAGGACAGTGCTGAGGAAGCCGAGGTAGTGGAGGATTATAACCGCCAGTCTTCGGCCGCCAGCGGTGGCACTAACCTTGGTGATCTGCTCAAGGAGCAGTTGAACAGCAAGCCCAATAACGGCTAAGGCAAACGGCGACACCCGGACTCGTCACAGGGCGAGTCCGGGTGCCTGCTCCCTGTGAGGCGGTGCCTTGCGCGAGCAGAGCCACTGGTTGATTTGTGGAACGAGGCGGGGATCATGACCAAATCAGAATTGATAGAAAAACTCGCACAGAAACAGACTCAACTCACTTACAAGGACGTGGAATTCGCGGTCAAAACGCTCACCGAACAGATGGCGCAAACCTTGGCCAGCGGTGAACGTATCGAAATACGCGGCTTCGGCAGTTTCTCGCTGCACTATCGGCCGCCGCGCATCGGTCGCAACCCCAAGACGGGCGATGCCGTGTCATTGTCCGGTAAGTACGTCCCTCATTTCAAACCCGGCAAGGAACTGCGCGAGCGCGTCAACGGATCGGACTCTTAAGCGGCGTTAATGCTGTACAAGGGGGAGGCGCACCGGCGCCGTCTTTGGCATACTGGTGGTGGTGTCCGATGCCGTGATGTGGCGGCGGACCCGATAGGCTGGTGGTGTGCACCGGCTGAGTGTACCGGTGGAGTGAATAGGGGAGGCGAAATGGCGCGTATCATCAAGTTCGTAGTACTGCTCATCGTATTCGTCATAGGCTTGGTGTTCGCGCTGTTGAACGCCCAGTCGGTGCAAATCAATTATCATTTCGGTTCTACCGAGGCGCCCATGTCATTGGTGGTGGTGCTGGCCCTGGTCTTGGGCGCGGTGCTAGGCATGATGGTGAGTTTGGCGATACTAATGAAAACCAAACGCCAAGTAAGCAGTCTGCGTAAGACCGTGAATGTCACCGAAAGAGAACTCGCTAGCCTGCGCGCAATGCCGATCAAGGGCCAACCCTAACGTATGTATGAACTACTGTGGCTGTTGCTGCCCGTGGCGGCGGCCTCAGGATGGGTGTTGGCGAAGCGGGATGTGCGCCGTGCGGGTAAGAGCATCGGTGCACTTTCCCCCGAATACTTCAAAGGCTTGAATTATCTCCTCAACGAGCAGCCCGATAAGGCGATCGAGGTGTTCGTGCGCATGCTGGAGGTGGACAGCGATACGGTGGAAATCCATCTGGCGCTGGGCAATCTATTCCGCCAGCGCGGTGAGGTCGATCGCGCCATCCGCATTCATCAAAATCTCATCGCCAGGCCAACCTTGAGTAAGGAGCAGCGCGCTCAAGCTTTGCTCGAGTTGGGACAAGACTACCTGCGGGCCGGTTTGTTCGATCGGGTGGAGAGCCTTTCCCTGGAGTTGATCGCGATGGATGCGCACACCGTGCGCGCTTTGCGCTTGCTCAGCGACATTTATCAACAAGAGCGCGAATGGGAAAAAGCCATCACTATCTTGCGCAAGTTGCAAAGCGCCGGCGGCGAAGCGCAGCACGCGATTATCGCGCATTGCTATTGTGAGTTGGCCGAACAAGCGCGCAAGAAAAATAACGATGACGAGGCGATGCGTTTGCTAAAACGCGCCTTGGCGGCCGACGGGGAGTGCGTGCGAGCCAGCTTGTTACGCGGTGCCATGGCGGCTGAGGCCGGTGATTGCAAGGGCGCTATACGCGCCTATGAGCAAGTCGAGAAGCAAGACCCGGCCTATTTGTCGGAGATGGTTCCGGCACTGGTCGATTGCTATCGCCGCTCCGGCAAGCTCGACGCCCTCAGTGCTTATTTGGAACGTTTGCTCGCCGCCCATGGTGGCGTGACGCCTTTGTTGGTGTTGGTCGAAATCATCAGGGAGCGTCAAGGCGAGGAAGAGGCCATGTCCTACTTGAGTGAGCAGTTGCGAACTCGACCTACCTTACGCGGCTTGGCCAAGTTGGTCAGTATCAATGCCGCGCGTGCCCAAGCCGAGGACGATTCTTGCCGCACCTTGCAACTCGTGAGCGAAACGTTCGAACACATCATCAGTGAAAAACCGCTGTACCGTTGCAATACTTGCGGTTTCACCGGCAAGACCCAACATTGGCTGTGCCCGGGCTGCAAACATTGGAATACGGTCAAGCCTATACAGGGCGTGGAAGGGGAATAAAGTGATGGCCGAGAGCGCCCAGAGAGGGCCGCGTATCATCGTGGCCTTGGATTACGCCGACGCCGAGCAAGCACTGACTCTGTCGCGTCGCCTCGACCCAAGTTTGTGCCGCGTCAAAGTCGGCAAGGAGTTATTTACTCGTGCCGGTCCCGCGCTGGTCGAACAATTAGTGGATCGCGGTTTCGATGTCTTTCTCGATCTCAAGTTTCACGACATTCCCCATACCGTGGCGCAAGCCTGCGGCGCCGCCGCGGATTTGGGCGTGTGGATGGTCAATGTGCATGCCTTGGGCGGACGGCGCATGATGACGGCGGCGCGTGCAGCGCTGGGGCGCGCACCAGAGCGGCCCTTGCTCATCGCCGTCACCGTGCTCACCAGTATGGATGAACAGGATCTACGAGAAGTGGGCTTGAGCGGCAGCGCCGAGGACAACGTGGTGCGCTTGGCGGTTTTGGCGCGAGACGCGGGCGTGGATGGCGTAGTGTGTTCGGCGCGGGAAGCGGCCCGCTTACGGCAACAATGCGGCGACGATTTTCGTCTGGTGACGCCCGGCATACGTCCCGGCGGTGTTGAGACACAAGATCAAAAACGCACCGTAACCCCTCAACAAGCCGTGCGTGACGGCGCGGATTACTTGGTCATCGGTCGACCCATTACGCAGGCGCCGGATCCCCTCGCAGCTCTGCAGGCGATACAGAATGAAATAAATTTAATAACTAATTAGTAATATTTGAACTCTTTTTTTCTTCTTGCCTGATTTCGCAAACTTGCTACCCTATTCTGCGGCCTGCAATGGGCTAGAGAGGGAGATATTCATGCAGTTTTCTCCGAGTCATTACCTCGAGAAAAAGGGAGACTGATCATGAAGTACAAAGGAATGTTGTTGGGTTTGTCTTTGTTGTTGGGCAGCAGTGGTGTATTTGCTGCGGTGGACATCAATACCGCTGATGCGGATACCTTGGTCAAGACGCTCAAGGGGGTGGGACCCTCCAAGGCGGCGGCGATCATTGAGTACCGTGAACTAAACGGCCCGTTCGGATCGGTAGACGAACTGGTCAATGTGAAGGGCATCGGTCAGAAATTGCTGGAGGAGAACCGTCAGGAAATGATGGTGGGAACCAAAAAATAGACCACGGCCCTGAGCCTAGTTGTTAACTTATGGCGGGCGCTGCACAGCGCCCGCTTTTTTTTTGCATCGCTGTTGTTTCTCACTCCCCCGTTGGTGGGGAGAGCGTAGCGAGGAGGGCGGATCCGTGTGGATGCGGGTGCACATAGGAATGCCAAATCCGAAGTGGTGTTCTGCCTAGGATTGGCAGGCAGGATGTCAGGGAACGCTTACGCATACCCTGACCTACAATTCTTTCTTTGGATAGACAGCACGAGGATTATCGTAGGTCAGGTTGCCGCATAAGCCGCTATTTAGCGCTGTTTTAGTGCGCACTTGCTTGGCGGTCAGGTCGGCAACTCGCGCTGCTCGCAGCGCACTGCCTCCCCTCAACGTCAAACGAGCATGCCTGGGGTTGTTTTCGAGACCCATCCAACGGTGTTTTCTTCTGCCTTTATCGCCAATCAACCGTGTTGATGCCCGCTTAGGCTGCTATCATTACCCGCTTTGCAGCCGGAATGACCGGGCTGCGGGGCTTGATCTAGAACGATGGTTGACTCTATGGAAATACTACCAGTAGTACTCTCAGGTGGGTCGGGCACGCGCCTGTGGCCACTGTCGCGCGAACATTATCCCAAGCAATTGTTGGCGCTGACGGGCGAAAAATCCCTGTTGCAGGAAACGCTGTTGCGCTTGGAAGGAATGAGTGAGTCCTCTTTGCCTGCCGTGGTGGTCTGCAATGAAGAACACCGTTTCTTGGTGGCGGAGCAAGCCCGGGAAATTTCCCATACGCCGGCCACGATCATCTTGGAGCCGATCGGACGCAACACCGCCCCGGCGCTGACGTTGGCTGCCTTGGCCGCCGCACAACCGGGAAGCGATCCCGTCTTACTGGTGATGCCGGCCGATCATGTGATCGCCGATGCCGACGCATTTCACGCCGCGGTTCGGGTGGGCGCTGGCTTGGCGGAGAGCGGGCGCTTGGTGACTTTCGGTATCGTACCCACAAGGGCCGAAACCGGTTTTGGCTACATCCACCTCGGCGCCGCGGTGGAAGGTGTCGTTAGCGATCCATCGCCTTACCTCATCGATGCCTTCGTCGAAAAACCGGATGGCGACACCGCTCGCCGCTATGTCGCTTCAGGTCAGTATTTATGGAACAGTGGCATGTTCATGATGCGCGCCTCGGTATGGAACAAGGCGATAGGCCACTTCCGTCCGGATATCGCCGAGGCCTGTCAACGTGCCATGGCGCAAGGTCATGCCGATAGCGATTTCTTCCGCGTCGATGCCGGTGCCTTCAAGAGCTGCGCGAGCGATTCCATCGACTATGCGGTCATGGAAAAGGTGACGGGCGAGCAGGGCGATGCCGGCCTGCAATCCGTCGTCGTGCCCTTGGATGTCGGCTGGTCGGATGTAGGCGCCTGGCCCGCTATCTGGGAAGTGGGCGAGGCCGATGCCGATGGTAACGTCGCCAAGGGCGATGTCTATACGCATGGGACCCGCAATAGCTTGCTCGTCGCTGAACATCGCCTGGTGGCGGGCGTAGGATTGGAAGACATGATCGTCATCGAAACCGCCGATGCTGTGATGGTGGCGCATAAGGATCAAGCGCAAGACGTCAAAAAGATCGTCGAGCGCCTCAAGGCGGAGCAGCGTAACGAGCGACTCAGTCATCGGCGTGTTTATCGGCCTTGGGGAAATTACGAAGGTATTGATGCCGGCGACCGTTTTCAGGTCAAGCGCATTACCGTCAAACCCAATGCGGCGCTGTCACTGCAAATGCATCATCATCGGGCCGAACATTGGATCGTGGTGCGCGGTACGGCGCGGGTGACGCGCGGCGAAGAAGTGTTTCTGCTTACCGAGAATCAGTCCACTTATATTCCTATCGGTGTGAAGCATCGTTTGGAAAACCCCGGCACATTGCCGCTGGAACTCATCGAGGTGCAATCCGGTGGTTATCTGGGTGAGGATGACATCGTGCGGTATGAGGACGTGTACGGGCGCAAGCAATAGCCGAGAGCGGGGTATCTTCGTCCTCACTCCCTCTCCCGCAGGTGGAGAGAGCGCCGCGAGGGAGGCGGAGCTGATGAGCTGAGGGCAAGTCATTCACCCTTCTCCAACACCCCCTCTCCCGCAGGCGGGAGAGGGATGGGGTGAGGGCCTCGAAAGAGTCTATCCTGTTAGAGGAGTATCGTTTCTTTCTCATTCCCGATGCTTCGGGCCACGGCTCCGCCCCACTTGCTGTGCTCTCCCGCGCTTGCGGGAGAGCGGGTTGATCGTTTGCTATGGGTCCCAGTAATTTTGGCCAACAATATGCTGTTTCGGAGGTTTAGTTGAAGATCATCGTAACTGGCGGCGCCGGCTTCATCGGTTCTGCCGTCGTTCGACAAATGATCGATGAGAGCGATGCCACGGTCATCAATGTGGACAAGCTCACCTATGCCGGCAATCTAGAGTCCCTGGCGTGCGTCGCCGATAACCCGCGCTATCATTTCGAGCGCGTGGATATCTGTGACGCGTCGGCGGTGCGTGCTTTGTTCGCACGTTATCAACCCGATGCCGTGATGCACCTGGCCGCCGAATCTCATGTGGACCGTTCCATAGACGGGCCGACGGAGTTCATTCAAACCAATATCGTCGGCACCTATACTTTGTTGGAAGCGACACGCGACTACTGGCAAAGTTTGCAGGGTGAGGCCAGAATGCGCTTTCGGGTTCATCACATTTCCACTGATGAAGTCTACGGTTCCTTGGGCGCCGAAGGGTTCTTCAATGAAGAAACGCCATATCAACCTAACTCACCCTACTCGGCGAGCAAAGCCTCGTCGGACCATTTGGTGCGCGCTTGGCACCACACTTATGGCCTGCCGGTGGTCACCACCAATTGCTCCAACAACTACGGGCCCTATCATTTCCCTGAAAAGCTCATTCCCCTGGTCATCATCAAGGCGCTGCACGGCGAAACGCTGCCGATTTACGGCAAGGGCGACAATATCCGTGATTGGCTCTATGTGGAAGATCACGCTCGCGCCTTGCGCTTGGTGTTGGAGCAGGGGCGACTCGGTGAGACCTACAACATCGGCGGTCACAACGAGCGCACCAATCTGGAGGTCGTACAGACGATATGCACGTTGCTCGACGAATTGGTACCCGATTCGCATTATACGCCCCACGCCTCACTGATTACCTTTGTCGCCGACCGTCCCGGGCACGACCAGCGCTACGCGATCGATGCGAGCAAGATCGAGCGGGAACTGGGTTGGCGTCCCCAGGAGACCTTCGAATCGGGCCTGCGCAAGACCGTGCAGTGGTACCTGGATAACCGCAGCTGGTGGCAGCGGGTGCAGGACGGCAGTTACCGCGGCGAGCGCTTGGGCCTGACGGCAGCGGGCGGGGAGTGCGAAGATGAACCTTGAAAAATCATCTATACACTCACCCTCACCCCAGCCCGCTACCCACGCCGGCCACCGAGCTCCCAGAGGGAGAGGGGAGAAAGCGTTTTTCAACATGCTGTCTATAACGAGTTGTGGGGTGGAAGGGGAGCAGAGAGATGGAAACTGTCATAACCGGAGATCGAGGGCTCTTGTCTCCCTCTCCCGCAGGCGGGAGAGGGCAGGGGTGTGGGAGCATGAGGTGCTGCCCGGCTCAAAAAAGTGTGCGTTTCGGCACCCTTGCTTACGATGGAAAGCGATACGCTAAGCAGGTACTCATCAAGTCTACATAGCTAAAGAGTTTATGATGCAATGACAACCCCTCAACCCTCAACTCTCAACCCTAACACTCATTCCCGCAAGGGCATCATCCTTGCCGGCGGTAGCGGCACGCGCCTTTATCCTATCACCCGTTCGATCAGCAAGCAGTTGCTGCCGGTCTACGACAAGCCCATGGTCTATTATCCGCTGTGCACCCTGATGCTGGCGGGCATCAGGGATATCTTGATTATCTCAACGCCCCATGACCTCCCGCTGTTCGAGCGCCTGTTGGGCGACGGGGCACAGTGGGGCCTCAATTTGACTTATGCCGAACAGCCGCGCCCGGAGGGCTTGGCGCAGGCCTTCGTGATCGGGGACGAATTCATCGGTCGCGACAGTGTGTCATTGGTGTTGGGCGACAATCTTTTCTACGGCCACGGTTTGGCGAAGAATCTGCAGCAAGCGGCGCAGCGGCAACAGGGCGCGACCATCTTCGGCTATTACGTGCGTGATCCTGAGCGCTACGGCGTGGTGACCTTCGACAAATCCGGCAAGGCTATCGATATCGAGGAAAAACCCAAAGCGCCGCGTTCCAACTACGCCGTCACCGGCCTTTATTTTTACGATAACGATGTGGTGAACATCGCCCGTAATCTCAAGCCTTCACCGCGTGGTGAGTTGGAGATCACGGATGTCAATCGGGCTTATCTCGCGCGCGGTGATCTCACCGTGGAAATGTTGGGTCGAGGCACGGCGTGGTTGGATACCGGCACACATGAATCCCTCTTGCAGGCGGCGCAGTACATTGAAACCGTCGAATCTCGTCAAGGTTTGAAAATCGCTTGCCCGGAGGAGATCGCCTGGCGCTTGGGATACATCGACGCCGCGCAATTGCGTAGCATGGCCGAGCCGCTCGCCAATAATGGCTATGGCCAGTATTTGCTCGACATCTTGCAACGTGAAGGTTGAGTAATGATGAAAATCATTGCAACGGCGCTGCCCGGCGTCGTCATCATCGAGCCCAAAGTGTTTGGTGATGAACGGGGTTATTTCATGGAAACCTATCAGGCACAACGTTATGCCGAAGCGGGTATCACAGAACCTCTCGTGCAAGACAATTTGTCTTTTTCCCGGCGCGGGATCTTGCGCGGCTTGCATGCGCAAAATCCCCACCCACAAGGCAAGCTCGTGCAAGTGTTGCAGGGGGCAGTGTTCGATGTGGCGGTGGACATCCGCGTCGGCTCGCCGACCTTCGGAAAATGGGTGGGCGTGGAGTTATCGGCCGAGAATTACCGCCAATTCTACGTGCCACCTGGATTTGCCCATGGTTTCGTGGTGACCAGTGAGATCGCGCTGTTCGTTTATAAATGCACGGACTATTATGCGCCGCAGTCTGAGATGAGCATCCTCTGGAATGATCCCGGCATCGGTATAGACTGGCCCATCGATGAGCCACAGTTATCCGCCAAAGACGCCGCCGGTATTCGTCTTGCCGATATTGCTGCTGATCGACTGCCGAAGTATGAGAAATAGTACCTAGGTCAGTTTGCCGTGCCAGCGTCCCCCCCTGACGAAAGAGACATCAGCGCGTCAGGGAGCGCTCACGCGCCAACCTGAGCTACGATCCTGCGGTCGAATGGACAGCGGAGAGGAGCCGCGCTCGCCGAGGTATTGTCAGGGTACATCGCATCAATGTTGTCATTTCGACTGAAAGGAGAAATCCGATGCCCGGGTGCAGCATTACGCCTGCCCATTCGCGATGCTCCCCAGCGTCAAGATTTCTGCCGGTGGTCGAAATGGCAGGATGGAAGCTCGCAGGTCAGGATGAGGGGTCATAGGCCAGGTTTTGGCCAGCGGTTACCTGACGACAGGGACATCAGCGCGTCAGGGAGCGCTCATGCGCACCCCGACATACGAGAACGCATCAGGCCGTGAATAGTACATTGGGAGACCACCTGCATGTCGCAAGCAAAAATTCTTGTTACCGGCGCCAACGGCCAAGTTGGCTGGGAATTACTACGCCGCGCCGAGCGTTACGGTGTGACCGCCGTCGGTATGGAGCGTGCGCAGCTGGATATCACCAACCCGAGTGCTGTCTCTGCGGCCGTGCGCAATGGCGCTTATCACGTCGTGGTCAACGCCGCCGCCTACACCGCGGTAGACAAGGCGGAGTCCGAGCCCGAAATCGCCTATGCGGTGAATCGGGATGGGCCGGCGAATCTTGCCCAGGCCTGTGCGGAGGCGGACATTCCGCTCATGCACATCTCCACCGACTACGTGTTCGACGGCACCAAAAAGGGCGCATACACAGAGGACGATCCCGTTTGTCCCGTCAGTGTCTACGGCGCCAGCAAGGAGGCCGGCGAGCGCGCGGTGCGCGACGTATTGGCACGGCATATCGTTCTCAGGACGGCCTGGGTTTATGGCGCGCATGGTCACAACTTCGTCAAGACCATGCTGCGGTCGGCGCAGGAGCGCGATGAGCTGCGTGTGGTCGCCGACCAATGGGGTTGTCCCACGGCGGCGGGCGATATCGCCGAAGCGATCTTGACCATTATCAACTTCTACACCGATGACCAAGCGCTGGAGTGGGGCACGTATCACTATTGCGGCGATGGACCCACCACTTGGCAGGGTTTCGCCGAGGCCATAATTGCCGCGGCGGCAGCCTCTGGCGGGCGAAGAGTGCCGGTGCGCCCCATCACCAGGGCGGAGTATCCCACCCCCGCCAGACGGCCCGCCAATTCCGTGCTGGATTGTGCGAAGATTCGGGCCACCTTCGGCATCGCGCCGAAGCCATGGCGCGATGCGCTCAAAGAAGTCATTCACAACGTAACCCACCAAAATGCACTGAAATGATTAGGCGCTAGTTTTCGTCGCCTTAGTCGCAGCGTCTCCCACCCTCCCTTGAACGGAGGGGCGAGCGGGCAAGTCTTGCGATCATCAAAAAGCTATTGACTCCTATTGCTATTGCCGTTTAAATACGCGCGTTCAATAATTGAACGTTAGCTTATGTCGCCGCCGCTTGATGACGAAACCCGCTACCGCCTATTGAAATTGCTCGAAAGTCGCCCTGAGCTGAGTCAGCGCGAACTGGCCGATGAGATGGGGGTGAGCCTGGGGAAAGTGAATTATTGCCTGCGCGCCGTCATGGAGCGGGGGTGGGTGAAGGTGAAGAATTTCGCGCGACATCCGAAAAAGCGCGCTTATGCTTACTACGTGACCCCGAAGGGTGCCGAGGAAAAGGCAAAGGTCACGGCCCGTTTTCTCAACTGCAAACTCGCAGAATATGAGGATATTAAGAGAGAGATCGAACGCCTCCAGCAGGAGGCATCGGCAGGCGGAGGCGTTGCTGACAAATATTGCTAAGGTAATAATTTAGCGCATGAATTTGTCATAGAATGCTCCAAAATCGAATGGATGCCATATTGACGACTCGCAGCGGATGCAGGTTTGGATTGGGTCGTTTTAGGCAGTGCAGCAATACACGACTTCCACGAAAGGTGTCGCAATAGAGTAGTGTCGGCTGCAGGGTTGTTAATGCTATGAAGGAGCTGGCTTGGGTGATTGCCTGACATACGCAGACATCGCAAAATAGTGTAGTTCTCGTGCGCTTTTCTTAACACTCGGAGACGAGTATGCCGCACCATCGTAGGTGGTCATTCATGAACTTTTTGTAACTTTGGGATCTTTAGATATCAATGTCTAACACAAGTACGATAGGCGCTATCACTTCCTTTGCTGGAAAGAGAATCTGGGTTACCGGTCATAGAGGCATGTTGGGTTCTGCAGTCGTTCGTAGCTTGGCGAATGAAGATGCCGAGCTGCTGTTGACTACGCGAGCGGACCTGGACTTGACTGACCAGGCATTGGTAAAGCGTTGGATGGATACATATCGCCCGGAGCTGATCTTTCACGTTGGTGCCAAGGTTGGAGGCATCCATGCGAATGCAACGATGCCCGCTGATTTTCTGCGCGATAATCTCTTGATCCAGTCGAACGTAATAGAAGGAGCGCACTGCTTTGGTGTGCAAAAGCTGGTGTTCGTCGCAACCAACTGTACTTATCCTCATAATGCGGCCCAGCCCATCTCCGAAGAAGCTCTTCTGACGGGGCCTCTTGATGACAATATACGTTTCTATGCAGTAAGCAAGATAGCGGGTATTGAAATGTGCCGCGCATATCGCAAACAGTACGGCTGCAATTTCATTTCAGTCATTCCGCCTAACTTGTACGGGCCTGGTGACAACTATCATACGCAGCATAGCCACGTAGTCGCTGGCATATTGCGTCGCACGCACGAAGCTAAAGTGGAAGGCAAATCTGAACTCGTCGTTTGGGGCGACGGTACGCCTCGCCGCGAACTGCTGCACGTCGATGACCTGGCGGACGCCATGAAATGCATCATGTTGGCCTCAGTTAAGTACGATCTGTACAACATCGGCTGCGGCCATGACATTGCCATATCTGAACTTGCCAGAATCATCGCGGAAATAGTCGGATTTAAGGGTAAGATCGTTTACGACATTTCCAAGCCCAACGGGACCATGCGCAAATTGCTTGATAGTAGTCGCATTCGCTCGCTTGGCTGGAGCCCCAAGATCGATGAAAAAGCCGGACTGCGTGGCGCCTATGAAGACTTTTTGCATCTTCTGCAGGCGTCAGAATTGGGCGCGCGCCTCTGACGTGCGGCATCGATTGGGGATTAATGACGCTTTCAGCAAGTTTCCCACAATCGGTCGGCACGACGTGGACCCGGAAGCTGCTTTCGATACATATATGATTAGTACAGAACATAGAGAACGCTCACAATATGTTTCGGTGCAGGAGGGCGCTATAGGCCGTTTTGCCGTGGTCAAACTTTGGCCCGAGATAAAGACGGCGGAAGACGAGTGCATTGCGCGCTTGAAGCTCGCTGCCCTTGCGTTGGGCGTCGAATGCGTTGAAGTCCACCCCGATGGTGGCATGCTTTGTGACCCACAAGACAAGGTAACGAAAGACAACGTGGATTTCGTCATGCACCTGCATTACGACACGCCCAAACGCTACGATGCTTTTTCCTTTGTCGCTCTGTGGAATCCACTCAAGTTCTACCACGAGTGGGGTTATAGCCGGTGCTCACGCAACCTCACGACCCATGATGATTTCCTTAGTTGCAGCTCTGATGCGGCAGACCACCACGTGGCACGGATGGTGCGCACGACGTCCACTCACCTACCAGCACGTTTCAACCTCTATCATTCGACGCCTGATGTGATCCACGCACCTTCCCTCGGAGATTGCAAGCTCTTTTATGCGGGAATTAATTGGGAAGCAATTAATGGTGGCAAGTCGCGCCATCAGGAAGTGCTAAAGCGCCTGGATAAGACCGGCTTGTTGCGGATCTACGGCCCCGAAATTTTCCAAGGCGTTCGGGTATGGGCAGGTTACGACAGCTACGTGCAGGAAGTGCCTTTCGATGGCATTTCGATGATCGATGAAATATCGAGAGCTGGTGTGGCCCTGGTCCTGTCGTCACAAGCGCACAAGGACTCCGAGCTTATGTCCAACCGGCTCTTCGAAAGCGTGGCAGCTGGTGCATTGATCATTTGCGACGAAAATCCATTTGCAAAGAAATTTTTTGGCGATTCGCTGTTGTACATCGACAGCCGGTCTCCGGTAGAGCAAATCTTTACCGACATCTCCCGCCACCTCGAGTGGGCGCGGGCTCAGCCAGATCAGGCGCTGGCGATGATCGCGACGGCCCAGGAGATCTTCCGCCAGAAGTTCACCCTCATCGGCAATCTCAGCGATTTGTACAGCGGCCTGGCAGAGCGCAAGCGCGAGTTGCTCGCCCGGCAGAACCCTCCGACATCTCCCCCGTTGAAGGTTCGACTTAACTTGCTGATGCCTGAGTATTCCGAAGGCATTCTGCGGGCTCATATCGACAGCGTTCGTGTGCAGGAATATGGGGATTTTTCACCCGTCCTCGTCGTGGACGTACACACCGCCGATGAGTTTCGTCGCGAGATCGAGGGGGCATTGGCGGCGTCGCCCATCGCAATCGAACTGATCGAAATCGATTACTTTAGTCATGGCGTTCATCGCGAAGTGAAGGTGCGGCGGCGCTTGGGCGAAATCATCCAGCAGTTGCTCGGGACAACCGCCGATATGGATGCCTTTATGGTGGTGGCGCCGAATGAGAAGCTTTTTTCGAACCACCTCGCGGTGCTGGGGGGCGCCCTACAGCGGGCGCCCGAAGTTCACTGCGCCGCTACGGCGGCGGTGTTGCTGAGCAGCGATGCGCCGGTTCACAGCGTTCATGAACTCCTCGACTTTGGCCATGTCGACCGCGCGGGGCCCACGGGCTATGGCCGTTTTATCTTCCGTGTGACTTCCCTACCTAGTGATATTGGCATTGCGCTGCCCTATTTGGATGGACGACCTCTTGCCGTGCTGGTTGGTGGTAACGCGATAGATCAGCAGTTGCCGGCGTCGATCACTATTGATGTGAGTCGGGAGTTTCCAGAGCGTACCTGGGATGAAGCGGCTGAGAACGAGATACTACGCGATTACAGCCCAGGTGCATTTAAGGTGGCGACTGGTTTTGGTCCGCGTCCCCTCGCGGCGCAGCCAGTGGCACCAGCCATGGCCAGACTGCGGTTCGCGCGCAGGCTGCTTAACAGGAATTGGATCAGAGCACAGATCCAAGCTATACGCCAGCAGGGTTTGCCTGCGCGGATGCAGGTGTTTAAACGGAAGTTGGGATTGTGAACCCGCACGCCCCGGCGCCCATTTCCTTGGCTTCGCTCGTCCGCAGTTTGTGGGGACATCGCGAGATTCTCTTCCAAATGATGAAGCGGGACGTGATCGGGCGCTACAAGGGGTCGGTCATGGGGCTCATGTGGTCGTTTGCGAACCCGGTCCTGTTGCTGGCCATTTACACTTTTGTGTTTTCGGTGGTGTTCAACGCCCGCTGGGGCACGGATGAGCCCGAAAGCAAGATGCAGTTTGCCGTCTTGCTGTTTGTGGGGATGATCGTCCACAGCCTCTTTTCAGAGGCGTTGATCCGCGCGCCCAACCTCATCTTGACCAACGTCAGCTATGTCAAAAAAATCGTCTTTCCCCTAGAAATTCTTCCCGTCATCGCGATGGGCACGTCCGTCTTCCATGCGATGGTCAGCCTGCTGGTCTTGGCCAGCGCCTTGGTGTTGCTGAACGGTTTTCTCCCTTGGACGGCGGTATTCCTGCCGTTGGTGCTGTTACCGCTCATCGTGTTATCGCTTGGCATCGCCTGGGCGCTGGCATCCCTCGGTGTGTTCTTGCGCGACGTTGCCCAACCCATTGGCTTGGCCATGACCCTCTTGCTCTTTGCGTCGCCCGTGTTCTACCCAGTGTCGGCCTTGCCCGAGTACGTGAGGCCTTGGCTGATACTAAACCCGTTGACATTTGTCATCGAGCAGGCGCGGGCTGTACTGATTTATGGCCAGCTACCCCATGCTGCCGGCTTGCTGCTCTATCTAATTGTTTCCTTGGTGATGGCTTGGGTGGGTTATGCCTGGTTCCAGAAAACACGGAAGGGATTCGCGAATGTCCTCTGACGGTTTCGCCATCCGTGTGGAGGATGTATGCAAACGCTTCGAGCTGTACGCCCATCCCAGAGACCAACTCAAGCAGTTCGTGCTGCCGCGGCTCAGGCGGCTGCTGGGACTGGCCAAGCGCGAGTATTTCAGGGAATTTTGGGCGCTTCGCGACGTATCACTCGAGGTGCTCAAGGGTGAGTGTTGCGGTATTGTCGGCCTGAACGGCAGCGGAAAGAGTACGCTACTCCAGATCATCACCGGCACCCTTACCCCGACCGTTGGCCGAGTCTCGACACAAGGCCGTATTGCAGCTTTGCTCGAACTGGGCTCGGGATTCAATCCCGAGTTTACCGGTCGCGAAAACGTTCATATGAATGGTGCGCTGCTTGGCTTTAGTCGGGAGCAGATAATCGAGAGACTCGACGATATCCAGTCCTTCGCCGACATTGGGAGCCACTTCGACCAACCGCTGATGACCTATTCCAGTGGCATGCAAATGCGGGTTGCTTTTGCGGTGGCCACCTCATTCGAGCCCGACATCCTCATCATCGACGAAGCTCTGGCCGTGGGTGATGCGTACTTCCAGCAGAAGTGCTTCCATAGAATCGAAAAGTACAAGGAAGGCGGCGGCACCATGCTCTTCGTTTCGCATGATGCGAATACCGTGAAGCATCTGTGTGATAAAGCGCTGCTGATCAGCAACGGCCAGGCTATTAGCTATGGCTCACCCCGCGACGTCATTGACTTGTATCAGGGCCTCGTCGCGCAGAAAACTGACTTGAGCGAACGCGAAGTCGTTGTGGCGCAGAACAAGTCGGCGCCCGCATCGTGGCAAAAATCTACGACAGTGACGACCAATGAGCAGGCTGAGCTGATTGATTTCAAGTTGCTGGGGGCGAACGACTTGCCGGTCAGCTATCTGGAAAGCGAGACTCCCCTTACCGTGCAGTACACGGTGAAACTGTGCAAAGACTTTGATCGGCCAGCTTTCGGGCTGATAGTACGCGACCGCATTGGCCGCTCCATCTTTGAAACCAGCACTTACGCTATGCGTGTGGCCGAGACGCCCATTGCCGGCGGATCACAGGTGATCGTGCGGTTCTTATTCAATTTCAACCTTAGGGCCGGTCAGTACTCATTTTCCATCGGTGTCGCGAACAGGGGGTTCGACCGCAGTGAGTTCGAGGAGTATAGCCTGCTGATGCACGACGTCGAGCAACTGCAAGTGATCGAATCGGCGACCGCCTCTTTTTATGGTGGCATTTTTAACATGAATCCAGTCGTGTCCATAGACATCCTGGAGGAAAGCCATGTCTAATCCTCCATCCCCACTTGAAGCAACACTTGATGAGCTCCGCAAGGCTATGCGCGAGCAGTCGGCGCGCCAGGAGGCTCTCGCGGCAATGCTGGCGAAAAAATTTCTAACGCCCGGCGAAATGGCGGCACTGAACCCCCACTTTCACCGCAACTTTCTGCCCAACGACGATTCGGCAGTGCAGAAAAACCTCGTGGCCACATGGCGGTTGCGTGCACAGGGCATTTTGGGTCACGCGGAACTCATCGAGAGCGGTTTCCGGGTGTTCTCACAAAGCGATGAAGATGGCATTTTGCTGCGACTTTTCACCCATATCGGGCACACGAACCGCTACGTTATCGAGATCGGCAGTAATTGCAGTGGCTCGGACGTCGGTATTCCTGAAAATCTTTCGACCAATCTGATCATAAATCATGGCTGGGGCGGTTCAGTTTTCGAGATGGATCCGACGGAGTGCGATAGATTGCGCTATTTCTTCGCGCGAGACCATGCCACCCGCCACTTCCACTGGGAGAAGGAAGGTGAGAATTCCTACTACTCCCCCCTCATCATCCAGCAGACCGTCAGTCCCGAGAACATAAACCAAATCCTAACCGATACCAACATTATGCTTGAACCGGACCTGATGGTTATCGACATTGACGGGGGCGACTACGCCGTAATGCAGAACCTGCATGTGGTAAAGCCGCGCGTGCTGGTGGTCGAGTTCGAGAAAAGGTTTAGGGAGCGCCACAGCGTGGTGCAGTTCGATCGTGCCAACTTCAGTAAGCGCTGGCGACAATCCGGCGCAGCGAGTCTGCCGGCTTGGCAACAACTGCTGGAAGGGCGCGGATACACCTTGTGTGCCGTCGTCTCCAGCGGATTCAATGCGTTCTTTGTCAGAACTGACGTGGCCGCTGGCAAGCTTTCGTCACTGACGGCTGCCGAGGCGTTCGACAGTCATCCCATTTTCGCTAGGATGGGCGAAGACTTCTGGCTCTCGCCCGATGAAACGTGGAAAGACGTATAGCCGGGCCAATTTATGCCTACGCCAGGTATTCCAGCAGCCAGTCGGGGGCTTTACGGAGATGCATGATGAGCAGTCCTAGCTCTGTGGCCATCGGGGTCGCTGGCTATGTCGGCTTCGCCACGAACTTGGAGCGCTGTGCAGCAACCCTCCTCATCGTTCGGCGCCGATGCCCGGGAGACCCGGGAAGTCCTGAGCTAGTCCCTTGTCTTCGCACAGCCAGAAGACATGATCGTCCATGCGGCCGCCGGTTATTTTTGTGCGCTGACGGTTCTTTGTCGGCAGGCATTATGTGAGATAATCCAGATTGTTACAGTGATCTTACGAGAGAAACACAAAATGGCAGCAAGTATGAAATTGTCGGTTGTGGTCCCGTGTTACAACGAAGAGGAGGGGGTGCATGAACTGCATCGGCGCGTCAGCGCCATTTGTCAGACCTGCGTTGGTGACTCCTACGAATTGATTTTCGTGAATGATGGCTCCAAAGACGCCACGTGGAAAATCATGGGTAAGATTTCCCGCACCGACGAGAAAGTGGTGGCCATCAATCTATCGCGCAATCACGGCCACCAACTGGCCCTTTCCGCCGGCCTACAGATGTGCCGGGGGGAAAGGGTCTTTGTGCTAGACGCCGATCTTCAGGATCCGCCAGAGCTGCTGCCTCAGATGATGGCGCGCATGGATGATGGTTGCGACGTAGTGTTCGGGCAGCGCATCAAGCGCGAAGGTGAGACTTTTTTCAAGAAAGCCTCTGCCTTTGTTTTTTACCGATTACTGGGCCGTATGGTCGACATCGATATCCCGAGAGACACTGGTGACTATCGGCTCATGAGCCGCCGTGCCGTTGATGTTCTCAACAGCATGCCCGAGCATCACCGCTTCATCCGCGGAATGGTGAGCTGGATTGGGCTGAGGCAGGAGGCATTGCCCTATGAGCGTTCCGCGCGTTTCGCAGGAGAGACCAAGTACCCTCTGTCCAAGATGATTCGCTTCGCCATTGATGCGATTACCGGCTTTTCGGTGCGTCCGCTGCGCTTGGCTTCCTACTTCGGCATCTGCTTCGGTATCGCCACCTTATTGCTGCTGGCGTATGTATTCGTCCATTATTTCACAGGCCACAGCGTTGAAGGTTGGACTTCCTTGGCCGTGATCGTCCTAGCGCTGGGCAGCGTGCAGCTGCTCGTGGTCGGTGTGCTGGGCGAGTACTTAGGCCGGCTCTATGTCGAATCCAAGGGACGACCGCTCTTCATCATCCAGGAGGTCATCGCGTCCCCTGAGTTGTCCGCACGCCTGGATGCGCCCAAGAAAGTGACCGCAAAGTGAACAATCAAACTCCGCTTGATGAAACTTCCGACCAGCGTCTGCGTGCCGAATTCGACCTGCTGGCCGACGAATATCACGAACAACATAAGGCCAACGTGGCGATCACGGGCGAAGGGCCCGAGTATTTCGCGGAGTACAAGATCGCCGACCTTGCTATGTTGGTAAGCGAGAGAGGACTGTCCGCCGGCCAGATCCTGGACTTCGGCAGCGGCATCGGCAACTCCGTGCCTTTCTTTCGCAAGTACTTCGAGCGGAGTGAACTGCACTGCGGAGATGTCTCCGCACGCAGCATCGAGATAGCGAAGTCGCGGTTTCCAGGTGAGGAGAAGTATGTGCTCATCGCTAAGAAGATTTCCCTGCCCACGCACAGCCAGGATATTGTGTTTTCTGCGTGCGTGTTCCATCACATTCCGCATGAGGAGCACCAGCGCTGGTTGGCCGAACTGCACCGCGTTACCCGCCCTGGTGGCCTGCTAGTGATCTACGAGCACAATCCGCTTAATCCGCTAACGGTACGTGCGGTTAATACCTGCCCGCTGGATGTTAATGCCCGCCTGATTCGAGGTGGCGCGATGCGCAGACGTGCCGAGGCGAGCGGCTGGGAAGACGCGCGTGTGGACTACCGGCTTTTTTTTCCATCGATGCTCAAATCACTGCGGCCGCTGGAGCAGCACCTCGGTTGGCTCGGTCTCGGCGCGCAATATCGCATGTCGGCGCGCAGGCCGGCATGACGGGGTTGGGCGGTCAATCGCTTCGCTTCGCCGCGGTCGGCCTCGTCAACACGGCGATTGGCCTAGCCGCCATATACGCGGTCATGTTTTTTTTCCAGACCGGGCCTGTCATCGCCAATGTCGTCGGCTACGCGATCGGCCTCGCTGTCAGCTTCGTGCTGAATCGCGCGTGGACCTTCAGCAGCAGCCGGCCTGTCGCCCATGTGCTGCCCAAATACCTGCTGGTGGCGGCCATCGCCTACCTGTTGAACCTGGGTGCGGTCATTGCGACCATTTCGTACTTCTCCGTCAACCCTTACCTCGCTCAGCTGCTAGGCGTAGGTATCTACACTGTTTGCATGTTCTTCGGTTGCCGATGGTTCGTCTTTGCGTCGCGGCATTCCACTCGGGATACGGTCCAAAGCACGTTGCCAAGATGAATTCGATCTTCCGTTCGTCCCTCAGCCTCCCACGCTTGCTTCGAGCTACCATGTGGGCCGCGTTGCTGGTTGGTGTCCCGCTAGCGTTAGCGGTATTCGTGCTCGGGCTCACTGGCTGGGATCTTTCGATTCCACTGCTTTATAACACCGGGGATGCCACATGGCAGTTCACCCTTACCAAGGCCCTGCGCGACACGGGCTGGATACTGACGAATCCCTACCTCGGCGCCCCCGAGGTAGCCCACTGGCACCACAATGCCGCGGCTCAGACCAGCGCGCTGCATTCGGTACTAATGCTGGCCATGTCCCCGTTCATTCAGGATCCGGTGCAGCTGCAGCAGGTATATTACCTTCTTAATTTTCCGCTGATCTGCCTGACCTCCTTTGTGGCATGCAGGCTGTTAGGCGTTTCGCGCCTGTTGGCGTTCTGCGTCGGGCTACTGTTCGCCTTCACGACGTTCCGTATCGGCGTAATGCTTTACGCTTTCCTCAGCAATTATTTCATGGTGCCGCTCGCGCTGGTTACTGTGATTTGGATTTTGTCAGGCAAGTTCGCGTCCTTGGTCGAAACACAAGAAAGCTTTTCAAAGTGGTGGCAAGCCGCAGCGCGCCTTGTACGCACGCGCGAGTTTGTGCTGGGCCTGTTCTTCGTGGCGCTGACAGCGGCGTCCGATGGGTACTACGCTTTCTTTACCCTGCTGCTGCTCGGATTCGCCGCCTTTGCAAGGGTGTTGTTGGGCGATTGGCGCCGCCCTCTGTCTCTGCTTCCGGCCGGCGCCTACATGGTTGCGCTGGTTGCGGTGTCCATGTTGCTCCAACTTCCGCTACACAACTACAAGAAAACGCACTGGAACGAGTTTTATCCGAACGGAATAGAAGACCCGGCGCTGATCAAACATTCCTTCGAGGCGGAGGTCTACTCTGCCACCCTCAAGACGATTGTCACCCCGATCCCGCAGCACCATATCGAAGCTTTGGGAACCCTAGGGCAACGGATGGTTGACACAAGCGAAGCAGCGCGCTCCTTTAAGAACGGCCCGGCCATAGTGGCGCTAGGGACGCTGGGTTCTATGTTATTTGGGATGGCCCTTGTCATGTTGGCTATCCCAGCCTTGAGAAGAAGAGTGGGGGATCCGACGGCATCCGACAGTTGGGCCTCCGACCCGATCGCTGCTTCGAAGTCCATGGGCGACGCGCTGCTGTCACTCACGTTCTTCATTTTTCTCTTCTCCATTATTGGGGGCCTTGGCACACTGGTGGCGCTTGTGTTCCCAACGATTAGGGCTTATGACCGGTTCCCTCTTTTCCTGATCTTTGTGCTGTACCTCGGTGCCGCCTGGTTCGTGACGTTGAAGCAGCGAAGCGCGGGCAGGCTGGGGCGGGTCGCATGGATCGCCCTCATATTCCTCGTTACGGCCGCCGCGCTGTACGACCAGATTCCCAACGACTCAAGTAAGGGTAACGAGCTGACGAAAACGACGTTTCTCGCTGAGCGCCACTTTGTGCAGATCCTGGAGGCGGGTTTGCCACCGAACGCTATGGTGTACCAGTACCCCTACTCGAATTACCTGCGCGACAGCAAATATTACGGCAGGGGATCGTTCGCCCACGTTCGTCTTTATCTGCATTCCCACCATCTGCGCTGGAGCAATGGTGGGGCCAAGAACAGCCCGGCCGACGACTGGAATATGCGCATCTCGCAGCTACCGCTAGACAAGCTAATCGCCGAAGTGGAAGCCGTGGGCTTCAGCGGGTTCGTTATCGACCGCTCCGTGGTCAACTCGGCCGAATACGAGAGCGTGCGCCAGATTTTTGCCGGAAAAGGCTATGAAATACTGGAGGACAGGCCTAGCAAGTTCACCTTCGTGCGATTGCGGGACCCCGGGTTCAGGCTGAGCTATGACCCGACGTACCGGGAGGCGGACCGCATCGTGGTGACCGACCCTGTCCGTCTTCTTGCGCAAAGCGATTTTCCCAGACTCGTAGAAGGTGAAGCGCTTAGGCGTTACATAAGCGCCCAATCAGACAATTCTAACAGCGTGATTAGAAAGGCCGATAATCCCGGGATTTTCGTGGATGGCGCTACGATGATGCGCGGCCTGGGGCAAACCGCCATCGTTCCCATCTCCGACATGCGCGGCCGGTTGGCCTGCAAGGTCGAGGCGGGCACTGAGACCGGGGGCGCGTCCGATACGCTCCTTCTGACCGTCGAAAACCACAGCAGCTTCGACTGGAAGCTGGGTGATGGCCCGCTCCCGATCCGCATCGGCCTTCATCTCCGTCAGCCCGACGGTAAGCTTTTGCGCTGGGACGACGGCTTCCGCGTACCCACGGATGCCTACGTCAGGCGGGGCACGAGCAGTACCATTCGCCTACCGCTCAACACACTGCCCCCAATTGCCAGGGCTAGAGACAGCGATCCTCTTGTTGCCGAGTTCGTCTTAGTTCAGGACGACTACGCCTGGTTTGGCAATATCAACTGTACGGTGCCATTGCGGTGAGTGCGCCACATTCGTCTGCATGGCACGGTGTTATGAAGACTCCGTTTTGAAACGGATAAACTTGAGTTATCGCGCCATGCACCGCCTTTGAGCATGGTAACGAGTAACTAATAGAGCGCCAGTCGTATGTCTAGTGTTTTCTGTGTTAACTAGTTTAAAAGGAACGTGATGAAAAAGGTTGCTTTGATCACCGGGGTAACGGGCCAAGATGGTGCCTATTTGGCGGAATTGCTGTTGAGCAAAGGTTATGAAGTGCACGGCATCAAACGCCGTTCTTCGCTTTTTAATACGGATCGCATCGATCACCTCTATCAAGATCCACACGAAAAAGATCGTCGCTTTGTCCTGCACTATGGTGACATGACTGATTCATCCAGTTTGGTCCGCATCATCCAGCAGGTGCAGCCAGATGAGATTTACAATTTGGCGGCACAATCACACGTAGCAGTTTCTTTCGAAGAGCCTGAATACACGGCTAACTCGGATGCATTGGGGCCGCTGCGTATTCTGGAAGCAATTCGCATTTTGGGACTGGAAAAGAAGACGAGGTTTTATCAAGCGTCAACGTCAGAGCTATACGGGCTAGTACAGGAGATCCCGCAAAGGGAAACCACCCCGTTTTACCCAAGATCGCCCTATGCCGTTGCCAAACTCTACGCGTATTGGATCACGGTTAATTACCGTGAGGCTTATGGTTTCTACGCCTGTAACGGGATCTTGTTCAATCATGAAAGCCCCATTCGCGGCGAAACGTTTGTTACGCGCAAAATTACCCGTGCCTTGGCCCGCATCAAGCTCGGACTGCAGGAATGCCTGTATTTGGGCAACCTTGACGCCAAACGCGACTGGGGCCATGCCAAGGATTACGTCGAAATGCAGTGGCTCATGTTGCAGCAAGAACGGCCGGAGGATTTTGTAATTGCAACCGGCGTGCAATACAGTGTGCGTGAATTTGTCGATGCAGCAGCGCAGGAAGTTGGACTGGCAATCAACTGGAAAGGCGAGGGCATCGGGGAGAAGGGGTATGATGAGAACGGAAAATGCATTGTGGCCGTGGATCCTCGCTACTTCCGACCGGCGGAGGTAGAAACGCTGTTGGGTGACGCATCCAAGGCGAAAGAAAAGCTGGGTTGGATACCCAAGATCACCTTTAAAGAGCTGGTGTCAGAAATGATGCGGGAAGACTTGAAAGCGGCCGAGCGCGATGAGCTGGTGAAGAGGCATGGTTATTCCGCATATGACCATCATGAGTAAGCCTGCAATGGATAAAGGTACCAAGATATATATTGCCGGTCACAGAGGTATGGTCGGATCGGCAATTGAACGCCGGTTGTCTGCTGTGGGCTATGTGAATCTGGTCTCTCGTACTCACAGTGAATTGGATCTGACTAACCAAGCTGCCGTTGCCGAATTCCTACTACAAGAAAGGCCACAGTACATCATTTTGGCAGCAGGGAAGGTTGGTGGCATCCACGCCAATAAGACCTATCGGGCGGACTTCATTTATCAGAACATAATGATCGAGGCTAACATCGTGCACGCGGCCTGGCAGGCGGGCGTTAAGAGATTGCTATTCTTGGGGTCAAGCTGTATTTATCCTCGTGATTGTCCACAGCCGATGAAGGAGGAGTATTTGCTGACCGGACCGCTGGAAGAGACGAACGAGCCTTACGCCATCGCCAAGATTGCTGGCATCAAACTGTGCGAGAGCTATAACCGGCAGTTCGGTGCTCAATATGTTTCAGTCATGCCAACCAACTTGTACGGACCCAACGATCACTACGATTTGAACAATAGCCATGTGCTGCCGGCACTGATTCGAAAGGCGCATGAAGCCAAGGTTCGAGGTGACAATGAGTTAGTAGTCTGGGGTTCCGGAAAACCAATGCGGGAGTTTTTGTATGTTGACGATATGGCTGATGCCTGTGTTTTCTTGATGGAGCAAGGCATCAGCGATGGCATGTTCAACATCGGCACCGGCAAGGACGTAACGATTCGCGAGTTGGCGGAGACAGTAATGAAGGTTGTCGGCTTTCACGGCAAAATAGTGTTTGATCCCCGAAAACCTGACGGGACCCCACGCAAGCTATTGGATGTTGAGCGTATTCGTGAATTGGGTTGGCAGGCAAGAACCTCGTTAGGCGAAGGGATTGCCAAGACTTATGCTGATTTTTTGACCAAATGTGACGCATAAAGCATGACAACGCCATTGGTGACGATAGCTATTCCGTCTTTTAATCAGGGCCGCTTTCTCGATGACGCTCTGACTTCGGTTTTCCAGCAAGAGGTTCCTGTTGAGGTTTTTGTGCTGGACGGCGGATCGAAAGATAACTCGTTGGAGGTTATTCGCAAGTGGGAATATCGATTGGCTGGATGGCGTAGTCACGCCGATGATGGCCAGGCCGCGGCAATCAACGAGGGTATTGCGCAGGGTCGAGCTCCCTATGTGTGTTGGCTTAATAGTGATGACTGGTTCTTGCCATCCGGTTTGACAAAACTTCTGGCTGAGTTGGAAAAGCATCCGGAGGCACCTGCAGTCTATGGGCGATCATGGAATGTAATGCAGAGTTCTGGACGGCGACGCCCAGTCTGGGTGGAACCCTTCAACGAACACCGCCTTGCTATGCGCTGCATAATTTCACAGCCTGCAACCTTGGTTCGTCGCACGGCCTGGGAGGCTGTGGGAGGTGTAGATGAAAACCTCCACATGGTGATGGACTATGACTTGTGGTGGCGGTTGTTCAAGCAGATCGGCCCATTGCATTTTGTGGACAATTTCGTAGCGGTTAATCGAGAGCACCAGGATACGAAGACAAGAACCCTTCGCCGCAGACATTATCAGGAGGCGATGAAGGTCGTTCGTAAATACTATGGGCGGGTCCCTTTGAAGTGGTGGGTGGCGCAGCCTTACGCGGTGTGGTTCAAATCAATCGTTGGTTGATTTGAATGCGGTTGCATGTTGGTTCGATGCTTTTTCAGGACATTGCTCTCGAATGCGAAGTGAAACATTGACCAGGGGTACTTGCTGCGTAACCACACGTAAGGGCGAAAGTGAGTTGATCTGCGGAATATAGAATGCGAGTTCTCTGCTTCGGCCGTTTTTACGATGATATTCCCGGAGGTATGCAACGGCATATCGAGCATCTGTTCGCCTCGCTGGTGGGCCAAGTGGAGTTTATTCATCTGGTGCCGAGTCGTGACGTCCAGGGCACTCGGTTATCGCTCCACGGCTTCCCTGTTATTCGCAAGCCTAGTCTTAACATAGATGGTAGTCTGGCTATTTCGCCTAGCCTGATCACAGAGGCTCGCCGCCTCCACAGAGAGTACAATTTTGACTTGATTCACCTGCATTTCCCGGATCCGATGTCACATCTTGCATCCATGATGTTGCCGGCGACGATTCCGCGCATTGTTACCTGGCATGCCGATGTAGTGCGGCAGCGGACTCTGCTGGGATTCTATCGGCCTTTTCTACGGCGCGCTCTCGCCAAAGCGGCCGCGATTGTTGTGCCTACGCCCGCGCATATTGAAAGTTCGGCGGAACTATCACGTGTCGCGGACCGGAGTCGATTCCGGGTCATCCCTTTCGGTTTTGACTTGAGCAGATTCCTCACTCCCAACACCGTCGCTGATCAGGTGCGTAGGCGTTTTCCTGGTAAGCGGGTTTTTGCACTCGGGCGCCATGTTTATTACAAGGGCTTCGATGTGCTGATCGAGGCCATGAAGTACATTGATCCAACGGCTCAGCTGTTGATAGGTGGTGCCGGGCCGCTGACGGATCAGTGGAAAGGACTAGCACGGTCACAGGGGGTAGCTGATCGAGTTCATTTTCTAGGTTTGTTGGAAGAGGAAGAATTGCCTGCATATTATCAGGCCTGTGATGTATTCTGCCTACCGGCTGTTTCGACCGCCGAGGCATTTGGCATTGTGCAAGTTGAGGCGATGGCCTGCGGAAAACCGGTTGTCAGTACTCGCTTAAACAATGGAGTGGATTTCGTGAACCAGGATGGTGTAACTGGTATTACGGTGCCACCTGGAGATGTGGCGGCATTGGCAGAGGCGCTGAATAGTTTGCTGGTAAATTCTGAATTACGGACGTCGCTCGGAACGCAAGCCCGTGAGCGGGCGCTTGCAGCCTTTTCTTTGGAGGCAATGGGGAAAAGGACTTTTGCGTTATATCAAGACGTGTTGGCGCGCTGAGCGTAATCGGGCGAGATGCTATGATGCAGTTAGTGACGGGCGGCTCTGGTTTTATTGGCCGCCGACTGTGTGCCTCGCTGGGATCGGAGTCGCTACGCATATTGTCGCGACGCCCGCTCATAGATATGTCTACGACTGTGATTGATCTTGCCCTTTCCAATGTAGGTGCGCTGTCAGAGATTTGTGAAGATGTCGATACGGTCTATCACTGCGCCGGATTCGCTCATGCATGGAATGAACATGATGTGGCGGTGGCATTGAAACATATGCGGATCAATTTCGAGGCTACGCACAACTTGGTTGATGCGGCCGGGCGAGCTGGGGTTAAGCGCTTTATATTCTTGTCCAGCGTAAAAGCCATGGGTGAACCCGGTGAGCAGTGTGTCGATGAAAGCTGGCCATTACCGCCGTTATCCGTCTATGGGAAATCTAAACGCGCAGCAGAAGAGGCGGTGCAGGAAGCCGGTTCGAAATATGGCATGCATGTGGTGAATCTGCGTTTGGCGATGGCTTATGGCCCGGGTGGACGGGGGAACCTAGAACGCATGATTAGAATGATTCGACGGGGTATTTTCCCGCCTCTTCCAGAGACGGGGAATCGGCGATCGCTGGTCTATGTCGATGATGTGGTGTCTGCGATGCGGCTTGCTGCCCAGGAAGAAAGAGCAGCCGGCAAAACTTATATCGTGGCTGATCCGACGCCTTACTCAGGAAGGCAAATATATCAAGCTATCCGTGAAGTAATGGGAATGAAGGCCTGTCGGTGGGCTGTCCCTCTGAGTGTTCTGGGAGGCGGTGCGGTGCTTGGAGATTTATTGGGCCGGGCTATGAGACGGCGATCCCCCTTCAATTCGGAAGTGCTTAGTAGGTTGCTTGGGTCGGCCTGCTATTCTTCGAATAAGCTGCAACGGGACATCGGTTGGTGCGCTCAGACGTCTTTAAGAGATGGATTGCGCCGCATGCTTGTCGCGGGTGACGATCATGCGGTTGAATCGCGTGACACTCCTTCATAAATTGTATCGATCGGGGCACTGAAATTCACACTCGCGAGTTCCAACGTTTCATGCGGTCTGTGGGGATAAAGGACCCAGTGTCGAATGCCACTTACTTAAGCTTCTTAGGATGACCGTATTTCCGAACATCCTCCCTGGCGATCTGCCGTGATTTGGTTAGCAATGGATATGGTTTAGGTCGTCGTTTGACGGCTCTTGGCT
>CALZJG010000114.1 GCA_945787555.1 uncultured Chromatiaceae bacterium | reverse complement strand
GTGACGGCGATCATCTCGATGAAGGCGTTTCTGACGTGAATGTTAGTTTGAGGGCCTCATGATGGAAACAAGATCAACCGGCATGGCGGGCTTCGATCCGACTAAGGCTACGATACTCTGCGTCGATGACGAGCCGAACATACTTTCCGCGTTGAAGCGCTTGTTCCGCTCGGCGGGTTATCAAATTCATACAGCCCAAAGCGGCAAGGATGGGTTGTGGGTTTTGGAAGAAAATGCGGTTGATGTGGTGATCTCCGACATGCGTATGCCGGAAATGGATGGCGCAGCATTCCTAGAGAAAGTGACTCAGCGTTGGCCGAATACGGTGCGCATACTGCTCACGGGGCAAGCGGATTTGACTTCAACCGTCAATGCAGTCAACAAAGGTGGAATATATCGTTACGTTTCCAAGCCCTGGGAAGATAACGACCTAAAACTCACCATCAAGGCAGGACTGGAGACAAAATACCTCGAACAGGAAAGACGCCGATTAGAGAAGCTGACTTATCAGCAGAACGAACAACTGATGGAACTCAATTCTCGTCTCGAAGATAAGGTTACCGAGCGGACCAACGAGTTGGAACAGGCCATGGGGTTTCTCGATGCAGCGCATAATTCACTGAAGGAAAGTTATGCTCTGGCGATTAAGGTTTTCGCCAATCTCATTGAAGCTAGAGAGCCTGGATTGGCAGGCCATGCCCGTAGGGTGGGGGATTTGTCGCAGCGCTTTGCGATGCATATCGGTATGGGCGAGCATGATGCGCAAGATATTCTCTATGCTGGGATATTGCACGACATAGGAAAGATTGCGCTACGAGATGAGCTGTTAGTCAAGCCCATAGAGTCTTTGAGCGCGACCGAACTAGATGAAGTGAGCAAACACCCCGTTATCGCTCAAGGTGTTTTGATGGCGTTGGATCCGCTGCAAGGCGCCGGACATATCATACACAGTCACCATGAACGATATGATGGCAGTGGCTACCCAGGCCGTTTGGCCGGCGATGCAATACCGGTCGGTGCTAGGGTACTTTCTATCGTCAATGACTACGACAGTCTTCAGCTCGGCACGGTGGACGGCAAGAACTATTCTGATACAGAAGCCCTAGCCTGGATCAAATCACGCGCCGCCAGGTACTACGACCCGGAGCTCGTGAAACAGTTTATGGCCTTCATGAATAATGATACCAGCGAGGATGAAAGTGATGAGTTAGCCGTTCCATCATCGCAAATGAAAGAGGGGATGGTGCTTGCACGGGACTTGGTGGCGAAGGACGGAATACTATTGCTGTCAAAAGGTATCAGCTTGGATGCCAAGCTGATTAAGAAAATAGTGACCTTCGAAAAGCTGGTTAATGAACTGTTGACCGTACATGTGAGTCGTCAGTGATAAGCAATCATGGCTGAATTGGACGAAAAGAAGCTTAAACTGACTGTCAAGCTGGTTTATTACGGGCCCGCCCTCAGTGGTAAGACCACTAACTTGATTCGACTGCATGATGTGCTAAGCCCTGAATTGAAGGGCGAGATGATGACTCTAGAGACGCAGAATGACAGAACACTGTTCTTCGATTTGCTGCCCGTCGGTTTTAGAGCTCCCAGCGGACTATTGATCAAATTCAAGCTATACACGGTTCCTGGGCAGGTGGCGCACGACAGCACGCGTAAGGCGGTATTGTCACGGGCGGATGGTGTGGTGTTCGTGGCCGACTCCCAAAGCACGCAGGGGGTCAATAACGCGGAGTCATTTAACAACTTGGCGGAAAACGCTCAACGCGTGGGCCTGGACTTCGACCGGCTTCCACTAGTCGTTCAGTTTAACAAACGTGACATGCCCAATATTGTATCTGAAGAGGAAGTGGAAAAGCGTTGGTCGAGGACGCCTTGGAAGGTCGTCTACAGCAGTGCACTTTCAGGCATGGGTGTAGGGGAAACGTTCAACGAACTATTGCGCATAGTCTATGCGGATCTGAACGATAAGTACGCACTATTGAGCGATCATGGTACGAATGAAGCACTTTTTTTGGAATCTGTCATGGGAGGCTTAAGTGAATGAGCGGCAATATCAGCGAAAGACTACCGCAAATAGACTTGGATCACTCATTCGATCTCGAAGAGCTGCTAAGTGGGGTTGATGTCGATAAGCTTCTGAGGTCATTAGGCGTGTTGACAGGGCTGGAGTTTGCGCTGCTGAATGAAGGCGATGACTTAGTAGCGGGCAAAGTACTGGACGGCACGGATAAGGGCGCCCCGATCAGCGTTGATTTGGAGCCCATAGGGAGCATTTGCGCGTCTACGGCATCGGCTGAGATCAATAACGCGGCGGCGGTACTGTTTATGGCGATACTGAAGTGCAATTATCGCTACAAGATTGCTTCGGAAATGCACTTGAGAATAGTGCAGGCGGATTATGATGAGTTGCAGCGACGCCATGATGAACTGAAGGAGTCGGAACGCAAATACCGTGAGCTGTCCGACTCATTGGAAAGGCGCGTGGCGGAGCAAGTCGACACAATAGAGAATGCGCAGCGGCAACTATATCAAGCGGAAAAGATGGCGTCGGTGGGTCAGCTCGCTTCAGGGGTGGCGCATGAAATCAATACGCCGATTGGCTTCATCCAGAGCAATATGTCAACCGCGCAAGGATACGTAGAAAAACTGCAAAACTATGCAGCCTTGTTGAAAAGTAAGGCCACCTATGAGGAGCTGTCGGCCGAGTGGAGTCAACAAGACATGGATTATGTGGTAGAGGATTTTGCGCTGTTGGTCAAGGAGAGCTTGGATGGATCCAGAAGGGTTGCGAAGATTGTGGGAGACCTTAAGGGATTCTCGCGCGCAGATAGTATTGGCAAGGAATATGCCGACCTTAATGAGGTGTTGCGTAAAGTGTGTTCGGTGGCAAAACCGAAAATGGGCAGTGGAGAATTGAAATTGAAGTTGCAGCCCGTTCCCAGTGTGCTGTGTGATGCCGGGGCGCTAGGCCAGGTCTTTTTAAATTTGATTATCAACGCGGCGCAGGCCATGGATGGCATAGGATGCATTGATATCGCGTCGAGTTCACAGAACAGCGAACTGCAGGTGAATATTAAGGATAATGGGCCGGGGATACCTGAGGATGTGTTGCCTCGCATTTTTGATCCATTCTTTACTACCAAAGATGTAGGAGTAGGGACCGGGCTGGGCTTGACAGTATGCAATGACGTAGTCAAGTCCCATGGTGGTAAGTTGCTGGTCGATAGTGTTGTGGGTAGCGGTACCACCTTCACTATTGTTATTCCATTGATTAAGGCGGCCTAAGATGTCGCGCTTCGCCTCCTTATTCACCGGCACCGGTGAAGAAAGCGGCGAAAGTACGCTTGAAAGCAAGCCTAGCGCTTACAAGATGTTGCTGGTCGATGACGATGTCAATGTCGTGAAAGCATTGCGCAGGGTATTTCGACAAGAAAATTACGAAATATCGACGGCGGAGAATGGTAACGAAGCGTTAGAACACCTTTCCAAGCAGCACTTCCATCTTATGATCTCTGATTACAAGATGCCGGGCATGAATGGCGCGGAATTGCTTAAGAGGGCGAAAAATATGCATCCTGACATGATCCGTATCATGCTTACGGGTCATGCAGACACTTCAGCTGTGATGGGCGCAATCAATGAAGGGGCGGTCTTTAAGTTCATACTCAAGCCTTGGAACGATGACGATCTCAGAGTCACTGTGGCTTTAGGGCTGGAAAAGTACGACCTTATTCAGCGTAACCGCGCATTGCAACAGGATAATTCAAAAAAATCTAAAGAGATACAGACTCTTTCCAAAATATCCGTGGCCAACCGTAGCCAGCTTGCCATCATGTTGCACAAGAAGAACTTGCTCAATCAACAGCAAGTACAAGAATTATACAAGGTCCAACAGACCAAGAAAGGGCCGATGATCCAGGTGTTACTGGATAAAGGGTGGGTGGATGAGAAAGCCATCAGAAAGATACTTAAGAATGATCTGCTGGTTGATGAAGTATTACTGAATGAATTTCGCGTAGAACAAGTTGCTAAGGAAATCCTGCCCCGAAGTTTTTGTGAAAAGCAGCTCGTTCTTCCTTTGAAGGTTGAAGGGCGCTCACTCATGCTCGCCGTCGCCGATCCCCTCGATACCGGACTAGTTGATGATCTACGCTTTGCGACCGGTCTTGAAGTACAGACTGTCATGGCCAACGTGGCGGAGATTTTGGCCAAAGTTGATGACGTTTATGGTGATGGTGAAATACACGGAATCGATGAGCTGGAAGCAAGCGCATCAGGTGGGGATCCTCTCGATACGATTGAGGTGGTCATCGAGGAGGAAGACGATTCCTCTCTGGAAGATCTACTACATAGTACTGACGATCCGCCCGCCATTCGACTCGTCAATGCCATCCTTCTTGAAGCGTTACGTCTAGGCGCCAGTGATATTCATATACAGCCGCGTGCGAAGCATGTGGTCGTTCGTTTGCGGATAGACGGCGTGTTGTCGGATAAGATTCACGTTCCGCATAATCTTTATCCGTCCCTAGTGTCGCGCATCAAGATCATGGCAGAGTTGGATATCGCCGAGCGTAGAAGGCCCCAGGACGGCCGCATCACGGTGAAAACGCCCATGCGTATCGTCGATCTGCGCATATCAACCTTGCCGACTGTGAACGGTGAGAAGTTGGTGATGCGTATTCTCGACCGTAATTCCTCTATTCATAGACTCGAAGAATTGGGCTTTTGCGATGCGGACCTGACCAAGGTTAGGCATATCGTTTCGCAACCGCAGGGGATCATCCTTGCAACGGGTCCGACCGGTAGTGGCAAGACAACGACGTTGTATTCGCTATTACAGCACGATGCCTCTTCAGGTAAGAACTATGTCACCTTAGAAGATCCCGTCGAGTACTACTTGGATATGGCCGGTCAGGTGCATGTAAAGGAGCGAATAGGAGTCAGTTTTGCGACGGTGCTGCGGGCAATCTTGCGGCAGGATCCGGACGTACTATTGTTGGGGGAAATTCGCGATACCGAAACGGCCGAAGTGGCTTTTGATGCTGCCATGACTGGCCATTTGGTGTTCTCGACGTTGCATACTAATTCGGCGGTCGCCACTATCGCGCGCCTGCTGGACTTGGGGCTCAAGCCTTATGTGTTGGCGTCGGCATTGCAGGGTATCATCGCTCAGCGCCTGATACGCAGTATCTGCGATGAGTGCAAGGAGCCGGTTGCGCCGACCGTTGATGTGATGCGCCGCTTGGGCCCCTTGTTCGAACCAACCAAGACGCGGACATTCCATGGGCGGGGTTGTACAAAATGCGCTGAGACGGGTTATCGCGGCAGGATACCGATTTTTGAGGTCTTAGTGCCCAACGTTGAAATGCTGGATTTGATCGGCGGTGGCGCCAGTGTGTTGGAGATCGGTCGTATGGCGGCACGAGCGGGTACGGGCTCGTTGTTGGAGGATAGTTGGGCCAAGGTGAACGCAGGTCTTACTACGCCGGAGGAAGTGCTGCGTGTGTTGGGCTCACAGGTCATACGTTAACGGGTCAGATACTATGTCACTGGTTATTACCTATCATTTTCAACTCGCTGATGATACTCGCCGTAGCTACACGGTGGAGCTAGATTCTGTTAGCTTGATGCCGGTTGATGCACAGCAGACCGCACCGCCGACATGGACTGAGTTGGGTTTCCAGCAATGCAGTAATTGTCCCTTGAAAGTGGAACAACATGCGCACTGCCCAGTAGCCGTGCGGCTGACGCCGCTGTTGGAAATGAGCAAGGAGTTGCAATCACATGATAGCGTGGATGTGCAGGTGTTGACTCCGGAACGACAGGTCGCCCAGTCTACGACCATGCAACGGGCAATGAGCTCGTTGTTGGGCTTGGTGATGGCGACCAGCGGTTGCCCGCACACCGAATATCTCAAACCCATGGCGCGTTTTCATCTGCCGTTGGCCAGTGAGGATGAGACGGTGTATCGGGCCGCGTCGATGTACCTGTTGGCACAATATTTCCTTTCTCAGCGCGACGCGCCAGCCGATATGTCGCTGTCGGGTCTGAGCGCCATCTACAAAAACCTGCAGTTGATCAATACGGCGTTGGCGAACCGCGTGCGTGCAGCCAGCGTCGAGGACGCGGCGGTGAACGCCATAGTGTTGTTGGATCTATTCGCCAAGACCATCCCCTACACCGTCGAAGAGTCGTTGCAGGAGCTCGAACATTTATTCGATGCTTATCTGCGTGTTGAGTAACGCCGCTTCAATCACGCTCCAGCGTATAAATGATATCGGCGCCGCTATTGACACCGGTTTCGGCTTCCAGTGCCCAAAGTCTGCTGATTTGATAGCGCATCAAGAACACATTGAAGTGTTCGAATAAGCCAATGCCGTAGCTGATGTAAAGGCTGGGTGAGAGGTAGTGACGAATCACCAGTGCGCCTTCGCCGAAACCGCCGCCCGATTCGACGCGCACATCCTCAATACCGAACCGACGGCCGATTTGTGTGGCCAACATGCTGCCGCCGGCGAGTCCCAGTGACGTGGCCGCACCATAGAGCTGTTGACCTTCTGCGCTGGAGGCCTGATTCATGGGGCGACCGATGAGCATGAACGACAGGGCGTCCGTTTCGGCCATCGCGGGATCGGAGAAAATAGTGATCTGTGGTGCTTTGATGGGTCCGCGTACCATTACGCCGGCTGCCACATTGTGTTCGGGTATATAGCGCACGGCGCGCACGTCCAGGCCGGGGTTGTCCACCGGTCCGCCGAAGAAGAGCAGGCGTCCCCGCTCGACGGTGAGTTTCTGTCCATAGGCGCGATACTCACCCTCATCGACACGCAGTTCACCTCGCGCCGTAGTGGGTTGTAACGGTGCATCGAGCAACATCACCTCGCCACCGAGCCGGGCGCGTAAGCCGAAGCCATTAAAACGCACGAAATCACCGAGGCGAACGCGTACTTGGCTATGTACTTGCCAGCGTGTGGCCGTGGACGAGAGGGCTTCCTCGCTACTCACGATGACATCATCGGAAGCATGCGCCGCGCCACCTAAATCACGCGGTCGTATATTGGCTTCGGGGATGACGAGATCGCCCGCCAAGTCGATGCGTGTACCCCGCACCTTGATGCGCATGTCGGGGCTGACTAGAGCGTGATATTCCGGCGTGTGGACCACCTCGACGTTTTCACCGCGCATACTCACATCCGCCTGCCATCCCTTGCCGCTTTCAAGGAAGGCACTGCCTTGCAGGGTGACAAGATTGCCTGAGCGCCCTTGTGCCTGGAGTTGGAGGCGACCTTGTTCATCGCTCACAACTTCGGCGCTGATAGTGTCGATGTTGATACCCAAGCCGGGGAGAGACAGGCTGCCCTCGCTTAAGTTGATCTGACCGGTCACCTTGGGATCACGCACACTCCCTTTGAGGCGCAAGGCGCCACTCAGGCTGCCGCGGGTGTTTTCGACCCCGGGTAGGAAAGCCGGCAACAGGCTGAGGTCCGGCAACACCACCCGCGCATGACCTTGCAGGGCGGTTTGGGGGGCCAGCTCGCTGTGCAGTAGGCCGGGCAGTTCACGGCGCGGCACAGAAAGATTGGCGATGAGAGTGCCGCCGTTACGCAAGGGCATTTCCAGGTCGGCAAGCACCGCATGTGGGTTGGCGCGCGCCACCAGTTGCGCGTCGGTGTAGGCGACCTCGACCGGTTCTTGTTGATCGGGCGCGAAGGACAACGCTCCAGGGCTGGCCTGGGCGGTGAGATGGGCGGTGAGGAGCGACCCGGGCGCTTGTGCGGCGCTGAGTACCGCCATGATCTCGCCTTCCAGGGTAGTATTTTCCGGTAACAGCGGCGCCACCCAGCGCAACGGTATGCGTTCGGCCTGGGCGTGTGCGGCCCAACCCCCGATGACGGTCCAGCCACCCTGCACGCAGAGTTCGGCGCGTTGTTCCTGTAGACACAATGGCCCGAGATGCAAGGTATCCTTGGCAACGGCGGCCAGCGTGGGTGCTGCGAGTCGCCACTGCCCGACATCGCGGGTGCGTAGATCCAGTGTTTCAATCTCTCCCCGCCACTGATCTTGGTGATATTTCCCCGTGATATTCAAGTCCAGCGCGGCTGGCTCAAGGTTCAAGGTGGCGTGCAAGCTATGTTGAGCGGTGGTTCCGTCGCCGCGCAAGGTCAGCCCCGTGACGCGTTGATCGTTCAGTTGCAGGCCGCTCGCTTCTATGATTACCGTGGATGGCGTTGCATCGGTGACATCCACCGCGGCGCTGAGGGTCAGCTCTTCGATGCGTTGTTCTTGGTATGTCAGTCCTTCACCGGCTGCGCTCATGATCACGATAGGTGCATCACGGTTGCCGCGTAACTGGCCGCTACCCCGGGCCGCGCCGCCCAATTCTGGGATTAATTGTGCTAGTTGCTTCGCATTGAATTCCCAATCCATGAGCCACTGATCGTTCATTACACCAGTGCCGTGCAATTGATTGTCACCCAATGCGATGTGTAAGTCCTGCAGTTCCACTTGGTGTTGATTCATGATCAGACGCAAGCCGGCATCCAGGGGGTAACCCTTGAACTGACCATGCAGCGTGTTGATATCCGCCGACAGGTGCAGTCCCGATTCGTCGATCGATCCCGCGCTCTGCGCGCTCAAGTGTAGTCGCCCTGGCCAATCGGGCCATTGCGTACCGGGGTTAAGCCGCTCGCCGCTGACCTGCGCCACCCACTGCAATTGCGGCAGCCACTGTATGCTAGCTTGTGCCCTGAGCTTGCCGTCAAGCACGGTGCCTTCCAGGCTCACCACATCGAGTTCGCGCTCGTTGCCGTGTCCGCTGAGTGCCCACTCACCCGTGGGGATGTGTGGTCCGCTGACCCGTGCGGTGCTGGTTATGTCGTAGGACTGCGGGGTGCCCTCGATGCGCGCGTGACCGCTGTCGCTTTGTACCTGTGCCAGGCCCTCCAACGGCCAGCGCAGTTGTTGCCAGTCGGCCTTGAGTTGCATGACGGGTTCTGCCTCGAAGCGCACGTCGCCCTTCACCCGCAATTGGCCGGGTTGTTGCGGCGTGCTGATGATCAGTTCGCGCAACGTGAGCGTGTTTCGTTCGAAGTGGGCGTCGAAACGCTGTGCAAGCGTGAGTGTTGGTAGAACGGTGTGCGACGTGCCTTGCACTGCGGCACTGTGCAGATCACCGCTTGCCTTGGCCGTCACGGCAACCTGCAGCGCAGGCCAGTCAGCGCGCAGCCCTTGCAATGAGGTGGCCGGAATAATCAGGTCGCCCTTCCAAGCCAACTCGGTGAGCGGCTCGGTGATGATGCCGCGCGCCGCAACACGACTGGGTTCAGCTAATTCATGTTCGAAGGCGATGCGTCGTACATTGCCATGCATCCGGCCATGGCCCGCCACCCGACCGAGCGGGGATTGGGGCAGCGACCAGTCGATGCGCAGTTCAAAGGGATATACCCCGGCTGGGGTGATGAATCCGTTCATGTCCGCGGTGTAAGAGGTGGTGGCGATGTGTAGATTATTGACATTGAGCGTGTCGTTGCGCGTGTAGGCGCTCAAGATGAGGGCATCCAAGCGCAGCGGCTCGGCTTGGGCTGGCGATGTCGCGGTGAATTCCATCAGTGTGGCGTGGTCGACGATGATATTCACCGGGAGTGTAATGTCGGGAAGCTCTATGGGGCGGGGTGCCTCCTCCACAGTGGTCGCGGTACTCTGGACATCCATGCCGATGACTTGCAAATGCTCGATGTGCAGCGTGCCGTCGAACAGCGCCGCAGCAACCCAATCCAACTGAAAGTGCTGAATCTTGAGTGTGAAATCGTCGTTCTGGTACTCCACGCCGGAGAGCATCAAAGGGCCGGAGAGGCGGCCTTGCATGTCCGTGATGGTGAGTGTGCCGGGCACGATGACACTTAGAATACCGTAGCTCCAATGCAAGCCCCATTGGGTATTGATGAGTGCGGCGAAAACCAGCACGATGGCGGCGCAAGCCGAGACCAGCCCGGCCAGCACGCGCAGCAACCATTTCATGAGCCGCTTCATAAATCCGGCCCCACGCTGAGGTGCAAACGCACCGGTGTGCCGGGTGTGCTGAGCGCCCAGGCGATGTCGAGACGGATGGGGCCGATGGGAGAGCGCCAACGCACGCCGAAGCCGGCACCTTCCATCAACGCATCGCTGAAATCGTCGAGCGCATTGCCCTTGTCGAAGAACAGGGCACCACTGAATTTTTCCGTGAAACGGTGTTCGACTTCGACGCTGCCAACCAACAAATAGTCCCCGCCGACTACGCGGCCTGTCGTCGGGTCATTGGGGCCCAGGCTGTTGTAAGCGTAGCCGCGCACGCTTTGATCGCCGCCGGCGAAGAAGCGCAGTGATGCGGGTAACTCATCTGCGTCGGTGAAATAAGTGCTGCCGACATTCCCGCGCAGCAGGAGTCGGCCGTTGTCGTAGAGCCGCTGTATCCATTTTGCCTGACCGCGCAGTTGCAAAAATTTGACGTCGGAGACGACGTCCGGATGTGCGCCCCGTGTATCCAGCCATAAGCGCCAGCCGCGCAACGGATAGACGCGGTTATCGGCCACCACTTTGGCGTAGGTGATACCGGGCATCAACAACTTCACCTGGTCGGTTGGTTCGCCACCGACAGAAAATCGCTCGGTTTGGTAATTGAGATAGATTGATTCGAGCCAACCCGAGCTTCGGCCCAGGGTGCGGCTCACACCGACTAGGAAGATTTCGCTAGAGCTGATGTCGGGGTGATCGTCCGTCCAACTGGTGGTGACGGCCACTTCGTCGGTGCGCGGGTCCCGAATGGGAATACGGTAGCGCGTGCCCAGACTTTCACGAATCTCGGAAATGCGATATTCAGCGCCGAAGCGGTGACCGCGTTGGTTGATACGGCGATTATCCCAGCCCAGGCGCGCGCGTGGACCAGTGTCGGTACCGTAACCCGCGCCGACGCTGTAGCGATGTTGGGGGCGCGGCGTCAGCGTGACATCGATGGGCACTTCCTCGTCTACCGCCTCCTTGCTGCGCGGATCGATTTCTACATTGCTGAAATAGTCGCTGTCGAACAAAGCGGTTTGCAGGTTCAACAAGGCATTAGTGTGGTAGGGCTCGCCAGGCTTGAACGTGACGTAGCGGGCTAACAGTTGTGGACGCAGCACATCTTGGTGGAAGTTGACCTGCCCGAAGCGATAACGCGGGCCGGTATCCGCATGCAGCGTAACCTCGGCGGTATTTGCTTCGACTTCCACGCGTACTTCATGCGCCAAGAGACGGAATTCGAAGTAGCCGCGTTCCGCTGCCAGACGTTGCAAGGCGGCTTTGATATTCTCATATCGGCGGTGTTCCAGTACATCGCCTGCACGCAAGGGCAGTGCGGCCAGTAACTGGGTGAACTCGGCATCCTCGGTGCCTGTGCCGGTGAGTTGCACATCCATGCGGTTGACCCGCACCGGCGGCCCCAGGTCAACGCGATAAGCCGCCTGCCAGCGATTTTCCGTATGGGTGAGTGCAGCATCCACCTCGACGCTGTAGTAACCGTAGGGTTCCAGGGCGCGGCGGATTTCCTGAGTTGCTTTGCGATGCAAACGCCGCATTCTTCCTTCGCTCAATGAGGGGTCATTTCTTTGCTGTTCGATGCTCAAATAGGCGCGCACGTTGTCCAGCAGCTCACCGCTTACGCCGCTGATGCGCACGTCAATATCGACGGCGCCGTGCGCCGGCGCCGCCAACAGCATCAGCCACAGCGCCAGGCTGAATATTCCTATGAGTGCGGGAGTCAAGGCGTTAGTCTGCTGCAAGGTTTGATTTCTTGTGTAGAGAAGGGAGCCCCCCAATGGCGCTCACAGTATATCGTGAAGAGAGTGTGGTTCCGAACCACTGTCTGGCGATTTGCTATGATGAGTGAAATACATGGACTGGAGCGCGGTATGAGCAGGGACTATGACGAGGCGGTGGCGGAGCTCGCCACGATCAACGATCTGGTGCGGTGGGGGGCCAGTCGTTTGAACGAAGCGGGGGTGTGTTTCGGTCATGGTACCGATAATGCCGTAGATGAAGCCCTGCACCTGGTGTTGCACGCCGTGCACCTCGAGCCGGGGCTGGCTTCGGAATTGTTTCACGGCCAACTGACCGCCCGTGAGCGGCGTGATGCGGTGGAACTGCTGCGTCGGCGTCTCGAGGAGCGTATTCCGGCCTCGTATTTGACCCACAGGTCATGGTTCGCGGGGTGGGAGTTCTATGTGGATCAACGCGTGCTGGTGCCGCGTTCGCCCATCGCCGAACTCATCGCCCATGGCTTCGCACCTTGGTTGGACGTCGCGCCACGGCGGATATTGGATATGTGTACCGGCAGCGCTTGCATCGCCATCGCCTGCGCCCATGCCTTCCCAGCCGCGGAAGTGGATGCGGTGGATTTGTCGCCCGAGGCGCTGGAGGTGGCGCGTATCAACGTCGCCGCTCACCATATGGAGGATCAGGTTTTCCCCATCCAGTCGGATTTGTTTTCCGCCCTCGCCGGGCGACGCTACGATTTGATCGTCAGCAATCCACCCTATGTCAGCCTAGAAGAAATGGAGGACCTGCCCGCCGAATACGGTCACGAACCCGCGTTGGGATTGACGGCAGGGGAGCATGGCTTGGATGTCGTGCGGCGTCTGCTGCGCGAGGCGCCGGATTATCTCAGCGACGACGGCCTGCTGGTGATGGAAGTGGGCAATAGCGAAATGGCGGTGTTGGAGCACTACCCCGAAGTGCCTTTCATATGGCCCGATTTCGAACGCGGTGGCCACGGGGTTTTCCTGGCACCGCGCTCGGTCTTGGAAGCCCATTATCATCTTTTCTGAGTATCCCAAGGCGGGTATCCCTAGGCGGGCAGATCCCCTACAATATCGGGGTACTTTGTGGAGCGAGCCATGCAGCAGACTTTGCTATTCGACCCGGCGCTGATCCGCCGCTACGACAAATCCGGTCCCCGCTACACTTCCTATCCCACCGCGCCGCAGTTCGACGAGGGTTTTACGGAGGCGGATTATCGCGCCGTGGCGTTGGCCGGCAATGTGGGAGCGCAGGCGCGCCCACTGTCGCTCTACTTCCATATCCCGTTCTGCGACACGCTATGTTTCTACTGCGGCTGCAACAAAGTGGTGACCAAGAACCGTGCCCGTGCTGCGCCCTATCTGGAGCGGCTGTACCAGGAAATCGCCCTGCAAGGCGCGTTGTTCGACCGCAGCCGGCCGGTGAACCAACTCCACTGGGGGGGCGGTACGCCCACTTTTATCAGTCACGAGCAAATGAGCGAGCTGATGCGCGTAACCGGGGAGCACTTCACGCTGCGCGATGATGACAGCGGCGAGTACTCCATCGAGATCGACCCGCGCGAAGTCACCGAGGATTCCATCGCCTTGCTGCGCCGTTTGGGATTCAATCGTCTCAGCATGGGGGTGCAGGACTTCAACCCCACGGTGCAGAAGGCCGTCAACCGGATTCAATCGGAACAGGTCACGTTGGCGGCGTTGCGCGCGGCGCGGCGTGAAGGATTCAAGTCGGTCAGTATAGATCTCATCTACGGTCTGCCGTTTCAGTCGCAGCAGAGTTTCGCCACCACCCTGGATCAGGTGATCGCCGTCGATCCCGATCGGCTCTCGGTGTTCAACTATGCCCATTTGCCCGAGCTGTTCATGCCGCAAAAGCGTATCCAGGAGCAGGACCTGCCCTCGGCGGCGGAGAAGCTCGACATCCTGCAAATGAGCATCGAAAAGCTCACCCAGGCGGGCTATGTCTACATCGGCATGGACCACTTCGCCAAGCCCGACGACGAATTGGCGGTGGCGCAGCGCGAGGGTACGCTGTATCGCAATTTCCAAGGTTATTCCACCCATGCCGACTGTGATCTGGTCGCCCTGGGTATCACCGCCATCGGTATGGTGGGCGATACCTACAGCCAGAATGTGAAGACGCTCGATGATTATTATGAGCGACTCGACGCCGGACACTTGCCGGTGTTTCGCGGCGTCAAACTCGATCACGATGATTTGTTGCGGCGCGAAGTAATTACTCAGCTCATTTGTCATTTCGAGTTGTCGATGTCGCGTATCGAACGCCAATTCGGCATTGTTTTCCGTGATTACTTCGCTGAGGAAGTCGGTGAGCTCGCGCCCATGGTCGCCGACGGTTTGGTCCAAATCGAAGGTGATCTCATCACTGTGTTGCCGGCCGGCCATTTGCTGATCCGCAACGTATGCATGGTCTTCGACCGCTATCTGCGCGCGCGCGCCGCGCAGCGCTATTCGAAAGTTATTTGAAACAGGAAAGGAATCATCATGAATCGCCATCAAGCAATATTGTGGATCGGTACGCTGGCATTGAGTCTGTCATTCGGCGCCGTGCAAGCGGCCGGTGATGCGCAAGCAGGCCAGGCCAAGGCCAGCGGCTGTGCCAACTGCCACGGCGCCGACGGTAAGGGACGCGTGCCCCTGGCGGGCAAAGAGGCAGCCTATCTCGCAGAGCAGTTGCACGCCTTCAAAGACGGGACCCGTAAAGAAACCATGATGACGATGTTGGCCAAGAAATTGAGCGACCAAGACATCGCCGACCTGGCTGCTTTTTACGCGGCGCAATAAGTCACCGCGCTTGCAAGAGGAGCGGCGCTGTTCCGGGCGTTACATCCTAGCGTATCGGCGAGTTATCCGAATAGCGTGGGGGGCGGCGTGGATATGTCAGAGAGCTTTCAACGAAGTGATGGTGTCTCCTGCAGACGGGGAGCGCGCAGTGGGGGGATAGACTAAGCCGCCTGTAAAGGGGGGTGAGAGCCGGTGTTAATGGGTCGGTTGGAGTTCTATAGCCGCGGGAACGCCGCGGGACGCGCAGCTGACTGCTTATTCAATCCAGCCGATTTCTCTCGCGGTCTGAGTCCCGACCACCACCAGGTCGAGGCGCTCGGGGATGTCGGCGCGGGTGCGGGAGAGCGGTATTCTACCTCCCATGACTTCGGCTTTGCGCTGGGGAAGTTGTGGTTGCAGTTCTGGCTCGGCGTAGCCGTCGGGATAGAGGGGTTGATTGGTCTGCAAATCGTACTTGTCCGTTGCGCCCAGGGTATGGAGTAGTTCATGGAACATCACCATGTTGTTTTGGCCCGTCATGTCTTCCGCGGCGAACAGATGGATGATCCCGATCATGCCCTTTTCCAAGCCCGTGGAATGCGCCAACACGGGATGAGTCTCGGGATCGTAGTATAGAGCGAACGCCCGCACTTGCGGGCGAGGGCCGTCGTAGTGATCGACGCGATACGCCCACAGGCGTAGTTGCAGGCTCCACCACATCACTTGAAGTGGATTGCCGTTTCGGGGGGGTAGAGGAGGAATCTCAGCTATCGGCTCGGCTAACACGATATTGACAGGCTCGCTGATGTTGATGCCATAACGGGTCGCCTCGACTTTCGCCAACTGTTCGATGCCGTCGAAACGCGCCGCCTCTAGCCTTTCGAGGTATTTCGCCGCCGCGGCGCTGCCATCTGCGTTGATCGGGTACACCACGACGCGCAGGGGGTGTTCCCAACTCGTGCTGCGCAGTTTGGAGAGTAAGGCGTCCGTGCCGATCAGCACGAAAACCAACAGCAGTATGGTCACACGGATGGTTTTGAAACGCCTGCGAGCTGTGTTTTTGGTCGCGGTCGGTCTGATGTCTGCATTGTCAGCGACGGGCGCCGCTCGTTGGGCGGTGTACTTGTCATAGGCAATGCCACAACGCGGGCATTGCCAGGCGGGCGTTGACTCGAGATCACGGCGTACATAGTGACACTTAGGGCATGCGTTGGCTTGATCCATGTTCAATGTTTCGGTTCGAAATAGCTTTCTATGAGGGACGCACGAGTCATTTGCGTCGTGTGCGTCAATTGTTCGCCCCCAACAGCGCGGCCCGGTTCCCGTTGGGGATACTCCACGAGGTCACACTTCGAACTGCAAGCTCGCCAAGCGCGCATACAGCCCGCTTTGTTGGCGTAAATCGGCGGGTGTGCCGGTTTCGACGATACGACCCTGTTCCAGCACCACGATGCGCTGAGCCTTCTGCACGGTGGCGAGGCGGTGGGCAATGATTAGGGTGGTGCGACCCTGCATGGCGGTGTTGAGGCCCTGTTGCACGAGGATTTCGGACTCAGCGTCCAGGGCGCTGGTGGCTTCATCGAGCAGTAACAGGGGGGCGTCCTTCAAGATAGCGCGGGCGATGGCGATGCGCTGGCGCTGACCACCGGAGAGGCGGGTGCCGCGTTCGCCCAGGAAGGTTTGATAACCCTCGGGCAGGTGCTCGATGAAGACATCCACTAAGGCGGCCCTGGCGGCGCTCAGCACTTCCTCGTCGTTGGCACTCGGGCGGCCGTAGCGAATGTTCTCCAAGGCGTTGGCGGAAAAGATCACCGGGTCTTGGGGCACGATGGCGATTTTTTCACGTAAGTCGCGTAAGCCCAATTCGCGGATGTCTAGACCATTGAGTCGGATGCAACCGGCCGAGACGTCATAGAAGCGTAGCAAGAGCTGAAAGAGGGTGGTCTTGCCCGCGCCTGACGGCCCGACCAAGGCCACGGTTGCTCCCGGCGGGATATCGAGATCGATGTCGTGCAGCGCAGCGGTGAGCGGTCGCGCCGGATAGTAGAAGCTGACCTGCTCGAAGCGCAGCGCCGCGGCTCGCGGGTGCGGTAAGGTCAGCGGTGCGGCGGGCTCGATGATGGCGGATTCGGCGCGCAGCAGTTCCAACAAACGCTCGGTGGCGCCGGCCGCGCGCATGAGGTCGCCCCACACTTCGGCGAGGGTGCCCACGCCCCCGGCGACCAGGGCGGCATAGAGGATGAATGAGGCGAGTTCGCCGCCGCTCATGTCGCCCTCGCGCACTTGGTTGGCGCCCAGCCACAGCACGAAGATGATGGAGCCCATCACCGCCGTGATGATGAGCGCGGTAAACGCGGCGCGCACCCGGGTGCGTCGAATCGCGGTGACGAAACTGGCTTCGGCGCGGTCGGCAAAACGCTGCGATTCGCGGGGTTCTTGGGTATAGGCCTGCACGGTGGGCATGGCGTTGAGCATTTCGCCCGCCAAGGCCGAGGCGTCGGCGATTTTGTCTTGCGACTCGCGTGAGAGTGCGCGCAGTTTGCGGCCGATAACGAAGATGGGCAGTGCTAGCAATGCCATCAGCCCCAGGTTGATGGAGAACAGATAAAAGCTGGTGACGGCGAGCATGATCATGCCGCCGATGAATTGAAACAAACTGCGCAGTCCCATGGAGACGGAACTGCCGACCACAGTTTGGATAAGCGTCGTGTCGCCGGTGAGGCGTGACAACACTTCGCCGGTTTGTAGCGTCTCGAAGAATTGCGGCGCTTGGCGCAGCATCCGCGCGTACACGGCGCTGCGCATATCCGCCGTGACGCGCTCGCCCACCCACGTCACCATGTAATAGCGCACCGACACCGCCAAGGCCCAGCAACTCGCCAGGCCGAACAGGGCGGCGAAGTGGCCGTCCAAACTCATCGCCCCAAATAGTCCTAGTCCGGTGTTGTCCTCGGCACCGAAGCCGAGGTCGATGAGATCACGAAAGGCCAGCGGCACCAGCAGAATGGTGCCGGAACCTAGGCATAACAGCACGAAGGCCAGCGCGATTTGTTGGCGATAAGGTCGCAGGAAGGGCCACAGCTCGCGGAAGAAGGATAAGCGTTGTGCATCGTTGGATGAGATGGATGGGGTGATGGCGAGTTCTCCAATGGTTAGGTCTCTGGTGGTTATGACAGAGTTTATTCCAAACCGCTGCTCCCGTAATTTCAATGACGCGCATTGGATTGATGTCGCCAGGGAGCCAGACTAACGCCTGCCGAGTGTGATTGGGCGCGAGGTCACAGCTCGAGTACTTTAACAAATTGACTATTGCTTCGGGCTGCCGTGGCTGGTTGGTGTAACGCGCGGAGAACCAGACTTCACCAGATGGCGGCTTAATCCGCTGCTCAGGACTGATTGATTAGGCATGCTTAGTGCTTGCGCCATTGCGTGGGTAGTGAGAAGAAAGGGGAACGCATGCGTTCCCCTTTTTGATAGTTGCACGGTCAGTGCCGTGACAACTGAGCCGTATTACGGCAGCGGAGATTCCTTGGAGGCGGGGAAGTTGAACTTCAGTTCGTAACCTTCGGGTAGATTCAAAAGGTATTCCTGTGCCGCAGCTTCACTGCCCAGTTCGTTCACGAGCTTGTTGTATTGGCCCTGGTTGTAAACGGCTTGACCGGCGGGGGTCAGGTTGCCGTTGGCGCCTTCCGGCAGGCTCTTGGACCAATTGGTCACGTCTTGCTTGGCGTAGGCGGCGCCGGCGAGCGTCAGGCTGGCAGCGGCGAGCAGGGTGATGGATACTTTTTTCATGTCTGATTGCCTCATCATATTAGGATAGTGCCTATGGGTTAGTACTGGTTGCCGAACGCAAGAAGTCTCCTATTTCCCGGTTCGATGCCATATGCAAACTCATCGCTTGCTCCAGGCGAAGTCCGTGCGGTGACACTGCACGGGAGAAAGACGCCGCTTCCTTGGCGTCGTAATCATAAACAGGTGCTTATCGAATGCGCCGGGCGCGCGCTAACGGCCAAGCCAGGAGCATGGCGCATAGGCTGAGCAGATCCAGCGGTCCACCGCCGCTGCCACTGCTGCTGGTTAGGCTGCTGCTTACGCCACTGCTCGAGGCCGGAGCCGGTGCGGGTGAGGCCGCATCGGTTGTTTGCGCGCGCTGCAGTGCCGCGACGGTGAAGGAACGCGGACCGCTGTTGTAATAGCTGTAGCTGGCTTGTGTGCCCATGTCGATCGACTCGCCGGTGGTCGCGTCGGTCAAGGTCAAAGCATAGTCGTCGGGCAGGGAGGCAACGTCCCATGACAGACTGATATCACGCCCCACGAGGGCTTCCTCCGATGATTCGGTATCGAAAGACCATCGCTGTTTTTCAGTGAGCGAACGTATGTCGTACAGGAAGTCACGATCGCTACGGCCCCATTCTGGATGTGGGAAGCGCGCGGACAAAGGTGGCAAAGTCAAAGAAGAGAACACCGGTGCGTCGTATTTGGCGTCGTAGGCATCGCTGGCATCAGGGTAGGCGCCCAAGGTGACGGTGGTGCGGTAATCGCCGGCCGCGCTGGTGATCTTGACGATCCAGCCAGTGTCGACATTGGCGCCGGCCGCAGTCGCGGTGAGCGTGAGGGCCAGGCTCAATGCCAGACTGTGATAGGACAACTTCATATACTCATCTCCTCGAACCGACGCGTTGTCATGATGCGTTAACGACGTGTCGGCTATTTAAAAAAGCGCAGTGTCAGCGTGTCGTTGGTTTCGACGCGCAGCCACCAGCCTTCCCACGGGGCCACTTTGATGGCGCCGTCGGCGACGCTTTGCACATATTCGTAAGTTTGCGTAGCCGGGTTGTAACTGTAGAGCGTATTCAACAGCCAGCCGTTGCTCACCGCTTCGGCGAAGGATTTCCAGTCGGCGGCGCTTGCGCAGCCGTTGGTCATGTCGCTGTTGCAGACCTTCACTTGGGCGGGCTGCAGCAAGTCCTTGACCGTTTGATAGGGGTTGCCGATCAGATTGCCGCCGGGGCTGAGCGCGACGTCCGCGCAGGCCACGCCGGGGAATACCGCCGGGTCGCATTGCGTGCTGTTCTCACCGTTGAATTGATCGTCGATCACGACGCCATCGTTGAGCAGCACCAGCCAATAGGCGCGGCCCGGCGTGGCGCTGTTGGCCGGCAGGTAATAACCTTCGAAAGTACCGGCGAGGCCGTAACTGGGCCAGGTGTAGACCTCGGGATTGGTGCCCAGATCGTCCACCAATAGACTGTTGAAGTCATTGGTGGGCGACAAGGCGGTGGGGATGGAGATGAGATTCCAACCGCTGTTCAAGGTCACGCTGGCCATGGTGGTGCCGACCGTGACGCTAACGGTGGCGACGTTCGAATCCGAGTTGCCATCGTTCACCTTGAAGGTGAACGTATCAGCGCCGGTGGCGCCGGCGTTGGGTACGTAGCGATAGGTGCCCGTGGTGGAGTTGGTGAGCGTAACGCTGCCGTTGGTGCCGTTAGTGACGATCGTGTACACCAGCGGCTCGCCGTTCTCATCGACCGCCGACAACACGCCGTTGGCGGCGCTGTCCACGAGCACGCTGAGCGTGCCGTTATGCGCTACGGGCTTGGCGTTGACGATGGGCGTGTCCTTGGCTTGATTGGAGTTGCCCGATTCCGTCGCGCCGTTGAAGGCGCGTATCACGTAGTAATAGGTTGTGCCGTTGCTCAGACGGGTGTCCAGGTAGTTCGTGGCCGAGGCGCTGAGTGTGCCAACTTGCGTATAACCGCTGCCGCTGGTAGTGCTGCGATAGATGCGTTGTTGGCTGATACCGCCGCTGGTGGACGGTGTCCAGTCGAGTTGCACTCTGGCATCGCCGGCCAGTGCGCTCAGACGGGTGGGCGGGTCGATGCGGTTCGATTGCGGCGTGGCGCTGGTTGACGACGAACGAGGGTTAGACTCGGCGGAATTGTCGAATCCGGCGATGACATAAAAATAGGTTGCGCCGTTATTCGCGCTGGTGTCTATGTAGTCGGTGGCGGTGCTGTCTTGTAGGGACGTCAATAATGAATAACTATTGCCGCCGTTGGTGCTGCGATAGATGCGTTGTTCATAAGCATCCCAGGAGACGGAGCGTTCCCAGGACAGGAACACTTTACCGTTACCGGCGGTGGCTGCCAGGTTGGTCTGCGCCACCGGCGGCACGTCATCCAGGGGCGCCGCGCCGGCGGTGTTACTGTCACCGGATTCTTGGCTGCCGTTATAGGCGCGGACGCGATAGGAATAGGTGCTGCCAATGTCCACCGTGAAGTCGTTATAAGTGGTGAGGGTGTTGCCCGGCAGAATCTCCCACAACAAGAAGGCGCTGTTGGTGGTCTCATCCTTGCGGTAGATGCGCTGCTCAGTCACACATCCGGAATTGGATGGCGTCCAGTTCAGCGTCAGTGATTCACCATCGTCGTTGGGGGTGTCTTCGACCGTCAAGCCGCTGGGTTGCTTGGGTTGCGCATCGCAGGTGCCGCTGCTGAGCGTCACGTTGGTGACGGTTTGCGGATTGGCCCCGCTGACGCCGTCCGGATCGATGTAAGTCATGCGCACATCGTAGCTGGCGCCGGCGCTGAGACCGGTGATGGTGGTGGTGTAGGGGCTGGAGACATGGGCGGCGTTAGCCACGAACACGCTCCAGCTGTTGGCGCTGGAGAGTTTGTATTCCACTTTGTAGGCATTGTTGACGTTCTGGTCGCCGCTGTACGGCATGCTGACCGCAATGGCGTTGTTGCCCGCGGCGGTGGCGCTGGTCAAACTGGCGCTGGTTTGATTGTTGGTGCCGGTACCGCTGCCCGAACCGATTTGCAGGGCTGTCGTCGAGGCCCAGTTGTCATAGCCTACCTGTTTGATGCGCATGTTTTCGTAGTCGGACACGAAGATGTAATTTTGGCCGCCGAGGGTGGCCAGGCCGATGCCGAAGTATTTATCGCCGGAAGTGAATTGCTGGTTGCCGCTACCAGTCCCGCCGAACACCATCAAATCATTACCGCTGGCGTCGAATTGTTGAATGCGATTATTGCGTCGGTCGCTGACCCAGAATTTGCCGTCGCTTTGGATGGCGACTTGATAGGGGTTTTGTACTTGGCCCGCGCCGCTGCCGCTGCTGATGGCGCTGATTCGTGTGAAGCTGGCGCAACTGTCGGTGGATTTGTACAGCCGATCGCTGTTGGTGTCGGCGACGATGACGGTGGTGCCCGAGGGGTCGGTGGCCACGCCGCGCGCGAAATCGGTGAGCGATAAGCCTGAACCATTGCAGGTCGACCAACTGTTGCCGCCGTTGGTGGATTTGAACAAACGGCGGTTGCCGTAATCCAGCACGTAGAGGATGGTACCGCTGGTGTTGGCGGCTACATCGGAGACTTTGTTGCTGTTATTGGGAAAACTGCCCGACGTGCTCCACGAGCTGCCGCCGTTGCTGGACGTGCGCAAGCGGCTCTGGCCGTCGTTGACGATGAAAATGCGTAGGCCGTCGTTGCTGATGACGATGCCGTAATCTTTGGCATTGGCGCCGGTGGACACGCCCTGCCAACTCGATCCGCCATTGGTGGATTTGTAGACATAGGGGCTGGTTTTGGCCGTGGCCCAGAGGGTGTTGGGATTGGCCGGATTCACAGCGATGTCGTGGGGGTTGATCTGGCCTATGTCCAAATGCTTGCTGAAATAGGCATTGTCGATGGAGTAATTGTAGAGGCCGGTCGGCAAGACTGAGCCGCTGTTATCGCGGCCGTCCCACGCCGTGCTGTTGTTCCCGGCGTTGCGATTGGGTGTCGTTGAGTTATTAGGCGTCAACAGGTTGCGCCGCAGGATATTGCTCTGATCGTAAATGCGCAGCCAGGTCAGCGCACCTTGGCCCAAGGTGTAATTGATCGTGGTCGAGCTGCCCTGATTGAAGGGATTGGGCGACGCCGAAACATTGGAGACATTATCGGCTAAGGCATAGCCGGAGCAGGTCAGCGGCAACAATGCAGCGATTAGCGTGCGCACTATGATCGTGGATTGGGGATACTTCAGTCTGGTCATTGTCTTCACCATCATATTCGATCTATCTAGCACGCCGTGATATCACTTGCCGTTTCTGATCGCGAAACGTGAGTCCAACGGTCCGAAGGGATTGGCTTGCCATAGGAAATCGACCGACCGTTTGGGCGAAATCAGGCCAGTACGCGCTTGCGAGTCCGAAAGATTGTCGAAGCTGATGAAACTGGTCGCGGCGCCACCCCAATTCTGGTTGAGATCGATGGCTTGATTGCCGGTGTCTTTGCCCTTGTCATTGCCACCGCGCCAGACGTTCTTTTGGCTCATGTAGGCGGTCGCTACATAATCGCCGGCTTTCCAGCTGGTGGTGGCGCGGCCCGGCAACGGCGCATTGCCGCCCTGGGTGAGCAGGTCGCCGCCCACGGCCGAATAGACAAAGCTGGTGTCGGCTTTTTCGGTGAGATCGCTGTTGATTTGATCGATGTCGACGCGCAGTCCGCTACGTTCGCCTTGGCTGTTGAAATTGGCCAGATAGGTGAATTCGCCCGCCGGTGAACTTTGCTGAATGTCCAGACCGGGTCGCTCGCCGCTGCGTGCCCAGCCCAGATCCATGCGCGTGATGTTGGCCATACTCTCGGAACTATCACGCACGAGGGTGACGGCGGAAATGCCTGTGGCCAGGTTCTGATCGGCTCCGATGGATTGACGCACTACGGCATCGGTCGCGAAGGCGAGATTGGTCGCCGCGCCGCTGGCGCCCTGGTCAGTCATCATGGTGCGGTAATAGGTCACGCCGGTGGTGAGGTCGAGAATTTCGATTTGCAGGAAGCCGTCGTCCGCGGCGATGTTGGTACAACGATGTCCGGCAGGGCAGGGTGCCGAGATGGTGCCGTTGGAGGCGCTCCAATTGGTGAGTGAGACTGGCGAACCAAGGCTGCTGGGTGGTGGTGGTGGTGCGGACGCACCATGGGTTTGCGGCGTCGTGGCGGCGATGACGTTGCCGCCGGTCTGGCGCGCCGGCGTGGCCATGGCCTCGCCACCCTTGTCCTTGCCGGAAATCCTTGGGTAGAGGTCACGATCGTTGTCGCGACTATGAATACGGTTCGAGGCGCTGAAGGGCAACGGGTCAAAGGGCAGGCTGGGCAGGGCGAAGGTTTCGTGCTTGGAGGAACTGCTGCAACGATCGGTGGCGCTGCCCGTGGTGACACAACCGAACCATTGTCCACGCAGCGGCATGGTTTGGCGCGGGTCGAGACCGGTGGATTGCCAGTGGTACATCCACAGCACGTCGTTGCCGCCGGCCAGCACACCCTCGGACCGGCGAATCACGAACATTTGGCGTTCATCGTCCTCGATCACGCCGACGGTGGGAATCTGTATGGTATCGCCTTGCCCCAATTCCAACGTCGAGGTCTTCTCGGCGATGCCCACACTTTGGCTCACCGCCAGCCGCGAGCCGGTCCTGTTGCCGGCGCCGTCGCCTTGGTATACATAGTGGAACACGCTGTCGAACTCATCG
>CALZJG010000113.1 GCA_945787555.1 uncultured Chromatiaceae bacterium | reverse complement strand
TTTCACCTGGCGCGGCCAACTGCAAGTGAGGCCTCTGGCTCTGGCCTACGACTGGCTCTACGACGCCTGGAATGAAACACAGCGCCGACAATTGCGCAGCAAATTGCTCGAGGGCTGCAATTATGAAATCAACTTTATCCGCAAGGAGCGCCTCTCGCCCTACAACGTAATTCTGTACAACAGCCCCCTCCAAGCGCTGATGGCGTGTGCTATTGCGACCTACGGCGACGACCCGCGCGCCGAACCCATCATGGCCTTCACACATGACCTGTGGAAGAAGCGAGTGCTGCCGGTGTGGCGCCAAATCATGGGTCAAAACGGCGGCTGGCACGAAGGCGGCGAATATGTCGGCATTGGCATCGGCCAAGCCATCTACGAACTCCCCGCCATGTGGCGTCGCGCCACCGGCGAGGACTTGTTCAAAAGCGAGCCCGGCATACGCGGCTTTCTCGACTTTCTGGTCTACCGCACCCGCCCCGACGGCACCCACTTCCGCTGGGGCGATGCGGGTTTCTTCGAGCGTATCGTCCCCGATCAATGGGCCTTGGCGCTTGAGTATCGACATCCGGCCGCTTACAGCGTCCGCCGACCACCCAAACATCCCACTCCCACGAGTTGGCCGTGGGGACCACTCACCGATCCCAGCCTGTACGATCCCAAGGCCTTCGAACGTTTGCCCCGAGCGCAATATTTCGACGGAGTGGGGCTGCTCGTCGCACGCAACGGGTGGGACGACGACGCCACCTACGTCACCTTCAAAGCGGGCGACAATTATTGGTCCCACATGCATCTCGACCAAGGCGCCTTCACCATTTATAAGGGGGGCGCGCTGGCCATAGACAGCGGCGTTTACGGTACCGGTTACGGTACCGACCACCACCTGAATTACACCTATCAGACCATCGCCCACAACGTGGTCACCATCACCAATCGCAACGACACCACGCCTATTCCCGCGCGCAAGAAGAAGCCACCCCGCCCCATCGCCAACGACGGCGGCCAGCGCCGCGTCGGTTCGGGCTGGGGAATAGAGTCCGCTCCCTTGGACTTGGCCGAATGGCGGGCTAAGCGGGAGATTTACGAAACCGGCACTATTGAGCAGTTGCTGCTGGATCGAGACGGCCTCAATGTGGCCATCGCCGACCTCACCCCTGCTTACACCAATAGCCTGTCAGGCCAGGGGACGTTTTCCCACCGCACCCGACGGGTCGAAGCATTTCAGCGTATTTTCGGTTATGACAGTATCGACGACGTGATCGTCATCTATGACCAGGTAACCAGCACTGAGGCGGGATTCCGCAAACGCTGGTTATTGCACACGCTAGAAAAGCCGCAAGTGACTAAGAATGGCTTCATCGTCCGGACCGCTCCCACCACGCAGCCCGGTCATGGCGGGGGTCGCTTGGAAGCGCATGTCCTACTTCCCTCCGAACCCCAAATCCACCTAATGGGCGGGGCAGGATTCGATTTTTTCATCGATGGTCGCAACTATGATGAAGGGGTCGCGAAGACACTAACAAAGCGCAAAGGAACCGAGCCGGGCGCCTGGCGCGTCGAAGTCATGCCCGAAGCCGCCCGCGAAAGCGACGAGTTTCTCGTGGTGTTACTCCCCACACTGGGCGATCAAGCTGCCCCGCACCGGGTGCAGAGGCTGAAAGCCGCGAACGGAGTGGGCGTGGAAATCGTCGGACCTCAGCGCACCACGCGGTGGTGGTTCGAAGCGACCGGCACGGGCGCACGCATCGAAACCATCTCCCCCACTCGACAACAGACTCATATTCTCCGCATTAGCGACCCTAATTCCGGTATACAATAGCGAGTCTGGAAACACTTGATGACTAGCCAGACAACGCAAGGAAGTTCTGACTAATTCGAGCTAGCGAATGGTAACCGGGCGCGGACGCGCGAAAAAGCGCAATCGACACGGGAATCACTGAACATCTTTGTCCGGCCGCGAACGCCGTTACAGTGAATCAATCAATGCTTCCTCAATCGATGGAAAGGCGAAACTCGGCAAAGGGCCATTAGCTTTCCCACCAGCGAAGCAGTCAGTGAAACCTACCCGGGCTGAGGCAAACTTGGCCTAAGCAAACTATACGAACATTGCTAGGAAACCTTGTAACATCATGGCCGGGCCCGTCGTTTCTGTCATCATCCCCACCCACAATCGTCCTACGTTGCTACGTGAAGCAATGGCCAGCGTTTACCATCAAACGCATTCGGATTGGGAAGTAGTTATCGTTGACGATGGCTCACAGCCTCCCGTGGATGAAGAGTCACTGCGCAAAGACTTTGGCTCGCGGATTCGGGTGCTACGAAATGAGCAGCCCATGAAACAACCTTATGCCCGCGATCAAGGAGTACGGGTGGCCACAGGTGATGTGGTCATCCATCTTGATGATGATGACCTGCTTGCGCCCACAGCGTTGGAAATGGGTATAGCCACCCTCGAGAGCCATCCCTCGCTTGAACTTGTCTATCTTGGAGTCAAAGGCTTCGGAGCAAGAGCTGAGTATTTTGACAAGTCTCAAGAGCAAGCGATGCAGCGCGTTCTAGGTCGGGCCAAAGGTCGCACTAGCCAAACGCATGTCATAAGCTTTGGGCCCGAGTTGTTCGCTGCACTGCTCTCCTCTGTTCCCATGGCGTTTCAACGATCCATCGAGTACCGCGATACTTGGCACAAAGTCAGCGCGCTACGCCGGCGCGCCTATCTGCTTGACGCTGATATCAGCGACGAAGAACAAGCGATGCGCAGGCTGCGGCCACCGCTGCGGGAATCCGAATGGGCCCTCTATGCCAGCGCATGCTGCAAGACGGCGTTACTGATGACTCCCGTCTATCTGCAGCGGTGTGAATCGCAAGGCTATTTCTCAGTCCCAGCGCAAAGAGAGCGGGCCGTACTGTCTAGGATTGATATCAACGAGCACCTTTTTGGGGCGGCCAAGGAAACTGGCGAGCTCAGCCCGTGGGAAAGCGAGATTCGAAGGAGTCTGGCTTCGGCATACTTTGCACAATCATACTTCCATTTTCAAAATGGTCGGCGCCTCCCTGCTTATAGAGCACTATTCAACGCGCTGAGAACCAGTCCTGCGGCGTCGCATCTGAGGTTTGCCCTGCGAATGATGTTGCCACGTGGTAGTGTTTCAGGTTAGACATATTCTACAGACTGCATTCTAGTGGAGGGAACAATGAGGGGGAGTTTGACGGCAAGGAGAATAACCTCGGCAGGGAAGGCTTTGTTGAGTCACCCGGGCGAGTTACAGTTCGCGCACAAATGGCTGTATTCGTTACTACCTGGACACAGCCCAATGAGCGATCACCGGCCATGGATGAATTTTAGAGTCATCGAGTGGCTAGAATCCCACTTAACCCCTGAAATGTGCGTCTTCGAATATGGGTCAGGGGGGTCTACGCTTTTTCTCGCAGAGCACGTCGCACAGGTCGTGAGCATCGAACATGACCAAGGCTTCTACGAACACATGATGAATAAACTCCAAGACGAGGGCGTGACCAACTGCACCTACACACTGAGCGCTCCCCAGCCTATGGAATCAGGGGAGGTTCTGCCCTATGGATGCACCAGCTTTACCTCCGAATGGCCCACGCACAGTACAATGAGTTTTGAAGGCTATGTCAAAATGATCGATGGCTATCCGGACAAGACCTTCGACCTCGTCACGGTCGATGGCAGGGCAAGACCCTCCTGCGCACTGCGCGCACTACCCAAGATCAAGGATGGTGGATGGTTGCTGGTGGATAATATGGAACGATCGCGCTACGCGAATATCCGTAACCTTCTTGCGCAATACCACTGCCTCGATTTTTTCGGTGTCGTGCCGTATGAAGTGCGTCCCCAACGCACTACTGTGTGGAGGATCGCCGCTCACTAGCGAACGCGCCCTCATTTGTGCGCGTTGTCTTTTCCAATGCAGTGTGCCGGCTAGGAAGCGATATGGATATTCGGTTTGATTTTACCTCGGTCCCGGAATGGCCAAGTCTGGCATGGCTGGCAAAATGTGAGCCTGGGAAACCCGTCGTCACCGTCCTGCATGGAGGGCGTATCGAGCAGCGAAACGATTGGTTTTGCGAGGCAGTATGGGCGGGCGAATTTGAGGCGGGCGACTTCGATGGCTCCGATGTCGTGGCCGGCAGCGGTGGACGCTGCCGCGGCTCCAGGGTGGTGTTCGTTTCCTCTGGTTCCACGGTGGACAGGCTGAATTTCATCGAGACCGGGGAGGCAAGCTGGGTATCCAATTCGCTCGCCTGCCTGCTGGCCGCGGTCGAGGCGGACGTGGATCTCACTTATCCGGGCTACTTCGCCGATTTCTACAGCATCATTCGTGGGCTGGAGCGATATCGACGCACCCTCGATACTTCAGCTGGCCCCGCTCACCTGGTCTATTTCGAAAACCTGGCATGGAATGGCAACAAGCTGACAACCTTGCCCAAGCCGCGTGAGGAGCGGGCCTGGCGGGACTTCGACGACTACCATGGCTTTCTGCGCGCTTCAATGGGCCTTGTGGCCAACAATCTTCGGGCACCTGGGCGCGCGCATTCCCTGCGCATGCTAGGCACGCTTTCTTCCGGATACGACTCAACCACTGTGACTGTCCTCGCCAGGGAGGCCGGCTGCGAGGAGGTCGTCAGTTTCGACAAGACAAGAAAAGGCGGCGACGATTGCGGCACCATGACTGCGCAGCTTCTCGGTTTGCGCACCCATGTCATCCCAGCGGAAGGATGGCGCGCCTTGGAATCGCCGGAGCCACTTTTCGTCGCTTCTGACAGCTTTGGGGAGGAAGTGCATTATATAGCGGCCGAGAAGCAACTCGCGGCTTCGGTGCTGCTTACTGGCTACCACGGCGACCGCGTATGGGGAAAACGTCCTCCCGATCTGAGTGATCAACTCGTTCGAGGTGATCCTTCCGGGCTAGCCTTGAGCGAATTTCGCTTGCATGCCGGTTTCATTCATTGCCCTGTGCCATTCTGGGGGGCGCGAGATATCGAACAGGTCGCCCGGATCAGCAACTCGGCGGAGATGAAACCTTGGGACGTACCCGGTAGCTACAGCCGACCGATCTGTCGCAGAATCGCGGAAGAGGCGGGCATTTCCCGCGAGTTGTTCGGCATGCACAAGGCCGCCGCCTCGCGCTGGCCATGCAGCAGCAGCGAGTTTCTCACCCCTTGCTCGATGGACAACTACCTGCAGTGGCTCCGGAAGCGTCGGTCGAAGTGGATCAAGCACTGGCGCATCCCACCGCTGACAAGTCCCGTTATCGATCGGCTGCTCCACCAAGGGGTAGAGCTTGCGGAGCGATGGGGCGAGCGATTTCTCAAATACGTGGGCAACCGCCCAGGGCTGAATAATCGCTTCATTCGCCGACTGTCTACGTTGAATTATTGCAACACACCGGAGGGTCCTTGGATTCTGTTCCTGCGCCGCTATCTGTTTCCCTGGGCCATGGAGCGCACCAAAGACCGTTACCGCGCCGGGCTTAAGCGCCACACACCAAAGCGCTAGCGGAGCGCAAAACCATGCTGCTGGCACAATCTTCCCGCACGACACTGAATGAGGGCCCCGGGCCTGCGGAATTTCTTCACATCTACCGACGAAACGCGCAATTCGTCACTGAGGGTGTCAGCTCCTGCTCGCTTGGTTACCGAATTGAAGCCGCGGCCAAGTCCGTGCCTGACGGAGTCTACGCAGCCTGGGAGTGGGACGGCCAGGCGGTGCGCGTTACCAATTGCCGCTATGGCATGTACCCTCTTTTCTACTATGCCACCGCGGACGAATTCTGCGTCTCGTCATCCTTAGTGCGTCTCTTACAACGGGGCGTACCGCGCGAGCTGGATCACGCGGCCCTGGCGGTGTTTCTGCGACTCGGCTATTTCCTGGGGGGAGACACCGCTTTCCGCACCATACGTCAACTGCCTCCCCATGCCGTGTTGCGCTGGCGGGATGGTCACATCGAACTCGCAAGCAGCTTGGCTCAAGGGACGCTGCAACCGCTCAGCCGTGCAGCAGCAATCGATGGCTACGCGTCTTTGTTCCGGGCCGCCATCCAGCGCAGGCTGCCCGGTGACCATGAATTCATCTTGCCGCTCAGCGGTGGCAGAGATTCGCGGCATATTCTCTATGAGTTACTTGAAGCTGGACAGCGGCCGAAAATCTGCATCACCGCCCGACATTTTCCGCCTCGACCCGACCCCGATGTGGAAATAGCAGGCAATCTTTGTACTGCCCTGCAGTTACACCATGTGGTATTGGACCTCCCTGCGTCGCGAGTGCGGGCTGAGCTGAAAAAAAACGTGGCAACCCAATTCTGCTCGGAAGAGCATGCATGGGCGTTGCGCATGGCTGATTACTTAAAGGGACAGGCGAGCATACTCTACGACGGGCTTGCCGGTGATATTCTCTCCGCTGGCCTTTATCAGAGCGCGCAAAAGCTGCGACTCTACTACGCCGATACGGCGGGGTTGGCGCGCGCACTATTGGCATCGCGCACGGCTGAGCCGGTTCTGCAGCGACTGCTCACTCCGGCATTCTATCGACGCGTGAGCCCTGAGCTGGCGATCGCGCGCCTGACCGAGGAACTCAAGAGACATAGCGACTCACCCAACCCTCTGCGCTCTTTCTATTTCTGGAACAGAACACGGCGAGCGGTGGCACTCGTTCCATTCGGCATCCTGAAAGATTTCCAGGTGCATACACCCTACCTGGACCACGATCTGTATGACTTCCTCACATCACTACCTCCAGAAATCGTCCTCGACCACCAGCTTCACACTGAAACCATCCAGGTCGCCTATCCGCACTACAAAGACATCCCATTCGAGGAGAAGAAGAATATCGGCGCTGTGAGCGATCGAGCCTACTTCCGGCGCCTGTGCCGTGATCTGGCCGGAGTGATCATGCGCCATGGCAAATCGGAATTTGTACGGGATTCGTTTGTATTGCCCCGGCTGCTCGCCGGTACCGTTGATGGTAATGCGAGTCGGACCTGGTGGGGGCCAACACGCTGCTTGTTTCTGATCCAGCTAGAACAATTGGCGCATCTGGGAAAAGTTGCAGGGAAGAAAGGGTCATGACGAAACAGTTTCACATAACGGAAAAGGCGGCGCTTCCCCGGCTTGCGTGGTGCGCCCGGGTCGCGCGGGGCACTCAAGACGTGATCGTCGACTGCGGTAAGTGGGTAGAAGGTGATGCCGGTTTTTTTTGTGAAGGCGCCTGGAGCGGAGATTATCGGCTTAGAGATTTTCCAGAGGCATTAACTTTTAGCGGCTCAGGCGCTGTCATCCGGCAAGACGAGGTATTATTCTGTGCGCCGACGCATACGCTACAGGCGCTGTATCTGTTGAAGCAAGCTAACGAGGTGATATGCTCCAACTCGTTGGCGTTTCTGTTGCAGCAATGCACGGACGACATCGATAGCCGCTACAAGGCTTACGATTTTGACGTGATGTCGATCATGTTCGGCCTCAAGGACTACACTAAGCACATCCCCACCCGCGCCGGGAATCGCATACACCTGTACTATCATTGCAACCTCGTTGTCACCCATAACTTGGAGGTACTGCAACAACCCAAACCGTTGCCCGAAGCGTTTCGCGACTACGAGAGCTACCGCGGGTTTCTCCAAGAAGAAGTCAATACCGTCGCGAGCAATGCCACCTCCACTGAGCGCAAAATCCGCTATACGCCGCTGGCAACGGTTTCCTCGGGCTACGACTCGCCCGCGTGCGCAGTGCTGGGCAAGGCTGCCGGCTGTACCCAGGCCGTGACTTTTGGCGCCGCCCGCTCAGGCGAGGATGATAGCGGCCGGCAAATTGGCGAAGCCTTGGGATTAGCGGTGACCGAATTCGATTCACAAGCCTATATGCGCCGGACTGACTGCGCAGAAGCGGAGTTCCTGGCGACGGGTTATGGCGGGGATGATCTCATTATGGCGGCGCTGGAAGAGGAATTGCCGGCCAAGTTGTTGCTGACAGGCTATCACGGTGACAAGATCTGGAGTCGCGACGCAAAAGCAGGGCCGTATATCGTGAGGGGAGATCCCTCGGGAGCGTCCTTGGGCGAGTTTCGTCTTCGCGTCGGTTTTCTAAATCTGCCGGTTCCTTTCATCGGCTGCACGCAACACGAATCCATCAAGCAGATTTCGAATTCGGCGATGATGCGCCCCTGGTCGGTTGAAAACATTCATTATGATCGCCCCATCCCGCGCCGCATCGCCGAAGAAGCCGGCATCCCCCGTCACCTGTTCGGCCAAAAGAAAAAAGCCATTGCGCGACCTTATCAGACGACCAGCGCTCGCAACCCGGATTTGGCGCGGGTGCTTTCCCCAGCCGCCTATCAAGACTTCTGCAGTGACGCAGAGACAAAACCGCTGTTCAGAAATAGCGTCGAGCATGTGGGTTTCGTCGTCTTGCACACTCTCTATCGGTTCAATCTGCGCCTCGTCCAAAGCGTCAAGCTGGCGGCCTTGATTCGGGCGCTCGGTATCACACCGCCCACCAAGCCGGTGATCTCGTGGAAATACAGCAAATCACGCACCAAGCATTGTTTAGTTTTTGATTGGGGCTTTGCAAGAATCAAGGCACGTTACCGCCCCGACAAACCCTAA
>CALZJG010000112.1 GCA_945787555.1 uncultured Chromatiaceae bacterium | reverse complement strand
TGAATTCCGTTGACTGCCGTTTCCGGACTGTCTTCTTTGCTTGACTTCGTCTTGTCATGGTTCACCTCTGTCGCGTAGTGTATTCGCTTAACAGGGTGTCCGTCGTTGGCGGGCAGGATCAGAGTCCCCCAATCGTCGGAACGGCAGCACTGCTAAGACAATGAAAAGCCCAGCAGGCGAGTTTGAGCTAAGAACGCCCCGCGACCGCGCCGGTACCTTTGAGCCGCAGATCGTCAAAAAGCACCAGACGCACCTGACCGATGAGCTCGAGCGCAAAATCATCGCACTGTTCGCGCTAGGTAACAGCTATCAGGATATCCGAGGCCACATTGCGGAACTCTATGGCATGTCGTTATCCAACGGCACCATCAATGCGGTCACCGACAAACTTCTGCCTGAATTGCAGGCCTGGCGGGAACGCGACTTGGAGACGATCTACCCCATCGTCTGGCTGGACGCGATTCACTACAAGATCAAAGAAAACGGGCGTTACGTCAGCAAAGCCATCTACACCATCCTGGGGCTGAACATCGATGGTAAAAAAGAGTTGCTCGGCCTGTATCTCTCCGACCAAGAGGGCGCTCATCATTGGCTGAGTGTGCTGACCGATCTGTACAACCGTGGTGTCAAGGATATCTTGATTGCCTGTGTCGATGGCTTAAAGGGCTTTCCCGAAGCCATCGAAAGCATCTACCCTAACACCGAAATCCAGCACTGCGTAATTCACCAAATTCGCAACTCCATGAAGTACGTCGCCTCAAAAAATCAGAAGGCCTTCATGGCCGACTTAAAGTGCGTCTACAAGGCCGCGACCCTCAACGCCGCGGAAAGCGCCCTTGACGAGTTGGAGGCTAAGTGGGGCGAGAAGTACCCAATGGTGATTAAATCCTGGCGCGGCAAATGGCCGACGCTATCCGCGTATTTCAAGTACTCCGACTATGTGCGCACCGCCATCTACACCACCAACGCCGTCGAGGCGGTGCATCGCCAGTTCCGCAAGCTGACCAAAACCAAGGGCGGCTTCGCCAACGAAAACAGCTTACTGAAGCTGCTCTATGCCGGTATACTCAAGGCGTCCGAGCGCTGGACGCATCCCGTACAAAACTGGAACCTCACACTATCGCAGCTGGCGATTCATTTTGAGGGAAGACTGGATGAGCACATTGCTCTGTGAAGATAGGCTGACACAGAGTTTTGAACACCCTCTCCAGAATTGGAATTTGACACTATCCCAGTTATCAATCTATTTTGAAGGCAGACTAGATAGTGTGCTGGAGATTTAGCCGACTAAGCCTGACACAGAATTCTGAACGCCCTCCATGCCAACTCTTCATTCTCAAGTCATATTGATAGTTGCCGGCTTCTTAATAGATAGGCCCCAGCATGCGATAATAATGATTCTCCAATATTTTCGGCTCGTTGTTTACCCAACGCAGTTACGTAAAACAAACTTGCGCAATTAGGAAAATCAGCCTCAATATAACCCTCTTCATCAGCATTCTCTTTCAATACAAATCTTTCTCCATTACTGTCCGCAAATGAATAGTACAATCCGGAGTACGAACTATCCCCCTCCTCAAGGGCAACCCCCAAAGATTTAACTATAACCTCCCGTAACTTCGATAGATCCTTAGACTCAAATCCATATAGACAAAAATAAAACATACTACTACCTATTAACGATGATACTTGTCGTCTTATCGACGGCAGTATTTATAGAATCAAACACGACAAAGTTCACCTCTCTACCAGCTTGTATTTCTAGAACCTTCCTGAGATCAAATAAACCCAGTTGGTCCAGATAATCGTCATCAAGCGGAACTGTCCGGCTCCCACTACCACGGAGAGGCATTCCTAATCTCTGAGCTTTATCGAACAACTGTGGGCTAGCCAAGCCAACATCGAAGTCACTAGGCTTTTTCCCTGTATCAAAAATTGTACCGGCAGGATTCGTAACTTGCCCTGTTCTGCGATTCAAAGTATCGAATTGCTTGAATCCTGTAACTGAACTTCCTTGGAAAACTGGGATAACATCATCAAAGCCAGCTGACACCAAACCTGAATTGATCCTAGCGGTAAATGCACCATAGTCATCAAGAGATTTAAATCCTAGTGGAATTAGAGAGCCATTAGCATCATGCAATCTGCTCGGCAAATGATCTCCGGTTAACACGTTCTTAGTGCCAGGGACAATTACTAAAGGACCATTAGGGTTCCTACTACGTAGAGCAATAAGAGCGTCATCGACTAATACGCTAGTCTGTTCCACCGTTCCACTACGTCTCTCTCCCGCTCCCTCCGGCCCCCGCCCCCCCGATTTGACTACTTTGCCCCCCTTCCCAACTATCCCCCCGACATTGCCGCGAGTAATACCGGCGAAACCCACCACTTCGGCGGCCATCATCTCGCCCAGCGCTTCGGCATCGCCGCGACGGTAAGCGTCAGCCATTTCCTGGAAGTGCTCGCGTCGCGTTTGATCCAGACTGTCGGCCAATTCGTCGGGATGGGTGATGACGTGCCACAGGCCAGTGAGTTGGTCTTTGAGGGCCTGCTGATCTTGGTCGTCACCTATGAGGGCGCCGGCGAGGGTGTCGAGCAGGGTGACGGTGTCGTCCCATTGCTGCTCGGCCGCTTTCAATGCGCCGATGAGGTTGCCTTTCAGGCGCTCGTCCAAGGCCAGGGTGCTGTCGGCTTGCTGTTCGGTGTGCCAGGCTTCGCGTCGGTAGGCAAGCATCACCTGTGGCGGGACGTCGGCTATCTCATCGACGCGCGCCTCGAGGATTTCGGCGTGGGCGTTTCTGACCGCTTGCTGTTGTGCCTGGCAGGCTTCGCTGTCGGGCTGCTCGCAGGCGCGCTCGTGGGCGGCGTCGCGCTGGGCGTTGAGCGCCTCGAGTTCGTTTTGGCGCTGGCAGGCCGCGGTGTCACCGCCGCGGCAGGCTGGGGCGGCAACGGCCAATTCGATGATCTCTTGATGCTCCAGCCAGTTGTGACGCACGGCGTTGTCGGCCACGACGCCGGCGTTGACGGCTTGCGGGAGGTCGGCGCCGACGCCCACGGCCAGCGCGGTGGTGATGAGGACGGTGGCGGCGGCGAAGGCTTCAGGGTCTTTGATGCGTCCGTGTGGGTCTTTGTCGAAGGCGCTCTCTAGGACGGCTGGCAGCGCTTCGCCCAGGGCGCCGGCGGCGGCGCCGCTTTCCCAGCCGGTGCCGAGCAAGGTGGTGAGCGCGGCGCCCAATCCGGCATGGGCGGCGAGTTTGGCCGCGTCGTGTTCTGCAAAAGTGTCGCCTATCCAGGTCGCGGCGTGCGCGGCGGCGGGTTTGAGCAGTTCTTCTCCGGCCACTTGGAGGAGTTCGAGGCGCTCTTCGACGTCTTGTTTGTCGAAGATGGGTTGAAGTGCTCGGTGGGCGTCGTCGCTGTCGCGCGAGAGGCCGGCCAGGCTGTCGAGGCCGGTTTGCGCGTCGCGACGGACCTCGAGGGTGCCGGGCGCGATGGCGGCGCGGGTGAGGCTGGCGGCCTCTTCATCGATGGCGGCGCCGAGCGTGGGCAGGATGCTGATCGGCAGGCCGCTGCCGACGGCGCCGGCACTGCTGAGGTTGATGCCGGTGCCGTGGGCGTCGTAGTGGGCACGGTTTTCGAGATCACGGTGGCCAAGGGTGTCGGTGCTGAGGCGGTTGTCTTGCGGGTCGGCTTGTGAGGCGATGACCGCGCCGGTCAGTTGGGTGTGGCCGCCGACGTCGATGTCGTAGCCGCGTGTCCCGGCATAGAGGCCACTTTGTTCGACGACCGCGAGATAGTCGCTGTCGATGTCGCTGCGCTGGTGCGCAAAGGTGGCGCCGCCGCCGGCGCCGATGACGGCGACGCTGGCGCCGCCCCCGCTGCTGCGCCGTTCGCTGGTGGTGCTGTCGCGGTCTTGCTCGCTGCTCAGGGTGAGGTGGCGGCCGATGTCGGCCTCGATACGCTCGCCGTGTGCTTGCGCGCCTTGTAAGGTGGTGTCGCGCCCGCTCTTGAGCGTGAGGGTGTCGGCGGCGGTGACGCGGGTTTCGTTGTGAGTGAGGGACGCACCCGCGCCGTTGCCCTGCGCGGAACGGGCACTGGCGAAGAGGTTGACGCCGCCGGCGCCTTCGGCGCTCAAGCCCACCCCGACGCCGATGCTGGCGCCGCGACTGCGCTCGCGGCTGAGGCTCGCCGTGGTGTTGCGCGCGCTGTGCAGGATGAGGTCGTTAACCGCCTCTAGGGTGACATTACGGCCGTCGACTTGCGTGCCTTGTAGCGACAGGTTGCCGCTCGCCTCGCTTTGCGTGGCATCCGTCTCGCCGCGCGCGACGATGTGAATGTCGCCGCCCGCGCTGAGCGCGTTGCCGCGCGCCGTTTGGTACTCTTGACTCGCCGTGCTCTCGCTGCGACTCGATCCCAAGCTGAGATTGAGTTGGACTTGCGGGCTGCCCTGGGCCAGCGCGTCCAATTCGCCTTGCCCGGCCGGCGAGGCGAGTCCCTCATACCCTTCCCGCGCGGCCTTGATGCCATAGAGCACCTTGAGCCGAT
>CALZJG010000111.1 GCA_945787555.1 uncultured Chromatiaceae bacterium | reverse complement strand
TAGGCTGTTGGTCCCTCATCCATAGATCCCAATAAAGTGATAGTAATCGCGACTCAATTTGACCGACCGTGTCGGATCAAGCTAAGCCTCAATGTCGCTTAGATTGTCTGAGTTCGGCCAAAAGCGGTCGAAGGCGTATGGTCCAATAACTCAGTCGTTTAGACTTAGGCCGCTTCCCGATAGTAATATTGCAGTTACCCACCGAGGCGATCACGGCGACCCATGCTGGGGCGGCGTAACCACGGCCTTCAACTTGCCACGTCCAACACACACATAAAATGAACGGCAGGGTGTCAGCTGGGGACCTCACCGGCCCGACCGGAGTGCAGTGAATCCGCTATTCCGCCACAACCTGCAACGACGCTCCACCCTAGTGCCCCCTACTGTATCTTGTTACGCGCAAAACAAAGGGGACACAAGGATGATCTCCTTCGATAATCTCACTCTCTTCATCTTCTGCATATTGCCTTATCTGTCCATTCACATACTTTCACGATAGACTAAACTCTGGTGGCAACAGGTTAGTACGGCAGGGCTGAAATATCGCAGACACGATTCCGCGACGGCCTGCGTTTTTGAGAAGGCCATGGCACATGTTGTATCCGGAACTCTTTAAGACTTTGGAACATGCCAGATGGCGTATGGAACGCGATATCCCTTGGCATGACTTCAAGGCCGATGCGCTCAGTGACGCCCAGGCGCTGACAATCAAGATGAATGCCATTACTGAGTGGTCGGCCCTGCCGGCCACGGAGATGTTCTTGCGCGATAATTGCGCTGACTCTGATTTTTCGGCCTTCATGTCCGTGTGGTTCTATGAGGAGCAGAAACACGCGCTGGTGTTCATGGAGTATCTGCGGCGATTCCGGCCCGATCTGGCACCCACTGAGGACGAGTTGCAACGTGTGCGCTTCGAGTTCGACCCGGCGCCGGCGCTGGAAACGCTGATGCTGCACTTTTGCGGCGAGATACGCTTGACGCAGTGGTATCGCTGCGCCGCCGCCTGGCATGCGGAGCCGGTCATCAAACATATTTATACGACTGTAGCGTCTGATGAGGCACGTCATGCGGGCTGTTACGCCCGCTATATGAAGAAAGCCATTGAAGAGCGCGGCGACGAGGCGCGTCTGGCCTTTGCTAAGATCGGGGTACTGATGGCCAATGTGAAGACCTCGCGCGCGATGCATCCCACCAATCTGCATGTCAGTAAGGCCAATTACCCGGAGGATACCGTGCAGAGCCGTCTGCCCGACCCTGCGTGGTTGGAGCGTTGGCTGGACGAACAGATCCGCTTCGACACGGCGTGGGAGGACCGTGTCGTGTCGGCAATTTTGCGCAAGTTGTCCAATCTGCTGGGCGTGCCGTTGGAGAGCAAGCACGACCTTCAGCGTTACCGCAAGAAACTCGCTGCGCAGATTGCGACGTAGTCTATCTGAGCGGTTGTGCTGCAAGGTGAGCTCAGTTGCAGATAGCGGACACCATCTTCATAAAGCCGCAGCCTGTTGTTGCCACTGTTGCGTGAACACTGCCGGGGCCAGGTTGCCGAGTTTCGAATGCCGCCGCTAGCGGTTGTAGAAGATCTCGATGTACTCGGTGATTTCGTTATTTGAGAGGCTGGACGTGTTAGGTCCATTGCACGGTGACTACTTTTCGAAGTACTCGAATTAAGAAGAAAGGTGAAACCCCACTGTGGCTCCCTAGAGCTGACTCATCGGTCGATATCGAAACATAGGAAGCAAGCGTAGCCCGGATGGAATGAAATGGAATCCGGGGAACGATGGTGGTGATGAAAACGGAGCTTGATGTGAATGAGAGTGATATTCTGTCGCGCGGGATGCTTCCCCGGATTTCGCTGCACTGCATCCGGGCTAGGATCTGTACAGTATAGCGAGTCAGTGTCGAAAACGGCATCCGTGGACGGCGGATTATCACGTCAGCGAATGCCGCCGAGGGTAGGTAGCGGCGGATAATGTCACCACGATAGCGTCTGTGCTCTTAGTTGCGACGGTGAATGCCTGCTTTCGCTGTATCACCGGGTAGTCGACCCTGAAGCTATGAGTGTCTCTTCCGGGTCGTTCTGGGTCATTCGGCGTCTAACAGTGTCAGTCAAGTCAAGTTTGAACCACGACTTATTGTCCAAGACTCGCCGTGCCGTGCCCGATTTCGCATCGTCATGGATAAGAAGAGTGAATATTTCACAGACTATTCCCTCTCACATGACTATAACTCCCAGCCATGAACACCCTCAGCGCAAGCATCGACGATGTCCGCGGCCAACTCCTGGCGGCCGCCGACCCACGTATTCGGCACCATGGCAGTACCAAGACCTCGATAGCGGAAATCACCTAGGACAGCGGTATGTCTGCTGCCGATCTATACCATTATTCACTTGTTAAACATTATATTATTTATTTATATTCATGTTTTCTATTAATTTATTTGGAGGCTAGTCTCAAGAACACTGGCGACCGAGAGGTGATAGCGCGGTGCAGCGTTTGGAATTGTCCGTGCTGGCGGTACTCGATGACACCGACTCCGATTGATCGGACTGATCGTGCGTGGGAACGAAATCAACGCATAATGCGAGGCGGACACGCAACCAACCGCAGTAGCGGCACTTGCGGTCATCGCGCTGTTCGACATCACTCTTGCCGATGCAGCGCTTCAGCCTGGAAAAGCTTAATGTAATGTCACGCTCGTCGCGGGTACTCTGCTCGACGGCTGGGCGGCTGATAATGTTATTTTGGCTAGAATGTGAATGAATCAATGACATGTTTACTACTCACAGCCGGGCAATGACTTCATGAACACGTCGTCTAAAGCGCAACGCTATGGCGAGTGGGTCATTGCCAAACGTGTTTGGCTGCTTTTGCTCTCGCTCGCCGCCGTGCTGTTGATGGCCAGTGGCGGACGCTTGCTGGAGTTCAGCACCAGTTACCGGGTGTTCTTCAGCGAATATAACCCGCAATTGTTGGCCTTCGATGCGCTGGAGAATACGTATACCAAGAATGACAATGTGCTGTTCGTGGTCGCACCGCGCGACGGCCAGGTATTCACGCGCGCGACGCTGGCCGCCCTCGAGGAGCTGACCGAGGCGGCTTGGCAAATTCCTTATTCCATTCGCGTCGATTCCCTCACCAACTTTCAACACACCTATGCCGAAGGCGATGATTTGGTGGTCGGCGATCTGGTGCGCGAGGCAAACTCGCTATCCACTCAGGAACTTAACGACATCCGTGCTATCGCCCTGCGGGAACCTTTGCTGGCCCAGCGCCTCATCTCGCCGCAGGCGCATGTCACAGGCGTCAACGTCACGGTACAACTGCCCGGCATCAACGAAACCACCGAAGTGCCGGAAGTGGTCGCGTTCGTGCGCGAGCTGGTGCAAACGATCCAGCAACACCACCCGAACCTGGACATTCATCTCACCGGCATGGTGATGTTGAACAACGCTTTCTCCGAATCGTCCATGAAAGACATGAGCACCTTGGTGCCGGTCAGTTTCGCGGTGATCATGCTCAGTTTGCTGCTGCTGTTGCGCGGCTGGACCGGGACCTTCTCGACCTTTTGGCTGATCATGTTCTCCATCGCCAGCGGCATGGGCCTGGCTGGCTGGCTGGGTATGCGCATCACTCCGCCCAGTGCCTCGGCGCCCACCATCATCCTGACCTTGGCGGTAGCCAACGCCGTGCATGTGCTGGTGGGCTTTCGTCACGCGATGGGCAAGGGTTTAGCCAAAGAGGCAGCCATGGTGGAAAGTCTGCGCATCAATCTGCAACCGATCTTTCTTACCAACCTCACCACGGCCTTGGGTTTTCTATCCATGAACGCCAGCGATGTGCCGCCCTTCCGTGACCTGGGCAACATCGTGACCATGGGCGTGGCGGCGGCGTTCATGTTCTCGGTGACGTTTCTTCCCGCACTCACCGTGATGCTGCCGGTGCGCGCACCGCGCACCGGCAGCACGACACCCACGGCCATGCAACGTCTGGGCGATTTCGTGGTGGCGCGACGGCGTCCGTTGCTGTGGGTCATGGCCGCCTTGATCGTCGTGTTGGTGGCCTTCGTGCCGCGCAACGAACTCAACGATGTTTTCGTTCACTACTTCGCACCCAGCACTTCCTTCCGCGCTGCCACCGATTTTTCCGAGCAAAACTTAACCGGCCTTTATCGCGTGGAATATTCCCTGGCATCCGGCGAGCCAGGCGGCATCAGTGAACCGGCTTTCCTGGCGCAAGCGAGCGGTTTCGTAGACTGGTTGCGCGGCCAACCCGAAGTGATGCACGTCAACGCCGTCACCGACACCATGAAACGATTGAATATGAACATGCACGGCGACGCTCCCGGCGCTTATCAGCTACCGGACCAACGAGAACTGGCGGCGCAATATCTATTGTTGTACGAAATGTCCTTGCCCTATGGCCTGGACCTCAACGATCAAATCAACGTCGATAAATCGGCGACGCGCGTCAGCGTCACCACCCAAACCCTTTCGGTCAAAGAGTTCCTGACCCTAGACGAACGTGCGCAAGCCTGGCTGCGCGAGCATGCCCCAAACATCCAGGGCGCCGATGGCACCGGACCGACGATGATGTTTTCCCATATCGGCAAGCGCAACATATTAAGCATGCTACTGGGCACGACCGTAGCGTTGATCATGATTTCACTAGTGTTAGTCGTGGCCCTAAGGTCGATTAAAATCGGACTAGTCAGTCTGGTACCCAACCTGGTGCCGGCGGCCATGGGCTTCGGCGTATGGGGACTGACGGTCGGCGAGGTCGGTTTGGGTCTGTCGGTGGTGATGGGCATGACACTGGGCATCATCGTCGATGACACAGTACACTTCTTGAGCAAATATCTACGCGCGCGCCGCGAACATGGTTACGATGCGCCCGACGCGGTGCGCTACGCCTTCGCCAGCGTGGGCACCGCACTGTGGGTCACCTCGGCGGTACTCATCGCCGGATTCACGGTATTGGCACTTTCCACCTTCAGAATGAACAGCGACATGGGATTGCTGACGGCCATCACCATCGGGCTGGCCTTGGTTGCCGATTTTTTGTTCTTACCCCCTTTACTGATGAAGATCGAGGAGAAAAGCAATGCGCATAAGGATGTTACTAATAGCACTACTCGCGCTGAGTTGGCTGCCGACTAGCCCGGCGGCGCAAACCGCCGAAGAAAGGGGCCTGGCCATCGCGGCGGAAGCCGACCAACGCGACAGCGGCTTCCAGGACTTTATCGCCAATATGACTATGATCCTGCGCAACCGTCAAGGCGATGAAAGCGTGCGCGCCATCCGCAGTCGCACGCTGGAAGTGCACGGCGACGGCGACAAGAGCCTGGTCATTTTCGACGAACCGACCGACGTCAAGGGCACGGCCTTCTTGAGCTACACCCATGCGATCCGACCGGATGACCAATGGCTATATCTGCCGGCACTGAAGCGCGTTAAACGCATCTCCTCAGCCAATAAATCCGGCCCCTTCATGGGCAGCGAATTCGCCTACGAAGACATCTCATCACAGGAGGTGGAAAAGTACACCTATAAATATTTACGCGATGAAAAGCTGGAGCGTCTGGACACTTTCGTGGTCGAGCGCTATCCCGTCGACAAAGACTCCGGCTACACGCGCCAAGTGGTGTGGATGGACCAGGCGCACTATCGCGCCATGAAGATCGAGTTTTATGACCGCAAGAACTCCTTGTTAAAAACGCTGGTAAACAAAGGCTACCAACAATACGCCGGACAATATTGGCGTCCGGACGCAATGCACATGGAGAATCATCAAACCGGCAAGACCACCACGCTGCAATGGCACGATTATCAATTTCGCACCGGCCTGACGGAACGGGACTTCGACAAAAACAGCTTGAAGCGCGTGCGATGAACTCGCCGCCACGGCACCACGCGTCCCTCACCCGGACGCTGCTCGCCGGTGCGCTCGCCTTGATCACGAGCGACGCCACGGCCGGCGCTTGGTCCGGACATGCGGCGCTGCAAGGACGCATCTATACCCAATCGCCTGCCGATCCGCGTCAACATGACGATGTCGGTTCTGTGTCGTTCCAGCCTGAGTACTATCACAGTTGGAACGCCAACCGCGACAGTTTTCTATTGGTACCTTTTGTGCGCTGGGATCAACATGACGATGAACGCAGCCACGCCGACCTGCGCGAATTGACCTGGACACACGCCGCGCCGAGCTGGGAACTACGCGCCGGGGTGCGCAAGGTGTTTTGGGGGGTCACCGAATCGCAACACTTAGTGGACATCATCAATCAAACCGATTTGGTCGAAGATCCCGACGGTGAGGATAAACTCGGGCAACCCATGGTCAACCTGGCCTGGGTGCGCAACTGGGGCACGCTCGATCTGTTCGTGTTGCCCTATTTCCGTGAGCGCACCTTCCCCGGCAGCACCGGCCGCTTGCGCCCCCCCTTAGCCGTGGACACTGATCAGGCGCGTTATGAGTCCGCTCGCGAGCAACGCCACGTGGACGCCGCGGTACGCTGGTCGCACTACCTCAGCGATTGGGATATCGGCTTGTCGCACTACTCCGGCACCCGTCGTGATCCGCGCCTCGTCCCCGGGTTCGACGATCAGGGCGCACCGGTGCTGGTCCCCCATTACGATCTCATTCAACAAACCGGTCTAGACGTGCAAATGACACGCGGCGCCTGGTTGTGGAAATTGGAAGCGATCTATCGTCACGGCCAGGGCGATGGCTATTATGCTGCCACCGGCGGCATCGAATACACGCTGTTCGGCATCGGAGACGGCAGCGCCGATGTGGGCTTGGTGGCGGAATATTTGTACGACGAGCGCGGCGCGAAGGCCACCACACCCTTTCAAAACGACGTCATGGTGGGGTTACGCCTGGCCCTCAATGATGTGCAAAGCAGCGCGGCCTTGCTAGGCGCGATCGTAGACAGCGATAGCGGCGCTACCTTCTACAGCCTGGAGGCCAGCCGTCGCCTCGGCCATCAATGGAAGGTGGATCTGGAGGCCCGCGCCTTTGTCGACGTCCCCGTCAGCGACCCCTTGTATGGACTCCACCGCGACGATTACCTGCAAGTTGAACTCGGCTATTACTTCTGACCTAGCGGCGACGAGTCTCCACCGCCGCCAGCCATTGGCCCACATCCTGCATCTACCTTCCCGAGGGCGGCAAGAGTCGAAAGCTTGACGTGCTATTGGTCAATTGTTGACTAATTAACTCAACAATACACCTTGAAGCTGTCATGGCAAGGAGGGAATATGAGCATCATCGACGACTGCCGCGATATGTACGGCACCTTATCCTCAAGCAATCGAGCCCTATTGCAAGCCATGCTGGACGGGGCGGATTGCGACACTTGGCAACGGGCCCGCCGTATCGTCATCAGCCCCCTGCCGGCCATCACCTTGCACATGGCGGTGCGTGCAGTGACCAGTCTATTGAACCAAGAAAATGTGCTCGATAGTGCGCCCGATGCATTCACAGTACATCGGGCATTGCGCTATGCTATACGCAGACGCGAGGAGTATTATAATACCCCGTTCGAGCCAGGGCTCGAGGCCTATGAGCCGTAACGATGTACATTTGGCCCACAACTGGTTAAAGGACAAAACCATGAGCGAATTGACGAAAGCCTCCCCCGCCTCCCGCCCCGCCAAAGCCGCCCCCCGCAAGCGAGCGACGACGGGTACCGCCGGCAAACGGGCAACCACGGGCACTGCCCGCAATCGGGCGACGACGGGCACCGCCGGCAGCGGAAAAAGCGCCAAGAGCAGCGCGACAACCGTGACGCGGAAATCCGCCACCAGTGCGTCACCTCGCACGCGTAACCCCAAACCCGCAGCCGCAGCGGTCGCGGCCCAAGCGCGGTTAAGCGCCGAACAGCGTCAACACCTGATCGCCGAGGCGGCCTACCTGCGTGCGGAACAGCGTGGCTTCACCGGTGGCGACCCCACCCACGACTGGCTGGAAGCCGAACGCGAAGTCGACGCCCGGCACGGCCAGCGTTGAGTGGAGTCATCGACCCACGACACAAATCGCGCTATGCAAGAGGGCAGTGGAAACCGAGCCAGCAACGCTGGCTCGCCCATGTTGTTTAATCGGGTGCATTAATCGGGGCGGAAACTCCTACAGCCGGCCCCTCCGCCGGGACTGAGGTTATCGATCCGCTCCATACCGGTTGCGGCCGCGTGCCACACGCCCTGCCTGATCGCATTCTTGCCCACACGCTTGACGTCGTACATCAGTTCGTCGGCCAGCGTCGTCATGTGATGCACATCACTAGGGACTTGTTCGAAGGTCACCATACCGATGCTGCACGTCACCGGCCACCCCCCCTGAGCCATCGCCGCGAGTAGTTTCCGACGCAGCTGTTCCATCGCTTCGCGCGCCGGCAGCGCTGCCGTCTCGGTGTACAACACCGCGAATTCATCTCCTCCCAGCCGCGCGATCGCGTCGACGCGGCGGGTATGATCGCGCAACACCGTTGCCACCCGGCGTATCACGGCATCGCCCTCGGCATGGCCACGGCTATCGTTGACCTGTTTGAAGTTATCTAAATCAAGATAAGCCAGCGTCACCGGTCGCACCATCCGGCGCGCGCGCTCCCATTCTATGGCCAGCCGTTCATCGAAGCCGCGCCGGTTTAGCAATCCGGTCATACCATCGGCGGCGGCGGCGCCCTGTTCGCGGCGCAACCGCGTTCCTAGTTCGGCAGATAGGGCAGCGATGGCGAGAAACAGGCCGAGACGCACACCGCCGTTCCAATAATATATTGCCAGGTGGGAATAGTCCGGGCCGTACCACATGTCATTTGTGAGCCAGATCACGCCGGCCAAGCTAGCCATGCAAAGGCCGGCGCGACGTCCCGTATACCAGGCCGTCATCCATACCGGTACGACATAGAATATCGAAGTAGAAATCTCCGGCCCGGTAATAAAGTCACCCAAACCGACCAACACGACCATCGCCATGCTCAGCCAACGCAGCTGCCTTCGGGACAAACCCTCCAAGACCAGCAACAATTTAGTGGTATTCATAACCCAATAGTCCTGCGCTTTCCCTGCGAGTTACCGGTCGGGGCTACGGCTAGGCGCCAGTTACGTTTATAGTGGCGATACTATCGGCAACTTCAGTCATACGACATGCCAGCATCACTCCAACCTGTATCGACCACCCGCCGGCGCACAATACGCCGGGTGCTCTGGGTCATTGTCATCATATTGCTTATCTCTCTCGCCGTCTGGTACGTCGGTCGCCCCAAACCCATCACGGTCAGTGTGATCATCTTGGGCAGCGGCATCGTGGAGGCCTCAGTCGCCAACACCCGCGCTGGCACCGTGAAAGCCTGTCGCCGTGCCAAGCTCGCGCCCGCCACCGGGGGCCAGATCGCCAAGCTGTGGGTGCGCAAAGGCGACCGGGTGGAAAGCGGCCAGTTATTGATCGAATTGTGGAACGACGATCTCGCCGCTCAAGTCAAGTTGGCCAATACCGAAACCGCCTCGACGCGCGCCAGCGCTGAGGAGGCTTGCCTGATTGCCGAGGACGCCGAGCGCGAGGCCGGCCGGCTGACGCGGTTACGGGCGCAGAAACTCATTTCCGCCGAGGAGGCCGATCGGGCCGTTACCCGCGCGCAAGCCGGGCAAGCGAGTTGTCGCGCCGCGCGGGGCAATATAGATGTCAGCCGCGGCCGCGTCTCCGTAGCAAGAGCGGCACTGGAACGCACCCGCCTGCGCGCGCCGTTTCCCGGTACGGTAGCGGAAATCAACGGCGAACTGGGCGAGTTTATTACCCCCTCGCCCACCGGGGTGGCCACGCTGCCGGCGGTGGACTTGGTGGACAACAGTTGCATTTACATTTCCGCACCTATCGACGAAGTGGACGCCCCCGCCATCCGTCCCGGCATGGAGGCGCGCATTCGTCTCGACGCTTTTCCCCAACGGAGTTTCCACGGCCGGGTGAGTCGCATCGCGCCCTATGTACTGGAAGTGGAAAAACAAGCCCGCACGGTGGAAATCGAAGCCTTGTTCGCCGATCCCAGCGATTACCAAGACTTGCTGCCCGGCTACAGCGCCGATGTGGAAGTCATCCTCGAAGCGCGCAGCGAGGTGACACGCGTGCCCACCGAGGCGGTCCTGGAAGGCTATCGCGTACTAGTGGTCAACCCCGCCACGCAGCGGCTGGAAGAAAAACGTTTTGAGGCCGGGCTGACGAATTGGAAGTACACCGAAGTAAAATCCGGTCTCGCCAGCGGCGAGCGAGTGGTGTCGTCCATTGATCGCGCCGGTGTCATCCCCGGCGCCCTAGTACGCATCGAGAACGCTAATAACACGCAGTCACCATGATCGAATTGCGCAACATCCACCGCGTGTTTCACGTGGGCGACCAGCAAGTGCATGCACTCAACGACGTGACGCTGTCCATACAGCCCGGTGAATATCTTTCTATCATGGGCCCCTCGGGTTCGGGAAAATCGACACTGCTGCATCTCATCGGTCTACTCGACCGCCCCACCTCGGGGCGCTATTTGCTCGACGAGCGCGACGTAACCGACCTCGACGACGCCGAGACGGCGCGCGTGCGTCGCGAAACGATCGGCTTCGTGTTCCAGTTCTTCCATTTGGTGTCACGCTTGAGTGCGGCGGACAATGTCGCCTTGCCGCTGGTGCTGGCCGGCATCGCGCCCACCGAACGCGCGCAACGTGTCGCCGCTGTGATGCAGGCCGTCGGCTTGGCGGATCGCGCCCATCATCGTCCTGATCAACTCAGTGGCGGGCAGCGCCAACGAGTGGCGATGGCGCGCGCCACCATCATGGCGCCGGCGGTGATCCTCGCCGACGAACCCACCGGCAATCTCGACAGCGCCTCGGGCAAGGAAGTCATCGCCTTGCTAGAGCAACTCAACACACGCGGCATGACCCTCATCATCGTCACCCATGACGCCGACATCGGCCGCCGCGCTCGGCGACGTTTGAAAATGATGGACGGCCGCATCGTCGAGGATGACAGCGCATGACGGCGGGCGATACGCTGCGCTATGCCCTGACCAGTCTGCATGGCGCCCGTGCCCGCACATTGCTGATGTTGCTGGCCATGGCGATCGGCGTCGCCGCGGTGGTGGTCCTCACTTCGCTGGGCGAGGCGGCGCGCCGTTACGTGGTGGATCAGTTCGCCGCGCTCGGCACGCACATGCTCATCGTCATTCCCGGACGTTCGGAAACCGGCGGCGTGGGGCCGGCCACTTTCGCCGGCGAAACGCCGCGCGACCTCACCCTCGATGACGCCTTCAGTCTGACCCGCAGCGCCACGGTGCGACGCATCGCGCCCCTCAATATCGGCGCCGCACCGGTCTCCTGGCAAGGCCGCGAGCGCGAGGTCACCATCCTCGGCACCACCGCCGCCTTTCTCGAACTGCGCCGCTTCACCATGAAGCAAGGTAAGTTCCTGGCCACCGGCGACCCCACGCAAGCCAGCGCGGTCTGCGTACTGGGCGTCAAGGTGCGCAACGAACTGTTCGGTGCCGCCTCGGCCTTGGGTGAATGGGTGCGCATCGGCGATCGGCGCTTTCGCGTCATCGGCGTATTGGGCACCGAGGGTGCCTCCATGGGTATGAGCATGGAGGATACGGTCATCATTCCCGTGGCCGCCGCACAATCCTTGTTCAATACTTCTTCATTGTTTCGCATCTTCGTCGAAGCCAATGGTCGCGAAGCGATTCCGCGGGCGCAAACTTGGATACGCGACACCTTGCGTTTGCGCCATCAAGGCGAAGAAGACGTTACCGTCATCACCCAAGACGCGGTACTGGCGACGTTCGACCGCATCCTGCGCGCGCTGACGCTGGCCGTGGCCGGCATCGCCGCCATCAGTCTGGCGGTGGCCGGCATTCTGATCATGAACGTAATGTTGGTGGCAGTGACGCAACGCACCTCGGAAATTGGCTTGCTCAAGGCGTTGGGGGCGCCGGGGCGTGACATCCGCGTGGTGTTTCTCGCCGAGGCGGCGTTGCTGTCATTGCTCGGCGCATTGCTGGGCTTGGCGGTGGGCATGGCAGGCACCTGGCTGCTGGGCGAGCTGTTTCCCAATCTCGATTTCAGCGCACCCTGGTGGGCGGTGAGCGCGGCGGTTGGCGTGGCCTTGGCCACCGGCGTGCTGTTCGGCTGGTTACCGGCGCGGCGCGCGGCGCGACTCGATCCGGTGCAAGCCTTGTCGCGGCGGTGATGCTATGTTCATACGCGATGTCATCCACCTGACCGCCGGCGCCATCATCGCCCATCGCCTACGCAGCTCGCTCACCGGCTTGGGTATCGCCGTGGGCATCGCCGCCGTGGTACTGCTGACTTCCATCGGTGAAGGCATACACCGCTATGTACTCACCGAGTTCACCCAATTCGGCACCCATTTATTGGGTATCAATCCGGGCCGCACCCAAACCATGGGCACGCCCATTGGTGCGTTGGCCACGGTGCGGCCGCTCACGATCGGCGACAGCGTGGCGCTGGAACGTGCGCCGCATGTCGTGGCCGTCGTGCCAGCGGTGCAAGGCAACGCCGAAGTCGAAGCCAACGGCCGCCAACGCCGCACGCTAGTCTACGGCATGGGCGCCGCCATGCCGGAGGTGTTACGCATGAACGTGGCGACCGGTCGCTTTCTACCCGCCGACGATCCCGAGGCGCCACGCGCCCACGCGGTGTTGGGCGCCAAGTTGCGCGCTGAATTGTTCGGCGAACGCAATCCGCTCGGTGAGCGTATCCGCATCGGTGGTGAGCGCTATCGCGTGATCGGCGTGATGGAAACCAAGGGCCAGATGCTGGGTTTGGACTTGGACGACACCGTGTACATTCCCGCCGCCCGCGCGCTAGACATGTTCGGACGCAACAGCCTGATGGAAATCGACGTACTTTACCGCGAGGGAGTCTCGGTGGATGAAGTAGTGGCCGGCATTAAACGGGTGCTCAACGCGCGCCATGGTCGCGAGGATTACACCATCACCACGCAGCAACAAATGCTCGACGTGATGGGCTCGGTACTGGGTGTGCTCACCTTCGCGGTCGGCGCGCTCGGCGGCATTTCGCTGCTGGTGGGCGGTGTGGGCATACTCACCATTATGACCATCACCGTTAGCGAACGCACCCCCGAAGTCGGTCTACTACGGGCTTTGGGCGCTCCGCGTGCACAAATCCTGCGCTTGTTTCTCGGCGAGGCGGTGTTGTTGGCTACTGCCGGCGGCGCCGCGGGACTGGCCTTGGGTGCGGGCGGCGCCACCTTATTGCACGCGCTCGTCCCCGCCTTGCCGGTGCAAGTCTCGTGGTCTTATGTGATGATGGCCGAAATCATCGCCGTCGTCATCGGTTTAATCGCTGGGGTGTTGCCGGCCCGGCGCGCCGCCGCGCTCGATCCGGTGGAGGCGCTGCGCACGGAATGATTGCTGGAGGCGGGAATATCAACCCGCTGTGTGATAACCACAATAGCACTCTCATCTTCTCCCTCAGGACACGCATGACTATCAAAATCCAAAATAGACGCCCAATCCATAATAGGTGATTTCAGTTTCGTAAAACTGCCCATGCGGAGCATGTCCGTCGTAGGCCTCAACTATCAGTCGCATACGCCGGTGACCGGGTTGCGTGGTACCGAACTCCAAGCCCAGCTTGAGGCTGGCATCGACCGACCAATCATGTTGCTCCCAACTTTTCAGATCCAAACCACCGATCAAGCGACCGCCGTAAAGCAACGGCTGCTTACTGCGATATTCGACTCCGGCGTGCAGGCCCCCCGGTCTGAGGTCGGCGGGTTCACGATGAAAAATGTACTCACCACCAATATATCCGCGCCACCGCTCTTGCGAATATGAAATCAGCAGCTCCATGGATTCGAAACTGAGATTGATACGCTCGGGCTGGGCGTTGAGCAAGAACTCATCGCCCAAATGGGAACTCTGATGATAAATGCGCAGTCGCCCTGACCAGGGTGCTCGACGATAGGTCAATGGTAAGCCGATGATGTAATCGGCATTAATCAAGTCGCTGGAGGGGGCATCAAGATTGAATTGCGCGAACAGCCCCCCCGAGAGGCTGAGTTGCGCACCATCCCCGGCCCGCTTGCCCGCCCGACGGTAAAAGCCGAAGCTCTCGCCAAAGCCCACCGCGGCAATCGTAGTCCTGTCCAAGGGCGTATCGTAGTTGCGATAACTCATGAAGAACTGCGGTTGTTTGGGGTCGGCCAACAGCGGCCAAAACAACTCACTGTTAGGAAACGGGATCGTGTCCGGCGTGATCCCTAGAAAACTATAGAGTTTCTTTCGTGTCGAGGTGGTCGCCTCTGGATCATCGAAAGCCTGCTGCACCACGATGTTCATGCCCTGCAAACCATCGAACCCTGACAGGGCGGACTCGATCTGTGCGCGGCGTTGGGCATTCTCTTCTGGAAGCCGGATCGTAGCGATGCCGTCTACGACCGTCAGTGTGTAGCTGCCCCGCCCCCACTGCAATTCGTGCTCTAGTATCGCAGTGATATAGCCGGACAGAAATTGATCGGTCTGAGACTCTGCTTGTTCTTGCGCGTTCGCAAGAAAAGACATCAACAGCATGCCTATCACTAGATAGCCGCGCTCAAGCACCTTCACACTCCTAAGCATTTGTCCTGCTGCGCCTCGGCCAGGCCTTTGCAAGACATCGCCAGCGCGGCAATAAACACCGTGATGCCCGTCACCGCGCTGGCGAGCAGGTCAAGCCACGCGACGTGCGAATTCGTACCACGGAGGCTCACCAGCATGAATGCCCCTATTTCAACTATGAGATGAGTCCAGGTTTTAATACTATGGACTTATAGCGCCCAAACACAAGGATGCACCTATGCCCCCCATCACCGGACTCCTCGCCGCCCAACTGCTCGATGGCAGAGGCGGCAGTCGCGACATCAGTTGGGAGGAAGTATCAACCTGGCGACCCGAACAAGGTATATTGTGGCTGCACCTCGACTATGCCGAAGCCGACGTGAGCGAATGGCTGCATCAGGACAGTGGCCTGGATCCCATCACCGCCGAGGCTCTCGCCGCCAGTGAAACCCGCCCGCGCAGCGCCACCATGGCGGACGGCTACTTGGTGGTGTTGCGGGGTGTGAACCTCAACCCCGGCGCCGATCCCGAGGACATGGTGGCGGTGCGTTTGTGGATTAGCGAACAACGTATCATCAGCGTACGTCATCGCCGCTTGCTCGCAGTACAGGATATTCGCGAAGCCCTGGCCGCCGGGAACGGCCCTTGCACTCCCAGCGAGTTTCTGGTGGACATGACCGATTGCCTGTCCGCACGCATGTCACGCGTCATCGATGAACTCGACGACAGCGTGGACGCCCTGCAAGACGACGTGCTCAGCGCGCAGAGCCACAGCCTACGCGCACGGCTGGCCGATGTGCGACGCGAAGCCATCGCTTTACGTCGCTATCTCGCGCCGCAACGCGACGTGATGGCGCGCATGGCAATGGAGCGTATTGCACTGTTTAGAGATGTCGATCGTTTGCGCCTGCGCGAAATCGCCGATCGCATCACGCGCTATGTGGAAGATCTCGACGCCGCGCGCGAGCGCGCCGCTGTCACCCAAGAGGAACTAGCGAGTCGACTGGCGGAACAGATGAATAGCAAGATGTTTCTACTCTCCATCGTCGCGGCGGTGTTTCTACCCTTGGGCTTTGTTACCGGTCTATTGGGCATCAATGTAGGCGGCATCCCCGGGGCGGAGAACCCACTGGGCTTTTTCATCGTCTGTGGATTGATCATCCTGCTGATCATCCTGCAAATGTGGTTGCTGCGCCGCAAGAGTTGGTTATAGCTCCTAATTTACGTACTCGGACGGACCGTCATGGATACCCTGCAAAGCAGTTCTGGTAACGACACAAACACATGGCATGTCCTGAGCAGAGAGGAAGCGCTGCTAGCTTTACACGCTACCGAGCAGGGACTCGGTCAGCACGAAGCCGCTGCACGCTTGGCGCGCTATGGGTATAACCGCTTGCGGCCGGCAAAAAAACGCGGACCGCTGCTGCGTTTCTTTACCCAATTTCACAACGTACTCATTTATGTGCTGCTGGCCGCCGCCGCCGTCACCGCGCTGCTCACGCACTGGGTGGACACCGGTGTGATCATCGCCGTGGTACTCATCAACGCCCTCATCGGCTTCATACAAGAAGGCAAGGCGGAGAAGGCCCTGGATGCCATCAAGAAGATGCTCTCACATCGAGCCGCCGTGCGCCGCGACAATCACATGACCTCATTGCCGGCCGAAGAACTCGTACCCGGCGATATCGTGTTTCTCCAATCCGGCGACAAAGTGCCGGCCGATATGCGCATGCTGAAAGTGAAGGACTTGCGTATTGACGAGGCCATGCTCACCGGCGAGTCGGTGCCGGTGGACAAAGGCGTCGATCCGGTGAGCCCTAGCGCTGTTATCGGCGATCGCCGTTGCATGGCCTATTCCGGCACTTTAGTCACCTACGGCCAAGGCACCGGCGTGGTGGCGGCCACCGGTGATCACACCGAAATCGGCCGCATCAGTACCTTATTACAGCAAGTGGAAACACTCACCACGCCTCTGCTGCGTCAAATGGCCAAGTTCGGACAGTGGCTGAGCGGTGCCATACTCGTGTTGGCAGGCGTCACTTTCGCCTTTGGCGTGACGGTGCATGATTACACCCTGGCGGAAATGTTTCTCGCCGCCGTGGGACTGGCCGTGGCCGCCATTCCTGAAGGCCTGCCCGCCATTATGACCATCACCTTGGCCTTAGGGGTGCAGCGTATGGCGACGCGCAATGCCATCATCCGGCGCCTACCGGCGGTGGAAACGCTGGGTTCAGTGACGACCATATGCTCGGACAAAACCGGCACCCTCACCCGCAACGAAATGACGGTACAAGCCGTGGCCACGGCCACCGGCCTGTTCAGCGTGAGCGGCGCCGGTTATGACCCCCATGGCGAATTCACGTTCGACGGCGCGGTAATCACAACCGGGGACTTCCCCATCCTGCACGAGCTCGCCCGCGCCGGCGCCCTGTGCAATGAGGCGACGCTGCATCAAAGCGCGACGGGGGCGTGGTCGCTCAGCGGCGATCCCACCGAAGGCGCCTTGCTCACGCTGGCGATGAAGGCCGGCCTGGATTTGAATTTTCAACAAGAGGCATGGCCGCGGACCGATGTCATCCCCTTCGAGTCTGAACATCGTTTCATGGCCACCTTGCACCACGATCACGCCGGCCACGGTTTCGTCTACCTCAAAGGGGCCCCCGAACGGGTGTTGGAGATGTGCGCCCAACAGCGTATGCGCGGCGAGGACGTGCCGCTCGACTTGGTGTACTGGCAACAACAAATGGATGCCATGGCGCGGCGCGGCTTGCGCTTACTGGCGATCGCCTTCAAGGTTGCGCCGAGTGAGCAACGTGAACTGCGCTTCAATGACATAGAACTGGGCCTGACGCTGCTCGGCGTGGTGGGGATCATCGATCCCCCCCGTGAGGAAGCCATTGTTGCCGTCAGGCACTGCCGTTCTGCCGGCATACGCGTGAAAATGATAACGGGTGACCACGCCATCACCGCGTTGGCCATAGGCGCCCAATTGGGCATCGGTGACGGACACGCCGCCCTCACCGGACGCGAGTTGGATACCATTGATGATGAGTCACTGCGAGTCCGCGTACAACAAGTCGACGTATTCGCCCGCACCAGCCCGGAACATAAGCTGCGCCTGGTGACCGCGCTGCAAGCCAACGGTCACGTCGTCGCCATGACCGGCGACGGCGTCAACGACGCACCGGCGCTGCGCCGTGCCGACGTCGGTATCGCCATGGGTGGAAAGGGCACCGAGGTGTCGAAAGAGGCGGCGGAGATGGTGCTCACCGACGATAACTTCGCCTCCATTACTCATGCCGTGGAGGAAGGACGCACGGTTTACGATAATTTGAAGAAAGCCATTCTGTTCATATTGCCTACCAACGGGGGTGAGGCCTTCATGCTGGTAAGCGCGATACTGTTGGGTAGTACCCTGCCGATCACGCCGGTGCAGATTCTGTGGGTAAACATGATCACCGCCGTCACTCTGGCGCTGGCCTTGGCCTTCGAGCCGGCGGAGACGAATGTCATGCAACGCCCGCCCCGCGCCCCGCGCGAACCCTTACTTTCACCACTGTTGATCTGGCGCATTCTGTTCGTTTCCGGGATCATAGTGGCGGGATGCTTCGGGTTGTTCTTGTGGCAATTGGAAGTCGGCGCCAGCGTCGAGCATGCCCGCACCATAGCGGTCAATACGCTGGTGATGTTCGAGATATTCTATTTATTCAATGCCCGCTATTTGCACGATGCGGTGCTGAGTTGGGAGGGCATGACCGGTAATCGTTATGTGCTGGTCGCCATCGCGGTGCTGGTGATATTCCAGCTTGCCTTCACCTATTGGGGGCCGATGCAGGCACTTTTCAAAACCACACCGCTGAGCATGACCGAATGGGGATGGATCGTGCTGGTCGCCTCCACGGTGTTGTGGCTGGTCGAGATGGAGAAGTGGATCATGCGTCGGCGTGCTGCAACGTTGCGCAGCGCCGCTTTCTAGATTAGTTGTTCCTCATTCGGGTCGACCTCGTCGACCTGATGCTCGCTGTGAAATTCCTCGACCCGGGCCGCCACCACACTGGTCTTCTCGAAACGAGCGACATGAAACAAGGCGTCACCTTCGTTCACCAAGGGTAGATTGACCCGTCCGATAATAATGCCGTTATTAGGCGCCACCACGCTCACTTCGCGCTCACCGAAGGGGTCAGCGATCATACCCAGCACCTCACCCTTGTGCACGCGTGTCCCTAGCGGCTGCGTGGAGCGCAAGATACCGCTTTCGGGCGCACGCACCCAGCTACTGGAGCGTGCAATGACCGGCTCATAGGATTTCGTCGTCTTTGGCTTGCGCATCGGCAACATATTGAGAGCGCGCATCACTTCGACGATACCGCGCACGCCGGCGCTAATACCCAGTTCATCGAAACGCAGGGCCTCACCCGCTTCGTAGAGCAGCATTGGAACGCCCTCGTCCGCCGCGACTTGCCGCAGCGAACCATCGCGCAAGGCGGAATTGAGCAATACCGGCACACGAAACACGCGCGCCAAATGCGCGGTTTCCTCGTCATCCAAGTTGGCGCGGATTTGCGGCAAGTTGCTACGATGCACAGCGCCGGTGTGCAAATCGATGCCATGGGTGGCGTTACGCACGATTTCTCTCATGAACAAATCGGCGAGGCGCGCCGTGAGCGAGCCTTCCGCCGAACCGGGAAAATTGCGATTGAGATCGCGCCGATCGGGAAGGTATCGCGAATGATGGATGAAGCCATGCACATTAACCACCGGCACTGCCATCAACACGCCGCGCAACTTCTTCAGCATTGGCAGTTTAAGGAGACGACGGATAATTTCCACACCGTTGATCTCATCACCGTGAATGGCGGCGGAGACGAACAGTTGCGGTCCCGGCTGTTTACCATGCACAACATGCACCGGCATGGTGATGGTGCTGTGGGTATAGAGTCGCGTGACGCGCAAATCAATGGTGGTGCGCTCGCCGGGTTGGACGGCGGTTTGGTTGAGATAAAAAGGCTCGCGCTTCGCCACCGATGTCAGCCCTTGCCGCGTGTGCGGGTATTGTGCGGTTTGGCGTTCTTCTCCGCGAACTGGATGATCATACCCGCAACGTCCTTTCCGCTGGCGACTTCTATGCCCTCCAGCCCCGGCGAGGAATTCACTTCCATTACCAACGGGCCATGCTTGGAACGCAGGATGTCCACACCCGCCACATTCAGCCCCATGACCCGCGCCGCACGCACCGCCGTCGTGCGTTCCTCGGGCGAGAGCTTAGTGATGGTGGCGCTGCCACCGCGGTGCAAATTGGAACGGAACTCACCTTCCTTGGCCTGACGTTTCATCGCGGCCACAACTTTTTCACCGATGACGAAGCAACGGATGTCAGCACCGCCTGCTTCCTTGATGAATTCTTGTACCAGGATATTAGCGCGCAACCCCCAAAAGGCTTCGATGACACTTTCCGCTGCTTTCTCCGTCTCCGCCAATACCACGCCTATACCCTGGGTCCCTTCCAGCATTTTTATCACCAAAGGCGCACCACCAACCACCTTGATCACGTCCTTGATATCGTCCGGCGAATGCGCGAAGCCGGTCACTGGCAAGCCGACGCCCTTACGCGCCAGGAGTTGCAATGAGCGCAATTTGTCGCGCGACCGGCTGATCGCCACCGACTCGTTAAGTGGAAACACCCCCATCATCTCGAATTGGCGCAGCACCGCCGTGCCGTAGAAAGTGATGGAAGCGCCGATACGCGGAACCACCACATCATAACCTTCGAGGATCTCACCTCGGTAATGGATGCTGGGACGATGGGAAGTGATGTCCATATAGCAACGCAAAGGATCTATCACCCGCACTTCGTGCCCGCGTTCCTTAGCCGCTTCAACCATTCGGCGAGTGGAATAAAGACTGGATTTACGCGATAGAATGCCAATTTTCATATATCACCTTTCCTGTTGACCGGCTTATCGGCCGGCCTTTTTTCTGGTCCACCGGGATGCCTTCCACGACGATATTTTTCAGCCGGTGAGCTTCCTTGCGGCTTGGCGCGACTCACATAAGAACGATCGGGATCGACAAGATAGCGCCCTTGCAAACCGGTGCGACCCAATAACATGCGAAAGCCCATGGTGTCGCGATTGGTCAGCGTCATTTCGATGGGCCAACTCTGATCACCCACTTTCACGGCAGTGAGTATCACCAGGCGTTTTTCGCGATGTCCGCCGGAATCCGTCACCCAACGTTCGTCGACAACCCGGGCAATGCAAGCGACTTCCGAGTCTGTGCGCCGCTGTAAGGGATGGATAGTGAATCGCACCTTGCTGACACCCCGTTCCTTAAACGTTTCGACCTGAAATGCGTGCAAAGCGGAGGTGCGCGCACCCGTGTCGACCTTAGCCTTGATGGCGTCTATGCCCAAGTCCGGCAAGGATACCCATTCACGCCAACCCAGCACAGACTTTACACTTGTGATTGACGCCACCTCAATGCAATATTCGCTGGCCCTCGATGTGCGTGGCATCACGATACGTCCACGCTGAACTGGATAAATTGCGGGCGCTCACATTTCAATGTATCGCGCCGCTCATATACGTCTGAAATTAGGTTAGACCTGCTCATGGCATGAATATATAGCCTATGAGGTGGTCACATGTCATCTTGAATCTGGTCAAAGGGCACGGCGGAAACATAATGATTGACAAGAGGTGCACTCGCCTTCATCGGTTGATAGTCGGTCAAACGCAGGAGCCCAAACGATGACAAGGGACACGCCTGTTACGATGATGCTTCACAAGCATCATCGCAGCGCATGTAAAATTTTATCATTATTAGGAACAAAGCAGAGGTAGAATCGATCGCCCTTTGAATCGATGAAATCCGAAGAAAGCTGGCCATCATGGCCAGCACCCTCCCCATGCCGTATCGATATGATTACCTCGCACCGGAAACAAACGGGGGGAGGCGGCAAGCTCCGCCCCCCCTCGCCTGCCGCTAGCTATTTAAGCTGACCACGTATCTCCCCACCCCGATTCTGCACGGTATGCACATTGATATAGATATTGCCGTCGCGCATCTCCTCGATGAGGGCGGCCATCGGCATCCCGGCCAAAGGACCGAGTAGATCCGCCGCCGTCACCTTACCCTTGACCATAAAGCCATTCGGGTTGAGCGGTGGTGCGACGAACGGTCCTCCATCAGGAGCGAGAAAGCCTTCCGTGTCAGGGATCATGCTGAGCACGATGCCACCGTTCGACCCCCTCGGCGCCAGATGAAGATGGGCGCCAATCACGTTCTCTATGCGGTTGACGACCACCGAGAACTTCAATGCTGTTCGGTCATGATTGAACCTGAACACGGCTTGTCCACGCGCCGGCGTATCGACCGGATTCGGTTGTTCCGCGCCGCTCAGGGCGGCAGTCAACACCACCGTTCCAACGTCACCCACCAACGGAGCGACCTTCATCACCACACCGGTCTCGCCGCTTGGTACGGCGGTCATATTGGCCAGCACATAGAGCTCACCCTTGGCATCTTGACCCAGGCCCAGCAGCGTCATGCCCAAATTGTCTTGGCCTTTGATCCTGAACTCGGAGATCTTGCTGGTCATGGTGCCGTTGTTTCTGACCAGGTCTTTCTTGTTTAGAAAGAACAATCGGCCATTGTTGCCACCAAAGCTACGCAAGAAATCCCCGAAGACATAGCGCCCTTGCAACTGCGGAATCATGCTGCCGCGATAAACGAAACCGCCAACGATGGCGATGCCTTCATCATGGTCGTATTCCGCCACCGGCCCAATAAGCATACTGGGCTCATTCAGACAGGGTTGGTCGTCGGTGACGAAACTACGCTCAGCACCGTTTCCATCGAAACAGAACGATCCCTCCTTGATTGGCCAGCCATAGTTTCCGCCAGCCACGACCACATTGATTTCTTCAATATCGCTTTGCCCCACATCAGCGGCATACATATCTCCCGTGGCGGAATCAAAGGAAAAACGGAACGGATTGCGAAATCCCCACGCAAAGATTTCGTCGCACACCCCATCGGCGCAGCCCACCTCACCACCGAATGGGCCAGGACCGTCAGGGAAGAAGGGATTGTCGTCAGGCACGCCATACTGCTCGTTGGCCGAGTTCGTACCCAAGGGGTCTATGCGCAAGATATTACCCAGAATGTTGCTGGGATCCTGGCCATTGCCTGGCGCGACGTGTCCAGGGCCCTGATCGTCCGACCCTCCCCCGTCACCCAGCGCAATATGCAGCATCCCATCGGAACCGAAATTAATTGCCCCGGCGTTGTGGTTGAACTGCGGCTCAGCAACGCTCATCACGACGCGACGGCTGTCTGGATCCACTACAGAGGCGGGATCGCCGGGATCAGGTACTTGCCACTCGGATATCACGGCGTGGTGATTCTCCGGGTCACCCAGCGGCACGGAGAAATCCGCCGCGCCGCTCGCCGGCTCCGAGGTATAGGTATAGAGCAAGCCATTAGCCTGGTAGTCGGGATGAAACGCCACCCCGAGAAAACCTCGCTCGTCAAAACTTCCTGGGCCAAAAGCACCAAGGTCAACCAAGAGGGCACTGAGGTCGGCGAACACCACTTTGTCACCGGTGAACCGATTCACGGCCCACAATAGGCCGACTTGATCGACGACAAACAAGCGGCGGGTGTCACCCGGCGCGGACGTTGCCCAATTGGGTGCCGTCATGCCCTCCGCGAGAGGCTCCAATCTGACTAAGGGCCCACTCTTCGTGATCGACTCGGCGATGGGATCTTCGAGTTCAGCACCCTGAACTAGATTCATGGACAAGGTAAGCACTGCACAAGCAGCTAATAATACAAGCAACCTCAAATTAGTCAGCATTCCACTCATGTTGATATCCTCCGTAAGTAGCGCGTCGCTGCGCCAAGATATGACACTGCGACAGCGCATTGTGACTTCTATCCCTTTGCTAGCCGTGTCTGACGAAACCTTGCCCAGGCCACCACGGCAAGCGGTCTACTCGCTTCTGCAACAATTTCATGACTCGACTCCCAGAAAAATCCGCGCAATATAGAGGCTTTACCATCTTCATCATCTTTCGTTATCAACTGTTAGAAGTCTTGCCTTATTAGAGGGAAGACTCAATACGGAACTCGAGCGCTAACCCTGAACAATCTTGACGGTATACCGCCTTGCTAATGTGAGCGGCGATGTTGCCCACAAGTGTTGTGTGCCAACGCACTGAATAACAACGGCATGGACGCCCACGATCTGGGTTGATGCCTGATTGCATCGCTCAGAACACTGGCCCACAGTTAGGCGATCAAGACAGCACCGAGGGGACAGCAAGGACAAAGAACATAGCTATTTCTTGTCACGTCAACCTCGCCCACAACTGGGAAACTGTCAAGACCATCCTGTCCCCAGCGCAGCTCGACTTACCGTCTAACACCTGGCCAATAGACACCCCCGTATACCTTGCTTAAGTATAGTCAAAAACTTTCGCTAATCTGGCTGGCACGCTCAATGACTTGAATCAAAGACTGCATTCCCTGAGTCAGCCGGCGTCAGTGCGAGCCAGAAACCTGCTCGCATTCGTGCGCAAAGCGGCCGTGAGAAATCCGCATGGTAATTAGACTGAATCGCCCTGGGTTAATAGACACCGTCGAGCTTCCCAGACTATCTCTTCTCATGCTCGACGGGCGACAGCATGTCGTTGTTCTCGTGGTTGCGCTGTCGATGGGAACATCTCGATGTAATTGAAGTTGTCCGATCGTGCTGGTTGTCCCTCCGGGTAGATCTGGCGCTTGATCCGTTCCCGTTTGACTAACCAAAAGAAGCCTTCGTCTACCGCATTGGCATGGTAATTGACCCTCCGACTCATGCTGGATATCAGATTGTGTGCCTTGAGGAAATTCTGCCAGTTAAAACTGGTGTACGGGCTGCCTTGATCAGAATGAACGATAACCAGCGTTTTGAACTGGCACCGCCAAACTGCCATTAGCAACGCGCGCATGATCAGATCAGCCTTCATTCCTGATTGCATTGACCAGCCAATCACCTGCCGAGAGAACCGATCCAGAACCAACGCCAGGAACAACCAACTGTTCGTGGGTCTGCAGTTAACTAAGATGCAGAGCGTGGTTGAACCTTTTCCCCGCTTCTCCTCACCGAACCGCACATGCCCCTCTCAGCGCATGTAGCCCTCCATTCAAGCCTGGCTCAGAGCCATGGAAACATCTCAGTAGCGTAATGTGACGGTGCTCCGTTCTTCAACCCGAATTGTGTACGAGCTGGTTTCAGGATGTCGCCATCGGAACTGACCCTTGCGACTCGTGACTAGCCGACGCTAGTGTTGCGCCAAATAGCTGCCATATCTTGGCCTTGCCATCAGCCGGGCATCGAACCCACTCTCACACCAGCGACTTGGTTGAACTCAAATACTTCCGTGCCAGCCAATGTGCGAGTTTCATATGAAATTGTTGGGCCTTGCTTCTAATTATGGTGCTCACTTGTCGGTAAAATACTTCGCCAGTATGTCATCGTAATCTCGAATACGCGTAACATACTGTACTGGCTCATTTCCGCGCGCATACCCATAGGTTAGCTCTTTGTAGTATTTCTTTTGGCTGAGCAATGGCAACACATCTTTCATATCAATCCAGAGATTGGGGTTCTTACCCAGAGTTTCTGCAAGTCTCTGAGCATCACGGAAATGGCCTTGACCTACGTTGTAAGCAGCAAGCGCCATCCATGTGCGATCAGGCTCGCTCACATTCTCATCGAATATTTTTTTCATTTTCTCCTGAAATTTAGCGCCCGCAAAGATATTTTGTTTGGCGTTAAGGCGGCTCTTTACACCTAACGACTTTGCAACTGGTAACGTCAACATCATGATACCGCGCACACCCGTAGGGCTCCTGGCCTTAGGATCCCAGTGCGACTCCTGGTAACTTTGCGCAGCAAGCAATGATGGTGATATGCCATGCTTTTTTGCAGCCTCTATAAACCAATCTTTGTATTTAGGAAGCCTTTTCTTTATGCGGCGCTTGAATTTCTGGATATCAACGTAATCGAAAGCATCAATATGACCATAATACTTTTCGACAACCTGCGCATACTCGCCACTAGCTTTGTACTCAGAAAACCAGGCATTAATCGCCGTGTTAAAGCGCGGATTGTCTTTTACATGCATCCAAGCCAGCTCAGATCCTTCGATCAATGTATATCTGGATGATATCTCAGGATAATAACGCCGACTAATATCGAAGATGGTTGAGTCGCTAATGGTGCATTCAATTTCTTTGCTACGCACTTTTTCAAGCAATTGTGGCGTTAGCAAATCATCATCCAGAACCCAGGTAACCTCAGGGTAGTTCTCAACTAATGTTTCGATGTAGCTGGTTGATGAAGGTATTACAATTTCAATTGTATTGAGTTGCCCTATATCATCTACTATTTTCGAGCTGCGATGACATACCAGATACTCGCTAACATCCATATAAGCGGGACCAAAGTCATACTTCAAAGATCTCTCAGATGTGACCGTGAGCCCCGCTGCGGCAATATCTCCCTCGCCTTTTGCTAAAGCATCGATTACCGCATCAACTGAATCCAATTGAAGATACCTGGCTTCCACTCCAAGGTATTTCGCAAAGGACTGCGTCATATCAAACTCAGGTCCGGCGGGGTCACCTTCACGATCAATAAAATAGGTTGTCGGCTGATTGGTCGTTAATACAACGAGCTCACCATTACTTTTTATACGACCCAGAAGCTCCTCCGCGCCCTCATCGCCTGCGCTACAAGAGACAACAAACAAGAAGAAGCCCATCAGCAACACAGGCGCTATAAAATGGTTGGAATAAACCATGTTTCTCCTGATGGCCGCAGGCATGCAAATGACAATTAAGTTTTATGAAACAATGGAAAATAACATACTTTTCTTCCCAACGGCGCAGTAGAAATTTTATAAACTCAGCCAATCAGATAGTATAGCCAAGTACTTACAAGTGCTCTTTTGATAGAGATAAAGCAATATATAAACCACTTAATGAATGGCAGTATTCTTCACCTCTATGCAATCGCTTCAATAGACCGCAATGATAGGCAATATGATAATCTAGCCCCCGCCGCGTATTGAAGTCCGGAAAAGTCGACTCTTGTCTCTATTCGGCACAGTATCGTGACCGCTAATGACATAAACCGGTTTATTCATAACACCGTGCTAAGATGTTCAGAATAGCATCCCGGTATGGCGCTTGAATATTAGTCATTTCGATGTCCGCCGGTTGAAGTAGCACCGTGGCAACTGTACAAGGTAAACCGGGGTTAGGGAATGCAATCAGACATCACGAAATGTCAGGCTATCAATTTCTCTGCTCCGCTACTTTCATCACCGCCCCGCTCACTGTCGCACAATGCGCTCTGAAGTGATATGCCATCTCCTGCATCGCGCAGTCACCAACAAGATAGGTTGCACCATCCCTATATTGGGACCATCAAGCGCTACGCGCCTGTAGATCATTAGCTTCGCTTTGGGGCAGCGCTGGGTGCAAGGCACTTCTGTCAAATCGCGTTCTCGCGCCGTGGCTACTTCGTGCCTACTATGGATCGATGACTCCCCAAATAGATATGATGACGCGGTGCCCTCTACAGCCTCGACCGTCCTACACCGTTTCGCAGTCGGGCCATCACCTTAGCACTGAAGGCGAAATCTCGGCGCGGTGTATCCTGCTGCAGCACGGCTGCGCCTCGCAACCTGTGCTCCAGTGTTCGGTCACGCCATAGCTTCCGTTCAGCGGCGACGAAATACCTTAATGAAACGATAAAGGTGAGCATCGCGGATGATGCAATGCATTTGTAAATGCTGGATCCCTATCTCGGTGATCTATCCTTATCGGCCGTACTTAAGAGTACCCTGCAGCCGTTCATTGCAGCCCGAAACGCTGCCGGAATCCGTCATCCAAACAAAGGGGGCAGCAACAGGACGCTTAATGACGCCCTGCAGGGCGTTCACTGCATCCTCTTTCAGTCGGCTCACGCATGGCCTGCCGCAAACGGGACAATCTGGTTGGAGAGCGCAGCCAAGCTAATGCTATTGGTGGAGACTGACCGACGAGCCCCTTACCGCTCACTGGAGGGAACAAGGGGACGCTGTTTCGAGAACGGCCTGCTCACCTAAGGAACAGAGCCCTGTTTAAGGTCGATACCGGCACGCGTGTAGCGAAGGTCTGTGCACTCGGCCGGGACTGGAAGATTGAGGTACCGGAAGTTGACATATCGGTCTTTCTCATTCCAGCGGGAACAGTGAAGCATCGTGAAGGCCGCCTGGTGATTTTGAATGCGATCGGCGCGTTGCTCATCGACGAGATGCGGAATGTCCATCCTGAGCCGGTCTTCAGCTAGACAGGTAAACTGATCTTGAAGATCAACACTTCGCCCTGGAAATGAAACGGACTCGGGCAAAAGGCGCCCTGTCATGGGGGAGAGCGTCCATGACCTCAAACACACCTTCGGTAAAGACGGCTGCGGGCGGCCGGGGTGCCGTTCGAGGACCGGCAGGATCTCTTGGGGCACAATTCGGGATGGACCACGACACACTATTCGGCGCCGGAATTGATGCACCTGATCGAGGTGGCGAATCGGGTGTGCGGGGGAAAACACCCGCAAAAGTCCCGCGCTGGTGACCCTAAAAGGTGCGGCCGCAATGAATTAATCAGTGCAGCATGTTGATAATTAAGGAAGTATTTGGTCGGGGCGAGAGGATTTGAACCTCCGACCACCTGCACCCCATGCAGGTGCGCTACCAGGCTGCGCTACGCCCCGATGATGAACTTGGAGTAACGGGCCGAGAAGACCCGCCCCGCGAAGGGCGCCTATAATAACCGACTAGCGGTGAAACGCCAACGCAATTTAGCTAATTTCTGAGCGTACTCAGCAATGTTTCCAGCTCCGTACGCATGTGACGAATCAACTCACGGCTATGACTCACCTCGAGCTTCTGCGGTGTGCCCGCCAATTGCAGTCGCGCGCCACCGATGGTGTAGCCCTGCTCGTAAAGCAAGCTGCGGATATGCCTCACCATCATTACGTCATTGCGTTGATAGTAACGCCGGTTACCGCGCCGCTTGACCGGCTTGAGCTGCGGAAATTCCTGCTCCCAATAACGCAGCACATGCGGTTTAACCGCGCACAAGTCGCTCACCTCACCAATGGTAAAGTAGCGCTTGCCCGGTATGGGGGGTAGCTCGTTGTTATTCGCCGCTTCCAGCATAAGCCTCTACCCGTGCTTTGAGTTTTTGTCCCGGATGAAAGGTCACCACGCGCCGCGCAGTAATCGGAATTTCTTCACCCGTTTTAGGGTTACGGCCGGGGCGCTCTTTCTTGCTGCGCAGGTTGAAATTACCAAACCCCGACAGCTTCACTTGCTCGCCCGCTTCCAGCGCCACGCGCACCTCTTCGAAAAACGCCTCGACAAAATCCTTGGCTTCTCTCTTATTTAGCCCAAGTTCTTCAAACAACTTTTCCGCCATTTCGGCCTTGGTCAGCGCCATAGTGTCAGTCTCTCAAGCTAGCCTCGAACTGCTCTCGCAAACTGGACAGCACCTGTTGCACAATGCCGTCCACCTCCTCGTCGGTAAGAGTGCGCGAAGAATCCTGTAACGTCAAGCCTAAAGCCAGGCTTTTTTTCCCTGAATCAATGCCTTTGCCTTTATATACGTCAAACAGCTGCAAGTCGGACAAGCATTCCCCCGCCGCCGCACGCACGCTCGCCGTAATGAGGTCCGCGCTCACCGCCTCGTCCACCACCAAGGCCAGGTCACGACGTATGGCAGGGAAGCGTGACAGCTCGCGGAAACGCGGCAAGCGGGCACGCTCGAACAGTGACAGACTCAACTCGAATAGGTACACCGCGCCGCTGATATCCAGCGCCCGCAGCACTTCGGGGTGCAAGGCCCCGATCTGCCCCAGCTCATCGCCCTGCTCGTCACGCAGTGACGCTGCTAGCCCGGGATGCAAGGCGGGTAGCGCCTGGGGCTCGAAGCGCAGCGCCTGGCCGAGCCCGGTCAAATCCAGCAATGCTTCGACATCGGCCTTCACATCGAAAAAATCGACCCCACGTTGGCGCTCGCCCCATTGCTCGGGCGACACACTGCCGCTCACCAAGCCGGCCACCACCGCCTCTTCGCGCACACCCTCGCCGTCCGGCAGATAGCGCGATCCGATTTCGAACAAACGCACGCGGTTTTGTTGGCGATTGAGATTGTACATCAAAGCCTGGACCAGACTGGGCCACACGCGCGTACGCATGACGGCCAGTTCAGCCGAAATGGGATTGAGCAAAGCCACCGGGGAGCCCTCGGGATCCAAACGTTGCAGCAACGCCGGATCGACAAAACTGTAAGTGATTGCTTCTTGATAACCGCGATCCACCAACGCGTGGCGTATACGACTCGGCTCGATTCGGCCTTCGGCTTGCGCGGGTAAAGCCAAGCGTGCCAACGGCTGATGCGTGGGCAGCTCGCTATAGCCATGTACCCGCGCCAATTCCTCGATGAAATCAGCTTCGATGGCCAAGTCGAAACGATAACTGGGCGCCGTCACCAGCCAATCGGCGCCTTGCTCCCTCACCTGCACACCCAGACGGGTCATGATGTCGTGCACCTCGGCGGCGGGGACCGCCATGCCCAGAAGACGCTCGATACGCGCCGCGCGCAAGCGCACCGGCGCGCGCTGCGGCAACGCTTCCTCACTGACCCGCTCCATAACGGGTCCCGCCTGCCCGCCCACGATATCCAACAATAGACGGGTAGCGCGTTCCATAGCCGCGCGCGTCAATTCGGGATCGACACCGCGTTCGAAGCGATGCGACGAATCGGTGTGCAAGCCGTGACGGCGAGCCCGACCGACGATGGCCGCAGGCGAAAAAAACGCTGCCTCGAGCAACACATCCTTAGTCGTATCGCCGACAGCGCTGGTCTCGCCGCCCATCACGCCCGCCATCGCCAACGGCCCGCCATGATCGGAGATGACGAGTGTGTCGCTATCGAGCTCGACTTCGCGACCATCGAGCAACTGTAGTCGTTCGGCTTGTTCAGCAAGACGCACCACGACGCCGCCTTGAAGTTTGTTCAAATCAAAGGCGTGCATAGGCTGACCCAATTCCAGCAGCACATAATTGGTCACGTCTACCACGGCGCTGATGCTGCGCACGCCGCTGCGCCGCAAGCGCTCACGCATCCACATCGGCGTCGCGGCATTAACGTCGATTGCGCGGATCACACGACCCAGATAACGTGGGCAGGCGGCGGGCTGCTCGACAGTGACGGGGAATTCATCACTGATAACCGCTGGTACGGGCGTCATCACCGGCCCTTGCACCTGGCAGCGATTAATTACGCCGACTTCGCGCGCCACACCAGCCACGCTCAAGCAATCGCCGCGATTAGGCGTAAGTCCCAGCTCGAAACTGACATCGTTGAGCGATAGATAGGCGCGGATGTCGGCGCCGGTCGGCGCGTCGTCGGGCAGTAACAACAAACCGTCACTGTCTTCCGCCAATCCCAACTCGCGCGCAGAGCACAGCATGCCGAACGATTCCACCCCACGCAGCTTGCCCTTCTTGATATTCAGGTCGCCGGGCAAACGCGCGCCGATGCGTGCGCAAGGCACTTTCGCGCCCGGCGTCACGTTGGGCGCGCCGCACACGATGGACAAAGGCTCACTTTCACCGACATCGACTAGGCACACCCGCAAACGATCGGCATTGGGATGAGCTTGCACGTTCTGCACATGCGCTACGACCACACCATTGAAGAACGGCACGACGGGCTCCATCGCATCCACTTCCAAGCCCGCCATAGTAAATTGCTGGGCGAGATCGGGACTGGAGGCGTTGGGTTGAACCCACTCACGTAGCCATTGTTCGCTGAATTTCATCGCATAATGCCTTTATTAACCACGTAGGACACGGAGAGACCAAACTGCGTAGTGCATGGCCTACACATCCTGAACCTCAGCCTCATCCAATTAATCTACTCGGTGCACTCCGCGGTTATTCTCTGCTCTTAGCCAAGTTCTTAAGAAAACTGCCGTAAGAACCGCAGATCATTTTCGAAGAACAAGCGCAGATCGTTGACGCCGTAACGCAGCATCGTCAAGCGCTCCACACCCATACCGAAGGCGAAGCCGGTATAACGCTCATTGTCATAGCCCACATGGTCAAAGACGTTGGGATGGATCATGCCGCAACCCAACACCTCCAACCAACCGGTGTGCTTACACACACGGCAGCCGCTGCCACCGCAAATCACGCAAGCGATATCTACTTCCGCCGACGGTTCGGTAAACGGAAAATACGAAGGGCGAAAACGCACTGCCAAATCGCGCTCGAAGAAACTACGCAGAAAATCATTCAGCATGCCTTTCAAATCCGCGAAACTCACGTTAGTGTCCACCATAAAACCTTCGATTTGATGGAACATGGGGGTGTGGGTCACATCGGAATCGCAGCGATAGACGCGCCCCGGCGCGATCACGCGCAAGGGTGGCTCGCGATGCTGCATGACATGAATCTGCACCGGCGAAGTATGGGTGCGTAGTAACTTCCCGCCGGGAAAATAAAACGTGTCGTGCATGGCGCGCGCCGGATGCTCGGCGGGAATATTGAGCGCCTCGAAATTGTAGAACTCATTTTCGATTTCGGGACCCTCGGCGATCTCAAAACCGATTTGGCGAAACAAGGTTTGGATGCGCTCCAGGGTACGTGTGACGGGATGCAGCCCACCGTCACGTTGACCACGACCGGGCAAGGTGACATCCACGGCCTCGGCGGCCAACTTGGCCTCGATCTCCTGACGCGCTAATTTTTCCCGGCAACGCTCGATGGTCTCTTGCACCGTCACCTTGGCGCGATTGATGAGTTGGCCGGCCGCCGGTCGCTCCTCGGGGGAGAGACGGCCCAGTCCTTTCAATTGCTCGGTGAGTTCGCCTTTCTTGCCCAGGAAGCGCACCCGGACTTGATCGAGCGCCGCCAGATTCTCCGCCGCGGCGCAGGCACTCTCGGCCTGTTTCACCAGCTCATCAAGTTGCTGTTGCATCAGTCTCGTCCGTCACAAAGAAAAAGGGGAAAGGACTGGCGGCCTTTCCCCTGATTTCGCGGCAGCTCGCGCGGCATCATCACCGCACGATGTCACCCCTCTGGTTGTTAGGCAGCAAGACCGGCTTTGGCCTTTTCGGCCAGCGCGGCAAACGCCATCTTGTCGAACACCGCTATATCGGCCAGCACTTTGCGATCAATCTCGATAGCCGCTTTGTGCAAACCATTCATGAAGCGACTGTACGACAAACCGCATTCACGCGCTGCCGCACCGATACGCACGATCCATAGACCACGAAACTGACGCTTGCGCTGACGACGATCACGATAGGCGTATTGTCCGGCCTTGGTGACCGCTTGGGTCGCGACTCGGAATACGTTCTTACGACGGCCGTAATAACCTTTGGCTTGATCCATCACTTTCTTGTGACGGGCGCGCGCCGTTACACCACGTTTAACTCTAGGCATGATACTGTCCCCTACTCACTGGCTAAGGAGAATCAAAATCAGCAAGCACAGCCCGCCGATTTTTATTCCCCTTAGAAATCGAACTTCAATCTATTATCCACCACTCTGAGCCGCCCTATACAAGGGCCGTGCAGCGTGGCTGATGCTTACAACTCTAAAGTGCCAATAAGCCCGATCAGCTATACGGCAACATGCGGCGGACACTGGCGGTGTCGGCGGCGTGCACCAGCAGGCCCTTGCGCAGCTGGCGCTTACGCTTCGGGCTCTTTTTGGTCAGGATATGATTGGCATATCCCTGGGCGCGCTTGAACTTACCGGTGCCCGTGCGGGCAAACCGCTTGGCGGCGCTGCGATTGCTCTTCAATTTAGGCATTACTTATTACTCCACTTAACCTCGACTGTGTCGTCAGAGACTCCAGACAACACGCTTCCGTCCATCCTTTAGGTGCCGGTCTTTTTCGGCCCGGCGCTGACCGCCACTTTCTTAGGCCCCAGCACCATGACCATCAAGCGCCCTTCCATTCTGGGGTACTGTTCCACCACACCATGTTCAACCAAGTCCGCTTCGATGCGCTTAAGCAATTTGGCGCCCAGTTCTTGGTGGGCCATTTCCCGCCCGCGAAAACGCAGCGTGATTTTGGCCTTGTCGCCCTCTTCCAGAAAGCTGACGAGCTTGCGCAGTTTGACCTGGTAGTCGGCTTCTTCCGTGCCCGGACGGAACTTCACCTCCTTTACCTGAATCTGCTTCTGCTTCTTCTTGGCAGCCTGGCGTTTCTTGCTTTCTTCGAACAGAAACTTGCCGTAATCCATGATCCGGCACACCGGCGGCTTGCCTTGCGGCGCAACTTCCACCAAGTCGAGCTCCACCTCTTCCGCGCTACGCATCGCCTCCTCGATGGGGACAACCCCTACCATCTCGCCCTTGGCGCCGATGAGCCGCACTTCGGGGGCGGTGATATCTTCGTTGATGCGCGTGTCGTCTTTTTCAGCAGCTATAATTCAATCCTCCAAAACGGCGAGGCCGCGGCCCGCGATATCCTCGGCGATGTGATCCTGGAATGCCGTTAGGCTCATACTTCCCAGATCTTCGCCGCTCCGCGTGCGCACGGCCACGGTATGCTCCTGTACCTCCCGGTCCCCTAGGACCAGCAGGTACGGAACCCGCTGTAGCGTGTGTTCGCGGATTTTAAAGCTAATTTTCTCGTTTCTCAAGTCCGTAATGACCCGCAACCCCTTGCCGAGCAATTCCTTCTCCAGCGACCGGGCATAGTCTTGCTGCCGGTCGGTGATGGTGAGTACCGCCACCTGGGTGGGGGCCAACCAGGTTGGGAACCAACCGGCATGCTGCTCGATAAGGATACCGATGAACCGCTCCAGCGAACCGAGGATGGCACGGTGTAGCATGACCGGCGTGTTGCGGCTGTTGTCCTCGGCGATATATTCCGCACCCAGGCGGCCGGGCATATTGAAATCCACTTGAATGGTGCCGCATTGCCAGACGCGCTCGAGGCAATCCTTGAGGGAAAACTCGATCTTGGGCCCGTAAAAAGCCCCTTCGCCCGGTTGCAAATCCCACTCCAGCCCCTTTTCATTGAGGGCGCGCTCCAGGGCATGCTCGGCCTTGTCCCAAATTTCATCCGACCCCACGCGATTGGCGGGACGAGTGGAAAGCTTGATAATGACCTCATTGAACCCGAAATCGGCATAAACGGCGTACAAAAGGTCGATAAAAGCCCCGACCTCGGACTGAATCTGGTCCTCGGTACAAAAGATATGGGCGTCGTCCTGGGTGAAGCCGCGCACTCGCATCAAGCCGTGCAGAGCGCCGCTGGGTTCATTGCGATGACAAGATCCGAACTCGGCCAGGCGCAGCGGCAAATCGCGGTAGCTCTTCAAACCCTGATTGTAGATCTGCACATGACAAGGGCAGTTCATCGGCTTGATGGCGTAATCGCGGTTCTCCGACGCCGTGGTGAACATGTCGGCGCGGAATTTCTCCCAATGCCCCGATTTTTCCCACAGGCTGCGATCCACCACCTGCGGCGTACGGATCTCGCGGTAACCGTGATCGCGCAAGCGGCGGCGGATGTACTGCTCGATTTCCTGATAAATCGTCCAGCCGTGGGGATGCCAGAACACCATCCCGGGGGCTTCTTCCTGGGTATGAAACAGATCGAGCTGCTTGGCGATCTTGCGATGGTCGCGCTTTTCCGCTTCGGCGAGACGATGCAGATAAGCCTTGAGTTGTTTCTTGTCGGCCCAGGCCGTGCCGTAAATTCGCTGCAACATCTCATTGCGCGAATCGCCACGCCAATAGGCGCCCGCCACTTTCATCAGCTTAAACGCCTTGAGCTTACCGGTGCTGGGCACATGCGGACCGCGGCACAAATCGATGAACTCGCCCTGCCGGTACAGGGAAAGCGGCTCCTGGGCGGGAATGTCCTCGATGATACGCGCCTTGTATTCTTCGCCCATGGCGCGAAAGAACGCTATCGCTTCCTCGCGCGGCATGACGGTGCGCGTGACCGGTTGATCGGCCGCCGCCAATTCTTCCATCTTTTTTTCGATCGCGGCCAAATCCTCCGGCGTGAAGGGCCGCTCGAAGGAAAAGTCGTAATAAAAACCGTGTTCGATCACCGGCCCGATGGTCACTTGCGCCTCAGGAAACAGTTGTTTGACCGCCTGCGCCAACAAGTGCGCGCAAGAATGACGCAAGACTTCCACGCCTGCGGCGTCACGTTCGGTGATGATGCTGAGTTGCGTGTCGCGCTCTAGCACATGACTGGTGTCGACCAACTGACCGTCCGCCATGCCGGCCAGCGCCGCCTTAGCCAAACCAGGGCCGATGGCAGCCGCCACTGCGTGGACGCTCACGGGTTCATCGAAGTGTCGCTGACTGCCGTCTGGCAAAGTGATGGTCGGCATCCGTCTAGCCTGTGCTCGCAAAAAATCCGGGTCGTTATGATACAAAAAAAGCACTGTGGTGTGAGCACAGTGCTCTTTTCGTATGCCCTAATCTGGTAGGCGCGATTGGACTCGAACCAACGACCCCCACCATGTCAAGGTGGTGCTCTAACCAACTGAGCTACGCGCCTGTAAGAAGAGGCGCGAACGATACCATAAAGCCTCGCGGCGAAACAAGCATGACTAGTCGGCCGCCTCGGGCAGTTTGAAGGAGCCCTCCTGCAGGCGACGAATCTCATCGCGGGTGCGGGCCGCTTCCTCGAAATCCAGGTTGCGGGCGTGCTCGTACATACGCTGTTCGAGCTGCTTGATCTTCTGCGCCAACTTGTCCGGCGTCAGGGCCGCGTACTCGGCCATCTGTTCCGCCACCTTGGCGTAATGGCGCGGCGTGTCCGGCGCCCCGGGATGGGCCGCTTCCATAATGTCCGCCACGGCTTTCTGTATCGAACGCGGGGTGATGCCATGGGCTTGGTTATGGGCGATTTGCTTGTTGCGGCGCCGTTCGGTTTCGTCGATGGCGCGGCGCATGGAGCCAGTAATGTTGTCGGCGTACAAAATGGCCGTACCACTGAGGTGGCGAGCGGCGCGGCCGATGGTCTGGATCAGCGACCGCTCGGAGCGCAAGAAGCCCTCCTTGTCGGCATCCAGTATTGCCACCAACGACACTTCCGGAATGTCCAAACCCTCACGCAATAGATTGATGCCTACCAGCACGTCGAACTTGCCCAGACGCAGATCGCGTATGATTTCCACCCGCTCCACGGTTTCGATGTCCGAGTGTAAATAACGCACCCGCACCTCGTGCTCGTTGAGATAATCGGACAAGTCCTCGGCCATCCGTTTAGTGAGGGTAGTCACCAGCACGCGTTCGCCCACCGCCACCCGGAGGCGCACTTCGGAGAGCAGATCGTCGACCTGGGTGCCGGCCGGGCGGATGATGATTTGCGGGTCCACCAACCCGGTGGGACGCACCACTTGTTCCGCCACCTGATCCGAATGCTCGAATTCGTAGGGCGCCGGGGTGGCGGACACGAAGATCGTTTGCGGGCGACGCTGCTCGAACTCCTCGAATCGCAGCGGCCGGTTATCCATCGCCGAAGGCAGACGAAACCCATACTGCACCAGGTTTTCCTTGCGCGAGCGGTCACCTTTGTACATAGCACCCAACTGCGGCAGCGTCACATGGCTTTCGTCGATCACCAGGAGCGCATTGGGCGGCAGGTAGTCGAACAACGTCGCCGGCGGCTCCCCCGCGTTTCGGCCGGCGAGATGGCGCGAATAATTTTCGATACCGGGGCAATGGCCCAGCTCCACCAGCATTTCGATGTCCAAGCGCGTGCGCTCTTCCAAACGCTGGGCCTCGACCAATTTACTGGCCTGGCGCAACTGCGCCAGGCGCTCCTTCAGTTCGTCCTTGATGCGCTCCACCGCCGCCAACACCCGATCGCGCGGGGTTACATAATGGCTCTTCGGATAGATGGTGATGCGCGGCAGCTTGCGCAGCACCTCGCCGGTGAGGGGGTCAAATTGGCTGATGTTCTCGATTTCGTCGTCGAACAATTCCACCCGCACCGCTTCGGCTTCGGAATCAGCCGGATAAATGTCGATCACTTCGCCGCGCACCCGGTAGGTGGCACGGCGCAATTCGACGTCATTGCGCGTGTATTGCAACTCGGCGAGACGGCGCAGAATATCACGCTGATCGACGATTTCACCGCGTGAGAGATGCAGCAGCATACTCATGTAAGCGTCGGGGTCGCCCAAGCCGTAGATGCACGAGACCGTGGCGACGATGATGACGTCCGGCCGTTCCATGATGGCCTTGGTCGCCGAGAGTCGCATCTGTTCGATGTGTTCGTTGATAGACGCGTCTTTCTCGATATAGGTATCGGAGGACGGCACATAGGCCTCGGGCTGGTAGTAGTCGTAATAGGAAACGAAGTATTCCACCGCGTTGCGGGGAAAGAACTCCTTCATCTCACCGTACAACTGCGCCGCCAGGGTCTTGTTGGGCGCCAGAATCAAGGCCGGACGCTGAACGTGCTGTACCACGTTGGCGATCGTGTACGTCTTGCCCGAGCCGGTCACCCCCAGCAGGGTCTGGCCAGCCAAACCCTCCTGTAAGCCAGCCACCAGTTGGCGGATGGCCTCGGGCTGGTCGCCCGCCGGCGCAAATGTAGTAGAAATTTCAAAGCTTCTGGTCATGGGGATTCTGTGCGGGGCGGCAATCTAGTAAACTTAGGGGTCTTGACTATCACAACCGGGAAATCGAGTTGGACGTGCAATTATCAAACCGTGTTCAGCGCATCAAGCCGTCCCCTACCCTTGCCGTCACCGCCCGCGCGGCCGCCTTACGCGCCTCGGGCAAGGACATCATCGCGCTGGGGGCGGGTGAGCCGGACTTCGACACCCCCGACCATATCAAACAAGCCGCCATCGACGCCATTCGTGCCGGCTTCACCAAGTACACCGCTGTGGGCGGCACGCCGGAGCTAAAGCGCGCCGTCGTCGCCAAGTTCGAACGCGACAACGGCTTGCAATACAGCCCCGCGCAAGTGCTGGTGTCGGTGGGCGGCAAGCAAAGCTTCTTCAACCTGGCGCAAGCACTGCTCAATCCTGGCGACGAGGTCATTATCCCCGCCCCCTATTGGGTATCCTATCCCGATATCGTGTTGCTAGCGGACGGGGTGCCGGTGGTGATCTACGCTGGCATCGAACAACGCTTCAAGCTCACGCCCGCGCAGTTGGAGGCCGCCATCACGCCCATGACCCGGCTGGTGATCATCAACAGCCCCTCCAATCCCACCGGCACGGCCTATAGTCGCGCCGAGCTGGCGGCGCTGGGCGAAGTGTTGCGCCGCCACCCCAAGATCCTGGTGGCCACCGACGACATGTACGAGCACATCCTGTGGTCGGACGAACCGTTCAGCAACATTCTCATGGCCTGCCCCGACCTCTACGCACGTACCATCGTAATGAACGGCGTGTCCAAGGCCTATTCCATGACCGGCTGGCGCATCGGTTACGCCGCCGGCCCGCAGCCGCTCATCGAAGCCATGCAGAACGTGCAATCGCAAAGCACTTCCAACCCGACCTCGATATCACAGGTGGCGGCCCAGGCGGCGCTGGAAGGCGATCAGTCCTTTATCACGCGCATGAGCATGGTCTTCAAGCAACGCCATGATTTCGTGGTCGGCGAGGTGAACAGCATCGCCGGCGTGCATTGCATCCCCGGCCAGGGCACATTTTACTGCTTCGCCGATGTGCGCGAGCTGATCGCCCGCCTCGAAGGCATTGCCGACGACGTGGGGCTGGCCGAACACCTCCTTGCCGAGGCCGGCGTGGCATTGGTCCCCGGCTCAGCCTTTGGAGCGGCGGGCTATCTGCGCCTGTCCTTCGCCACCGACATTGACACGCTACGCGAGGCCTTGCGACGCCTGAAGAATCTGCTAAAAAAGTAAGCAGCGAGCCTAACACTGGAAGAAACTATGACCACCCACCCACGCACAGCGCTGAGTCACAACCAACGAGGCCTGACCTTGGTGGAGGCCATGGTCGCGATGACGGTGGCGGCGATATTGTTGAGCATGGCCGTTCCCTCACTGCGCGACTTCATCGCCAGCAACCAGATGAGCACCGAGGTCAACAACTTCCTCGCCGCCTATTACAACGCCCGCTCCGAGGCGGCGAAGCGCCACCAACGCACCATTGTGTGTCCCAGCACCGATAACATCAACTGCACCGGCGGGGTGAATTGGCATCAAGGCTGGATAACCGTCGCCGACGCCAACGGCGATGGGAGCGCCTCCAGCGGCGATGTACTGCTATCCGCCAATCCAGCGCTCGCCTCACGCTTCGAGGCGACCAGCGGCGGCACAACACAAATTGCGATCACTAGTGATGGCCGCACTCCCGGCAGCAACCTCACCATCACCTTTTGCGATAGTGATAGCGTGGTTGACGACCGCCTCGTACGCATCAACAACGCCGGGCGGGCTTACTTGCAGAAAGGCGGCACCCCTGGCTGCTGAAACGTCCTTGCAAGCGTTGAGACTAGGATTGGGTAGCGAAAAAAAGCCGTCGCATTAATACAATGCGGCGGCTTTCTCGATTATGGCTCCCCAGCGCGGACTCGAACCACGGACCCGGTGATTAACAGTCACCTGCTCTACCAACTGAGCTACTGGGGATTCGTGTAGCACGGCAGGCGCGTATGGTACTCAGCGCCACCGGTTCGGTCAATAGAGTGGGGGTCTGTTATCATGGCCGTGAGCCAAAAATGCCGGTTATTCCGCATGCGTCGCAAGCCATCCATTAGTAGCGAGGACATGGAACTGTTCCGACTCAGCGTGGGCAAGGTCAATCCCGTGCGCCATCAGCGTACCGAAGCGGCGCCCCGCCGCCCCGCCCCGATCCCGCATCACAGCCAACGTGAGCGCGCCCTCCTGCGCGAGGAGATGCTCGGCGGCGACCTCGATCCGGCCGAACTCGAGACCGGCGAGGAATTGAGTTATGCCCGTCCCGGCATGCAGCATACCGTGTTGCGCAAGCTGCGCCGCGGCCATTACAGCGTTACGGCGGAACTAGACTTGCACGGCCTGACCGTCCCGCTAGCCCATCGTGCCGTGGCCGATTTTCTCGATGCAGCACGCACACGCAGCCAATGTTGTGTGCGCATCATCCACGGCAAGGGCTTGAACTCGCGCCAAGGTCGCCCGGTACTCAAGGGCAAGCTCGATCGCTGGCTCAGCCACTGCGAGGCCGTGCTTGCCTACTGCTCGGCCCGTCCCGTGGACGGTGGCACGGGTGCGGTACATGTATTGCTGAAAAGTCGCTAAGACCGCATGCGGACCGATGCGTCCTGTGCGATAATTCGCCCTCCTCGCGCACTCGACTCACATTACGTTAAGCCACATAGGCGACCCCGCATGGTTTGATGCGGTGGCATACAGGGTCCCCACTCGCGCAGGCGGGGTGAGGCGGGAAGACCATCGGTAGTTCGGGGGCGGGAGATCGGAAAGAAGACGATGACCCTCGAAGTGTAGAGTTTGATTTGAAGCCCTCACCCCGTCCCTCTCCCGCGTGCGGGAGAGGGGGAGCAGGAAAAAAGCAGATAGATTGGCCCGCACTCCGACGGCTACGCCCCCTCGCTGCGCTCTCCTCGCTGGCGGGAGAGGGGGTGAAAAGCTCTCAAGCCTGATGAGTAGGTAAATATTCATAGTAAGACAGCATGAGTCACACCACACTCAACAGCCACTCCGCCACGGCGGCTACCCCGTTTCACCCACGACTGCCCAAAAAAATTGGCGGAGAGATTCGTTGGGCCCGGCTGCACGGCAGCGGTTTGAGCTTGGCGGCCAGCATGGCCGCACGCGCGCATGACGGTCCGTTGCTGCTGGTCTGCGCCGATATGCCCGAAGCCACGCGCCTCGAGATCGAGCTGCGCTTCTTCCTCGGCGACGACTTACCGGTGCTCACCTTCCCCGACTGGGAAACTCTGCCCTATGACATGTTCTCCCCGCACCAGGACATCATCTCGCAACGCCTGACCACGCTTTATCAGCTGCCCACGCTGAGCCGGGGCGTCGTCGTGGTGCCGATAGCCACGCTCATGCACCGCCTCGCGCCGCGCAGTTATTTGCAGGCCCACAGCCTGATGTTAGGAGTGGGCGAGAGCCTGGATTTGGACGGCATGCGGGTGCGCCTGGAACACGCCGGCTACCGCTGCGTGGCGCAAGTCATGGAACACGGCGAGTTCGCGGTGCGCGGCAGTTTGCTCGATCTCTATCCTATGGGCAGCACCCAGCCTTACCGCATCGACCTCTTCGACCAAGAGGTGGACAGCATCCGCACCTTCGATCCCGAGACCCAGCGTTCGCTCGATAATGTCGAACGCATCCGTTTGTTGCCGGCGCGAGAATTTCCGCTTACCGAGGATGCCATTACGCGGTTTCGCCAAGCTTATCGCGAAATGTTCGAGGGCAATCCGCAGAACAGCGTCATCTATCGTGGCGTTAGCGACGGCAATGCCACACCCGGAGTCGAATACTATCTGCCCTTGTTCTTCGAACGCACCGAGCAACTGTATGATTATCTGCCCGCCTCCAGCCTGCTCGTCACCACGTCGGGCTGCGTCGAGGCCGCGGAACAATATTGGAACGAAGTTGGCGCCCGTTTCGAAGCATTGCGTCATGACATGCAACGACCGCTGCTGGCGCCGGAACGTGCATTCCTACCGCCCGTGGAAATCGACGCCGCGCACTCCCGCTACGCCCGCATCAGCGTACTCTCCTATTCCGAGGATGACAGTTCAACCACCCAGAGCTACGCCACCCAACCGCCGCCGCCATTGACCATCAATGCCCGCGCGGAACAACCCGCCGCCGCCCTGTTGCACTTCATCGATGAATTCCCCGGCCGCGTGTTGTTCGCGGCGGAAACCGCGGGACGACGCGAAACCTTACTCGATATTTTGCACGGTAACGATCTGCAGCCCACTGTGTACGAAACTTGGCGCGCGTTTCACGAAGCTGAAACGCGCCTCGGCGTTACCGTGGCGGCGCTGGAGCAGGGTCTGTTGTGCGAAGATCCACCGCTGGCCGTCATCAGCGAAGCACAGCTCTACGGTGCCGTGGCGCTGCAGAGTCGACGCCGCAAACGCCGCAGCCGCGAAACCGAAAACATCATCCGCGACCTCACGGAGTTGAATCCGGGCGCACCGGTGGTGCACGAGGACCACGGCGTGGGCCGCTATCTCGGCATGCAGAGTCTGACTGTCGACGGCATCCCCACTGAGTTCATCACCATCGAATATTCCGGTGGCGATAAACTCTACGTGCCGGTTTCCTCGCTGCATCTCATCGGTCGTTACTCAGGCGCCGCCCCGGAACAAGCGCCCCTGCACAAACTCGGCTCCGAGCTATGGGCCAAGGCCAAGCGCAAGGCCGCAGAACAAGTGCGGGATGTGGCGGCGGAACTGCTCGATATTTACGCGCGCCGCGCCGCCCGCCAGGGCCATGCTTTCCTCGCGCCCGATCTCCACTATCGCAGCTTCGCCGCCGGCTTCCCCTTCGAGGAAACGCCCGATCAAGAAGAAACGATAGAAACCGTGATCGCCGATTTGAGCAAGTCGCAACCCATGGACCGCTTGGTGTGCGGCGACGTGGGTTTCGGCAAAACCGAGGTGGCCATGCGCGCCGCGTTTCTCGCCACGCATGGCGGCAAACAAGTCGCGGTGTTGGTCCCCACGACCCTGTTGGCGCAGCAGCACTATCAGAATTTCAAGGACCGTTTCGCCGATTGGCCGGTGCGCGTGGAAAGCCTGTCGCGGTTTCGCGCCGCCAAGCAACAGGAGGAAGTGTTGCAGGGCTTGCAAGCGGGTACCATCGACATCGTCATCGGCACCCACAAGCTCTTACAGCCTAGCGTGCAGTTCAAACGTCTCGGCCTAGTCATCATCGACGAAGAACACCGTTTCGGCGTGCGTCAGAAAGAACAGTTCAAGAGCCTGCGCGCGCAAGTCGATGTGCTCACGCTCACCGCGACGCCCATCCCGCGCACGCTCAACATGGCGATGTCGGGGTTGCGTGATTTATCCATCATCGCTACCCCGCCGATCAAGCGCCTGGCCATCAAGACCTTCGTGCGCGAATGGGACAAAGCGCTGATCTACGAAGCCTGTTTGCGTGAAATCAAGCGTGGCGGTCAAGTGTACTTTCTGCACAACGAAGTCAAGAGTATTGAGAAGATCGCCCGAGAATTGAGCGAGTTGATCCCCGAGGCGCGCGTGCGTTTCGCCCACGGCCAGATGCGCGAGCGTGAGCTGGAACAAGTGATGCTGGATTTCTATCACCACCGCTTCAACGTGCTGATCTGCACCACCATCATCGAAACTGGCATCGACATCCCCAACGCCAACACCATGATCATTAACCGCGCCGACAAATTCGGGCTGGCGCAGCTGCATCAGCTGCGCGGTCGCGTCGGACGCTCCTATCACCAAGCCTACGCCTATCTCATCGCGCCGCCACGCAAGCTCATGACGGCGGATGCGATCAAACGTCTGGAGGCCATCGAATCACTGGAGGACTTAGGCGCCGGCTTCACGCTCGCCACCCATGATCTGGAGATCCGCGGCGCTGGTGAACTCTTGGGCGAGGATCAAAGCGGTCAGATGCACGAGATCGGCTACACCTTATACACGCAATTGTTGGAACGCGCGGTGAATGCGCTCAAATCCGGCAAACAACCCGAACTCGATCAACCGCTGCGTCACGGCGCCGAAGTGGATATGCACCTACCCGCGCTGATACCCGATGACTATCTGCCCGACGTGCACAGCCGTTTGGTGATGTATAAGCGCATCGCCAGCGCCGAGAACGACGAAGCGCTGCGCGAACTGCAAGTGGAAATGATCGACCGCTTCGGCTTGCTACCCGAGGCCGCCAAGAATCTGTTCCGCGTCACCGAACTCAAACTCAAGGCGCAAGCGTTGGGCGTGCGTAAAATCGAGGCCGGTCCGCAAGGCGGGCGTTTGATCTTCGATCGTGAACCCAATGTCGACCCCACCGTGATCATACGTTTGATCCAAACCCAAGCGAAAATCTACAAGCTCGACGGTCAAGACAAACTGCGCTTCAGCATGAACTTAGATGATCGCGAGGCACGCATGCAAACCGTCGAAAAATTATTGGAGATGCTTGCGGTCAAAGAAGCGGCGTGAAGTCTGAACAACCCGTCATTTGATGACGACCTCTGACATTGCGTGGTACTACTGGTAATGCTGATCCTGGCGATACGAAGCACATCAATTCTCAAAGCCCCGCACAAGAGGGCGACAGCACCTTTGTAAAGAGGCTTTTTGACCCCCACTCCCGTGAGCGGAGTCCTCTCATGTGTCACGAACACACGCCTAGCCACACGTACCCGCACTTAAGTCTGCCTTAAGATTTGCCGCGCATACTGCGCTCGTCGATGTCACTAAAGTCGACCCCCAAACTTCGACAGGCCTACGGGCCTGTCATTTTATTCTCGCCCATCTTGTTTACAGGCAAGCAGTCCCGCCATTAGGGGCGTCTTCATTAAACCTCGATAGATATGGAGGTACAGACGATGAGTATAAGAATGTCCATTCCACGACCGGTACGCTCGCTATTGCTACCCACTTTGATTTCCTTATTGGCGTGCGTGACACTGCCGCAGGCACAAGCCGCCAGTTCCTACATCAGCTCGTGGAACAACGTGTATCCCAATTCCACTTCTGCTGACAATGCCGGCTGCTCGCTGTGTCATGGCAGCAGCACGGGTAATCTCAACGCCTATGGCGCCGCGATGTGTTCGGTCTCAGGCAACATCACCGCACGCATCAGCGCGGTGCAAAACGCCAATTCCGACAACGACCCCACCGGTTCGAATAATCTCGCCGAGATCAACGCCAACACTCAACCCGGCTGGACGCCCGGCAATGTAAACGCGCTGTTCAATCGCGACAACTGTAACTCGCTCGGCACCACCGCCGCTCCCCCCGGCGGGATAGGAGAGCTCGATCCACCGTTGGTGGTAAATCTGCCGCCCATCGCTGACGCCAATGGCCCCTACAACGGGACCGTAGGTGTGCCCGTGCAATTCGATGGCTCCGGTTCCAGCGACGCCGACGGCAGCATCGTCACGTATAGCTGGAACTTCGGTGACGGCACCAGCGGCAACGGCGCCACGCCCACGCATAGCTATTTCAGCTCCGGCACCTTTACCGTGACCTTGACCGTGACCGACGATGTCGGCGCCACGGATACCGCAACCACCCTCGCCACCATCGGCGCGGGCAACCAACCGCCCGTCGCCAACCCCAACGGCCCCTACAGCGGCACGGTCGGTAACGCAGTACAATTCGATGGCTCGGGTTCCAATGATCCCGACGGCACCATCGCCTCCTACAGCTGGAACTTCGGCGACGGGACTACCGGCAGTGGCGTGAGTCCATCACATATCTACGCCGCGGCCGGCACCTACAACGTCACCCTCACCGTCACCGATGACGCCAGCGCCACCGCCTCGGCCATGACCACGGCACTCATCAGCGTGGCCAATCTAGCGCCCCTCGCCGACGCTAACGGGCCCTACACGGGTACGGCCGGATCAGCCGTGCAATTCGACGGCAGCGGCTCCAGTGATTCCGATGGCAACATCGTCAGCTACAGCTGGAATTTCGGTGACGGTATTAGCGGCACTGGCGTCACACCTACGCACGCCTACAGCAATGATGGCGTCTACACCGTCACCTTGACGGTGACCGACGATGCCGGCGCCACAGGGAGCGCCACCACGACCGCAACCATCGGCGTAGTGCTCAACCTTCCGCCCAACGCCGACGCCAATGGCCCCTACAACGGCACCGTGAACATAGCCGTGCGATTCGACGGCAGCGGCTCGTCCGATCCCGAAGGTGGAGCACTGAGCTATGCGTGGAATTTCGGTGACGGCAGCAACGGCAGCGGCGTAACGCCGACGCATGTCTACGACGCGGCCGGCACCTACAACGTAACGCTCACCGTCAGCGACGCTGCCGACGCTATCGACACAGCCACCACCCTCGCCACCATCGGCGCGGGGAATCAACCGCCGGTCGCCGATCCCAATGGCCCCTACAGCGGCACGGTGGCTACGGCGGTGCAATTCGATGGCTCCGGCTCCAGCGATCCCGACGGCAACCTCGTCGCCTACAGCTGGAACTTCGGTGACGGCGCCAGCGGCAGCGGCGTATCACCGACACATGCCTACAACGCAGCCGACACCTACAACGTCACCCTCAGCGTTGCCGATGACGCCGGCGCCACCGCCTCCGCTATGACGACGGCGGTCATCAGTGATCCGCGACAAGCCGACGGTAACGTGGATATCGACATCGAAGAATTGGACGTGTCGGAACGCCATGTCATGGGAAGAAGCGGGCCGATTCGGATCAGCTTGGAAGTGTTGAACAGAGGGAGCGCCGAAGCGCCACGGATGGCGACTATTACCGGCACCCAGAATGGCAATGTGATTTATGAACGCAGCCTCATGGTTCGCGACGGCCTAGAGCGGGGAGACAGCGAGTTCGACTTCCCCTCCTTTATGCCCACCCGCATAGGAGAGATCCGTTGGGTAGCCACCCTCGCCGATGATGATCCCGACATCGACCAAGCCGTCGAGCGTACCCGGGTCGTAAGCAGTCAGGACAACATCAGAGATGATGACGATGATGATGATGATGATGATGATGATGATGATGATGAGAGCGATGACGACGACTAAATAAGTATAGCCTACGACGTTTGCTCGACAATACTAAGGGGGGCGCAAGCCCCCCTCTCTTTCCAGCCTGTGACGCGACACCGAGATCGACTTGGGAGATGGAAAGGATTCGGAAGGTGGCACACCAAACGCAGATGGCCACGAGATCCCTATGCTGAACCATGACCCCTCACTCCTCCTGCGGAAACAACGCCTCCTCGAAACCGAATTGACTGAGATCGCGGATGCGGCGCGGATAGAGGATGCCGTCCAGGTGATCGCATTCGTGCTGGACGACGCGGGCGTGGAAATCCTTGGCCTCGCGTTCGATACGTGCGCCGAACTGGTCGCGGCCGCTATAGCGGATGTGGCTGTAACGCGGTACTAAGCCGCGCATACCAGGCACGCTCAGACAGCCCTCCCAGCCTTCGTTCGTCTCTTTGCCTATCACTTCAATTGTGGGGTTGATGAGCACGGTGGTGGGCACGGCTTCCACGTCAGGATAACGGGGATTGCTCTCCACTCCGAAGATCACCACCCGCAAGCTCACGCCGATCTGCGGCGCCGCCAGACCGGCGCCGTCCAAGGCGGCCATGGTGTCGAACATGTCTCCAATCAGGGTGTGCAAGTCGGGTGTATCGAATTCTTGCACCGGTTCCGCCACCTTGAGCAGCAGTGGACCGCCCATGTGTAATACCGTACGTACCGCCATACCTCGCCTCGCAATGTTCTCTTTACCCCTGCCTCAGCGGCCGGTTTTCGTTTAGACTAGGCGCTGCTCCCAACATTCACACGAACGTTATGAAGCGCCTTATCTTCGTCATCGCCGCGCTCTTCTTCGCCACCCAGCTGTCACACGCCCAGGATACTCAATGGTACAAGGTTGAAGTGCTGGTATTCGAAAACAACGACCCCGGCGCAGTGACCACGGAGGCTTGGCGCCTGGAACCGGGCTTTCCTAACCTGGAAAGAAGTGTGGAATTGGCGCCGCCGAGCGCAGCCGTTGTTCCACCCACTCCCGCTGCGGGGACGGCACCAGGAAAGCCACCTGATGCTAAGACCCTGCCGCAACAATATCAACGGCTACCGAATAGCGCCCTGGACTTGAACAAGGCACTGCGCAAACTGCGCGCCAGTAAACGTTACGAGCCGTTACTGCATGTCGCCTGGCTACAAGAATTCAAGGGGGACTCCGATTCCGGCAAACCGGTGCACCTGTTCAGCTCCGCAACCATTGCTTCCGGCTCATCCTTCAACACCACAGTGCAACCGAGAGCGGATGGATTGGTCATGCTGCGACGCAGCCGCTTTCTGCATGTCGATGTCGACATGGTGTTACGTCAGGCCATGACCGCCAGAGCCGCCACCGAGACCGAGCTATCGCCGGCGGCCTCACTCACCACCATCACTCAAGATTTTCGGCTGCATCAGTCACGCCGCATGCGCAGCGATGAAATACATTATTTCGACCATCCGCTGTTCGGCGTGTTGGTGCAAGTCAGTCCTTATCCTCTCGACGAGTGAGTGACCAGCACCAAGCAGCGCTGAAGACACGCTGAAGACACCAGGCATGATCAGATTATTGCCGAAGTGCCCCCCTGAGGGTTGGGACGAGGGAGCAACAGCCCTAGCGGTTCAACTGAACTCCCGCGGCGTATCCTTGACCGTGTGGGAGTAGGCACCGAGCGTCGCTGCCGGTCGTGTACGACAGCATTACAACATCGGCACTACATGTTCTAGCAGCAAACGGACGCGGTCCATGCCCTGCTTCACGGTCTGCTCGATTTCTTGCATGGTGATGGGCCCCGTGCCCCGCCCAGCCGCTTTGTTGACGACCACGGCGCAGGTGGCGTACCACATATCCAACTCGCGTGCCAAAGCCGCCTCAGGCATGCCGGTCATCCCCACCAAGGTACACCCGTCGCGTTCCATGCGATCGATTTCAGCGGCCGTTTCCAAACGCGGGCCTTGGGTGCAGCCGTAAACACCGTGCGGCACGACTTCCAACTGCGCCGCCTGGCAACCTCGCAACAGCAACTGGCGCAAATCCTCGCTATAGGGCTCGGTGAAATCGACGTGGGTGACGTGGCTCAGTCCTTCTTCAAAGAAGGTGTGTTCGCGCGCGCCGGTATAATCAATGATTTGATTGGGCACCGACAACACGCCGTTTTTCAACTCCTCACTGATGCCGCCCACCGCCGCTACGGCGATGATCTTCTTCACCCCGATGTGCTCCAGCGCCCACAGGTTAGCGCGATAGTTAATTTTGTGAGGTGGAATGGTATGCCCATAGCCGTGGCGAGCCAGGAACACCACTTGCTTACCCGACAACACCCCGTGGGTGATAGGGCCGGATGGCTCACCGTAAGGCGTGTGCACCACTTCGCGCTTAGTGATGTCGAGATTTTTCAGCGACGTGAGCCCCGTGCCGCCGATGATGGCCAATTCACTCATAATTCCCTGTTCCTCGTAAGGCGCATACTGCGCGGTTTCAAGTCGCGTCCTTGGGTATGGCGTGTATGCCCGGGGCGTTGCGCAGATAGCCTTGGTAGTCCATGCCGCAACCGAACACGTATTTATCTACCACCGGCAAGCCGGTGAAGTCTGCCTTCATGTTGTTCTTGCGGCTGTGCTGTTTATCTAACAGGACCGCAGTCAACACCTCTTGTGCACCCGCCTCACGGCAGGCTGCGCAGATAGCGGCCAAGGTCACACCCTCATCGAGGATATCGTCAATTAGCAGCACAACTCGATCCTGCATGGAAAAACTCGGCGCTACGATCCAGCGCAGCGAACCACCCCGGGTAGCACCGCGATAACGCGTGGCGTGTAGGTAATCGACCTGCAGGGGGAAGTTTAAACGCGGCAGTAATTGTCCGGCGGGGATCAAACCACCCACCATGACACACAGCACCAAAGGATTGGCGTCGGCCAATCGCTTAGTGATGTCGGCCGCCATGCGACCATAGGCAGCCTCGATCTGGGATTCGGAGTAGATGAGCTCTGAGCGCGCGTAAACATCGCGTATGTGCTGCGGCGTAATGTCTGACATGGATTTATCTTCGAACGCTGGCTAGTATAAGCCTCGAATTATAGTGTCACATTACCCGTCCACGCCAGCCCGCATAACGACGCGCGCTCCACATCAACACCAGTAGCATCAAGCTCAAAGGCCCGGTGTTACCGCCCCCCCTGCTGCTCGACGAGCAGATGAGATCACCACAGGGGCTGCGCACGGCATCGCTACCGGCCACTTCCTTAATCACTGCGACACCAGTCAGGCTCTTGATGGCATAGTTCACCGTGCCGTCGCTGTCGTTGGGGCCGCCATCCTGAATGATCAGTTGTACGCACTGATGACCTTCCTGCAAGCCGTCCACATAGCGTGCATCCAAGGGTGCCGGACAGAGCCCGGCATCGCTGGCAGGCGCCGACTGCAGTTTGTTGGTGGGATTGACCACGAAGTCCTGCCAGCCGACGATCGGCTTGTAGATCCGGAACACGGCATCCACCGGTATCGCCTCGGTCAAGGTGATGGCCAACGGCACCGCCATGGCGGCCACGGTCAAGCCCTGTATCTGCACATCGTAGTAGCCACCGAAGTTGGTCGCATTGTCTCCAGCATTGACGCCCGGACTAGCCTCGCCGGCGCCAAAACGCGAGATTTCCTGCGTCGTCACTTCAGCGCCGCGGCGCTCCGCCGCCTGAGCGACTTCACCGACCCGCAAGCTCAGACCCGGCAGTGTCTGCATCAGGAAGAGTTTGCTGTTGAGTATTTGCTGCTGAAGCTGATGCGCACCCAAGCGATTGTCGTCCTGGTAGTTGGGAATGCCATCCTGATCGGTATCGCCATGACCTTCCTCATCGTCCAGCATTGAATCGGTGTCACTATCGGTGACTTGCAGGGCATCCAGATCAAAGACCACTTCCAATTGCACATCCACTTCCGTGGTCTTCGGTGAACGATGACTGTCGGTCACCGCCACACGCACCTTGTACTGACCTGGCGCCAAGCCGGCGGGATCGAATACAAAGGTGTCGACGACCTCAAACGTGGTCGGCTGCAAACTGTTATTGCTACGTGACCAGTCAAAAGTGTGCGTGTCAGCCCGATTGGCGTCGAACACGCTCGCCGTCACCGTCACGGGCCCGGAACCCGCCACGATCCGCCGCGTCGGCTGACCGGCCTGCGCGGCCGTGAGCATCACGCGCGGCGCGATATTGTTTTCGCTGATGGTCACGGTATGTGTGCGCTTGCCTCCTATTCTCGCGTTCACCGGTTCGCCCATGGCGAAGGTCAACGTCTCGTCGAAGACTTCGACGTTCTGCTCCTTGATAGTCACCACTGCAATTTCACCCAGCGTGCCGGACTCGATCAACAAGTCCTCGCTCAACACCTCATAGTCACTGCCCTCGGAAGCGCTACCACTAAATGTATAGGGGATACGCACCGGATAGGAATCGGCCGCACGACTCAAACGCACCCGCACGATGGCGGTATCACCCTCTTCCACGATTTGATCCAAGTCGAAGTTAGCTTCGGGGAAGGTGCCATCGTCATCAATGATGGTAATAGTGGCGGAACCCGGAGTTCCTACCAAGTAGTTTTCACCCACTCGCACGCTCACGGTCACAGTGCGCGGACCATCCTGGACAGCGTTGTCCGTCATATTGAGGTCTAGCGTAGTCGTGGCGATTCCCGCCGCCAATGCCACTTGACTCGGCAACGGCGGATCAAAGTCTCGACCTACCAATGCGGTACCGTCGCTATCCAGACCCACGGTAATGTCCTGGGATAGATCACCCAAACGCGCAATGGTGAATAGACCCGGAGTAGTGCTGTTTTCGCTGACGAAATCATCGGCGGCGGAAACGATCACCGTGGTGTCATCGTTATCCCGAATGAGGATTTCCGTGACATCTTGATCATCGGACAATCGATACGGCCCGCCAAAAAAAACATCGAGAATAATTACGATGTTCTCGCTCGCTTCCGCCGTCGCGTCATCGACAATGGACAGGGTGAAGGTCGCCGAAGACGCATTGGCCGGGATGATGAAGTCGTCGGGCAGGCTGATATAGTCTTCCCCGGATACTGCCGTGCCAGCCGTCAGATAAAACACGGTAAGTGCCTCGCTGGTGTCGCCGGTACGGCGTAAAGTGATCGTCACCGTACCGGCGTCCTCACGCGCGGTCACCACACCGGGGCCGGGCTCGATACTGACTACCGGCGTGTTGTCGAAAGTAATTAACACCGTGGCTGAGGCCGTCGCGCCGAGCTGATAGCTATCGTCGCTGCTAGCCAAGAGTTGCAGCGTCACTTGCTCGTTCGGCTCGTTAAGCTCATTGTCGTCGATGGGCCGCACTTGGATCGCCGCGCTTGCCGCGCCGGCGGGCAGGGTGATCTCGACTTGCGCGCCGGTAAGTTCCGTGGCGCTCTGCGGATCCCCGGCATCAACTAACCACAATGTATAGTCCGAGCCCGGGGTCGCCTGCCCGTCACCAGCCAGCACCTCGAAGCTCACGGTCAGCGGCGCTTCCGTACTGCCGCTACGACTGATCGTAAACAAGCCAGGATCCTCGCCCACTTCAGCCGCGTTGGGATCGGTGGCCACGATGCTGACCTGGGGCGCCGTGGATTGATCGTTGTCGGTGATGGTGTAGCTGAATTGCGTGTTTACACCCAAGTTCGCGTTACTTGGCGCACTGAGTGTGATCAGCACATCTTCACTGTCTTCTATCTCCTCATCGTCGATCACCGTCAGATCGATGACCTTGGACGTGTCACCGGGATTGAAGGTCAAGGTCCCCGATGCAAGGGTATAATCGGCATCCGCCGTCGCACTGCCTGTCACAGCGTAATCGACCGTCACGACCTGCGTAGACGCCACCGACAACGCTACCTCGATCGCCACCGTGTCGACACTCTCTGCCCCGCTGCCGCTGATCGTATTGAAGCTCACCGAGGGCACGGTTTCATCATCGCGGATAGTGTGGATATAGCGATTACCGGCCATGTCGGCGTTGACCGCATTGGACAGCACTAACACCACAGACTCATCGTCTTCGACCACCTCATTATCGACGATAGTCAAGGTAATGCTCTTGGTGGTTTCGCCGGGACTGAAGGTAAGGGTGCCGGGGGTAAGTGAATAATCCTCACCCGCTTGGGCCGTGCTGTTCACATCGTTCGCATCTGCGGCAAAGTCAACGCGGACCTCGCGCCCGGAAGACGCCGACAACTTCACTTCAACGGACACTGTGCTCACGGACTCGACGCCCTCCCCGCTCAGCACGGCGAAACCCACCGTCGGCGTGGCGTCGATGTCGATGAGGGTCAACGTATGCTGCATCGGATCAACGAGCGCGGCGTTGGTGACGCCCGCCAAGTTGATGACGATGGTCTCGTCGACTTCATCTAGACTATCTGCAATGACATTGATGGCGATCGTGCCACTGGTGGCACCCGCCGGTATGACTAACGGGCCACCCGCCAGCGTGTAATCACTACCTTGGGCGGCCGACCCATTTGCTGCCGAATAAGGAACGGTAACGTCACGGCTCGTAGCCGCGGAGAGGGTCACCTCGAGCAACACTTCCCCGGCATCCTCCCCGACGCTTTGTGACGCGGACACAAACGCTACCGTCGGCAGCGCCTCGTTATCGATGATGGTCAACGTATGCACGGAGGGGCTGCCCAGCGTGGCATCTCCACTAGGGGTGCCGAGTGTGAGAATGGCGGTCTCGTCGACTTCATCCAGCTCATCGTCGTTGATCGTAACGGTCAACGTGGCGTTGGTCTGTCCCGCCGCAATGCTCAGCGGACTGATTGAGCTCACGGTGTAGTCGTTGCCGCTACCGATCGTGGCACTGCCGCTAATCGTGTACGGCACACCGATCGCTTGAGATGAGGCGTTGCTCAGATTCACCGTGACCGTGACCGGACCGGCATCCTCGCTCCTATCCTGGCTAAGTGCGCTAAAGCTCACCACCGGCGCAGCCTCGTCATCCTCGATGGTGTAGGTGTGCTGCGCGGTGCCGACATTCGCATTGACTGCATTGCTGAGCGTGAGCACCACGGTCTCATCGCCTTCGTGCACCAGATCCTCATTGACGTTGAAGTTGAAGGTCTTGCTGGTATCACCCGGTGCGAAGGACAATGTGCCGCCCGTTGGGCTGTAGTCCTCGGCATTGGCCGTGCCACCGGTAACGGCGTAATCCACCGTGACGGTTTGCGCGGAAGCGGCCGACAAAACCACTTCAATCAAGACCGGGCTGATATTCTCACTGCCGCTGGAGACGGTGGTTCTGAAACTCACCACCGGTGCGTCGTCGTCGTCGATGATAGTGAGGGTGTGTGCAATTGGTGCAACGGCTGTAGCGTTGGTGGGGCTACCCAAGCTCACCACGACCGTTTCATCACCCTCACTCGTCATGTCGTCGAGGATATCTATGGTGATACTGCCACTATCCACACCAGCCGGTATACTCACGTCACCAGCCGTAACGATTGTGTAATCACTGCCGGCGGTAGCCGTGCCGCTCACCGTAAAGGGCACCGTGACAGCCTTAGCGGAAACCGCTGACAGGCGCAGGATGAGGTTGAGACTACCACCGACGTTCTCACTGACTTGTTGAGCGGCGGCGTCGAAGCTCACATCGGGGGCGGCATCGTTATCGATGATGGTGTAGGTGTGCAGCGCCGTGCCCAGCTGTGCATTGACCGGGTTGCTCAACGCCAGCTCCACGGTCTCATCCACCTCATCCAGCGCATCTTCGCTGATATTGAGGTTAAAGGTCTGGCTGGTCTCGCCCGGGGCGAAGCTCAACGTACCGGCCGTTAACGTGTAGTCGCTGCCGGCTATGGCTGTCCCCGTCGTGGAAGCGGAATAACCTACCGTGACGGTCTGGCCTGAAGCGGCTGACAACACCACTTCCACCGCCACCGGACTGCTGTCTTCATTGCCGTTGGCAGTGCCGAGCGCGAAACTCACCGTGGGGGCGCTGTCGTTGTCCTGAATAGTGTAAGTATGGCGTGCGCGCGCGCCCAAACCGGCATTGGTGGGACTGGACAAATCGATGACCACCGTCTCGTTGCTTTCCTGCGCGGGGTCTTCGATGACTTGCAGTGCAATGGTCTGGGTGGTGTCACCGGGGGTGAAGGTCAGCGTGCCAGCACTCAATATGTAATCACTGCCGGCATCGGCGCTGCCCGCGGTGGCAGCATAATTCACCGTGATCACACGACCCGACGCCACGGTCAAACTCACCGGTATCGTCACGTTGGTGACGTTCTCACTTGCGGCGGCGCTCGCGGCATCGAATTGCACGGCAGGCGGATTATCGTTGTCGATGATAGTAAAGGTATGACTTACCGTCGCACCGAGGTTGGCATTAGTGGGATTGCTCAGCTCGATCGACAGCGTCTCATCATCTTCATTGAACAAATCATTGGTGACGCTGAAGCTGATCAGCTGCACGTCTTGCCCCGGCGCAAACGTGAGCGTGCCGTTGCTGAGTATGTAATCAGTGCCCGTGATCGCCGTACCCCCTACCACTGAGTAATCGACGTTCACGCTTTGCTGCGAAGTCGCGGACAAACTCACGCCCACAGTCACCGGTGTGTTGCCTTCCGAGCCACTGCTTTCCACTAGCACAAACTCAACAGTAGGCAATGAGTCGTTGTCGTTGATGGTGTAGGTGTGGGTGGGCGTACCGAGGCCGGCGTTGACCGGGCCGCTTAACGTGACCGCGACGGTCTCATCGCCTTCGTTGATGAGATCATCGATGACGCTCAGC
>CALZJG010000110.1 GCA_945787555.1 uncultured Chromatiaceae bacterium | reverse complement strand
CCGAGGATGCGGGCCCGCTGATCACGTGGGCGCTGGTGGTCACCAAGGGGCCGCACAAGGAACGCCAGAACATGGGCATCTACCGCCAGCAGGTGATAGGCCGCAACAAACTCATCATGCGTTGGCTGGCGCATCGCGGCGGCGCGCTGGATTTTCGTGATTGGTGCGCGGCGCATCCCGGCCAGCCCTTCCCCGTCGCCGTGGCCTTGGGCGCCGATCCGGCGACGATACTCGCGGCGGTTACGCCGGTGCCGGATGCGCTGTCGGAGTATGCCTTTGCCGGTTTGTTGCGCGGTTCGAAAACCGAATTGGTCAAATGCAAGAGTCATGACTTGCAAGTCCCGGCCAGCGCCGAGATCGTATTGGAAGGATTCATTCATCCCGGCGAGACCGCGCCCGAGGGGCCGTTCGGCGATCACACCGGCTATTACAACGAAGTGGATACTTTTCCGGTGTTCACTGTCGAGCGCATTACGATGCGTCACAATCCCATCTATCACAGCACCTACACCGGTCGGCCGCCCGATGAGCCGGCGGTGCTGGGTGTGGCGCTCAATGAGGTGTTCGTGCCCATCCTGCAAAAACAGTTTCCCGAAATTACGGATTTCTATTTGCCGCCCGAAGGCTGTTCCTATCGCCTGGCGTGCGTGAGCATGAAGAAACAATACCCTGGCCACGCCAAGCGGGTGATGTTCGGCGTGTGGAGTTTTCTGCGCCAATTCATGTACACCAAATTCGTCATCGTCACCGACGACGATGTGAACGTGCGCGATTGGAAAGACGTGATCTGGGCCATGACCACGCGCATGGACCCCGCGCGCGACACCTTGATCGTGGAGAATACCCCCATCGATTACCTCGATTTTGCCTCGCCGGTGTCGGGCCTGGGCGGCAAGGTCGGGTTCGACGCCACCAATAAATGGCCGGGCGAGACGAGTCGCGAATGGGGGCGGCCGATACGCATGAGCGATGAGGTCAAACGGCGTGTCGATGCTCTATGGGCCGAGTTGGACTTAGGCCTAGGCGACTGAGCGCACCACGACGGCTATAATCGCGAACTGACGACGACGCGAGGACATCATGCGCTCCATCATGCTGCTCAACGCCAAGGGTGGTTGCGGGAAAACCACGCTGGCCACCAATCTTGCCAGTTATCATGCCGGTTTGGGTCATACGGTCATGCTGGCCGATTTCGATCCGCAAGGCAGTAGCGTCGACTGGTTGGCGGCGCGTCCCGCCGCGCGGCCTCCTATTCATGGCGTGAAGGCCTGGAAGGATCCGGTGCGCGCCGAGCAGCGTCCCGATTACCTCATCATCGACGCTCCCGCCGGCGTGAGCGGCCGCGAGCTGATGCATCTCTTGCGTCATGCGCAACAAGTGCTCATCCCCGTGCTGCCTTCACCCATCGACATACGCGCCGCCTCGCACTTCATCGGCGAGTTGTTGCTGGCCTGCAAGGCCATGAACAGTCGAGCCAAGTTGGCGGTGGTCGCGAATCGGGCGCGCGAACAGACGCTCATCTATCAAGATCTCGAACGCTTTCTAAGCAGTTTGGATGTTCCCTTCATCACCACCCTGCGTGAAACCCAAAACTACATCCGTGCCGTGCAACAGGGTTTGGGTATCTTTGAATTGCCACCGGCGCTGGTTGCCAGCGATGTAGCCCAGTGGCAAGACGTTCTCGATTGGGTGGGTTCCTCGCGGCTCGAAAGTCATCAGGTCGAAGCCATAGTCTAATCTGTGCTGCCGCATACGAGTCGGCCGGCGCCTGCTGATGCAATCTACTCGTGTTGATCGGCGCCACTTTTGCGCCGTGATGCCTGGGGTTTATTCTTCGAAGAATATATGCTTACCTTGTTGCTATGAACATGGCAAGGATGCTCGCGCCGGTCTTTCTTGTGCTGCTGACGGCATGCAGCGGGAAGGAGAGCCCGCAAACGCCCCTGTTGTCTTGGTATGTTTTCGCTGAACCTTCGGGCGCTTTCGCCGAAGCGGCGCGTCTATGCAGTCATGCCTCGGCGGGCCGCTATCGCATCGAGATGGTGCCCTTACCTGCCGATGCGGATCAACAGCGCGAACAATTGGCGCGTCGTCTCGCCGCGCGTGATCCGGCGATTGATATCATCGGCATGGATGTCATCTGGACCGCCGAGTTCGCCCAGGCGGGCTGGGTATTGCCTTGGGATGAGGCGCAGGCCACTCAGATTCGCGCCGGTCGCCTCGCTTCCGCAGTGGCCAGCGCCACTTATCACGAGCGTTTATGGGCGGTGCCTTACACCACTAACACCCAACTCCTTTGGTACCGAGAGGACCGTATAGAAAATCCGCCCGCCACCTGGGATGACATGCTGCGCATGGCGCAGGACTTGGGCGAGCTGGGAACGATACAAGCGCAAGGTGAGCGTTATGAAGGATTGACGGTTTTCTTTGTGTCCATGCTGGCTAGCGCCGGCGGCCGCGTCTTGGATGAGCGTGGTGAGCGTGTGTCCTTGGCGAAGGAGCCGACCTTGCGGGCGCTGCGCATGATGAAGAAGTTCGCGCTGTCCCAGGCCAGTGATCCCGCGCTGTCGGCCGCACGGGAAGATCAGGGGCGGTTGGCTTTCGAGGCCGGCGATTCCAGTTTCATGGTCAATTACACCTATGTGTGGCCCAGTGCCCGACACAATGTGCCGGAGCTGGCTCAACACCTGCATTGGGCGCGGTGGCCGGCATTGATCGCAGGCGTACCCAGTCGCGTAACCCTAGGCGGTATCAATTTGGGCGTGGCGGCCTATGGCCGTCACCCGCACAGGGCCTACGAGGCGGTGACCTGCCTGGCCGGTGAAGAGCAACAGCGGTTGGCGGCGAAGCGGGGGGGGCTGCCCCCGACGTTGGAAGACTTATATGACGACGTCGAGGTGCGCGCCGTCTTTCCCTTTGCCGAGGTTTTGCGGGCGACGCTGCGCGATGCGGTGCAACGGCCACAATCGCCGGTCTACAGCGATATCTCCCTGGCCATTACCCGCATCTTGCACCCTCTCCATGAGATCGACCCGGAGGCCGACCTGCCGCGTTTGCGCGCCGCCGTGCAACGCGCCTTGCGATCGGAGGGTTTGTTATGAAGCGCGACGCGAACACGCGGCGACTTGCCTGGTGGTTATGCGCGCCGGCGGCGTTGACCATGTTGCTGGTTGCCGCCTATCCCATTGTTTACTCCCTTTGGTTGTCCTTGTATCGCTACGACCTGCGGTTTCCCGATCAGCGAATGTTTATCGGCCTGGATAATTATCTCAGCGTGTTGAGCTCGGAAGTCTGGTGGCAAGCCTTGTTCAACACCCTGCTAATAACCCTCGGGTCCGTTGCGGTGGAATTGGCATTGGGTTTAGTGCTCGCGGTAGTCATGCATAGGGCATTGTGGGGGCGGCAGGCGGTGCGCGCCGCGGTGCTGGTGCCTTATGCGATCATCACGGTCGTGGCGGCCATGGCTTGGAAATTCGCTTTCGATCCTGTTACGGGCTTCGT
>CALZJG010000109.1 GCA_945787555.1 uncultured Chromatiaceae bacterium | reverse complement strand
TCAGGGCTAGTGATACAGGATATCAGCAAGAACAAAAGGGGATAAGCATGAATACCAAGTCCAGCTTCCTGGTGGTTTTACTCGTGGCGCCGCTTTTTCTAGGCGGTGCGTGGGCGGGGCAAGAAAGCAAAGAGGGTAAGCCTGCGCAGGCCGCCGAGGCCGGCGCCCATCACTCGATGAAGGAGAAACCACACCACGCTCACTCCAAGTCGAAGCACTTCACGCCTCACTGGTCGAGCACATTGACTGACGAGCAAAAGCTGAAAGTCGACCAAATGCACATCGGCCTCAGCCGTGCGGAATCGGTGTATAAGACTGGGCGGCTGTTCGAGCTGGCGAAGCTGAATGCGTTAATCACCGACGCCAAACCCAGCCAACAGGAGATCGAGGAAATTATAGCGACGATCGCAGACATGGATCGTGCGCTGTTGGCCGTGCGTTATGACCATTTGGCCGAAATGCGCGCCATACTCACGCAAGAGCAGCGCATTAGCTATGACATGGCCGTACTGAGCAGAGGCGGCGTCGGCAAAGCGGTGGGCGGTCACTGATCGGCCGGCGACGTCAGGATAGACGACACGCTATCGCACGCTGCCGAGCTTTAAAGTGGTCAGAGCTGTTTAAAGGGATATCGTTCGTGCTGCCGTGCAAGTAGAGGGAATATAGGGCGCGTCCGCCATGCCTAGAAAACCCCGCTTCTATCTTCCGGGCATACCCGTGCATGCTGTTCAGCGAGGGCACAGCCGTGAGCCGGTGTTTTATGAGGACGCCGACTACCGGGCCTATCTAGATTGGCTACGTGAGGCGGCGGAGCGTTATTACTGCGCTGTCCATGCCTATGTCTTAATGAGCAACCACGTGCATGTTTTGGCGACACCGCGTGACGCCGACAGCATCAGTCGTATGATGCAATATGTGGGGCGACGTTATGTGCCGTACATCAACTACCATTATGGCACGAGTGGAACACTCTGGGAGGGGCGATACAAAGCCAGCCTGGTCCAGGAAGAGGACTATCTCCTGACCTGCATGCGCTACATTGAGCTGAACCCCGTTAGAGCCAACATGGTGCGCCATCCACGGGAGTACCGCTGGTCAAGCTATCGGGCGAACGGCGAGGGCAGGGAAGATGCGCTGATTACGCCAAACGCGCTTTATCAGGCGTTGGGTAGGACGGCCGGGGTGCGTAGGGAGGCTTACCGCTCCTTATTCAAAGCGCACCTGGGTTTGGATGATGTTAAAGAGATTCGTGCGGCCTGGCAAACAGGAACGCCGTTAGGTAATGACCACTTCAAGGCCAAGGTCGAAGCCAAGTTGAATACAAAGATTGGGCAGGCGCGGCGGGGTCGTCCAGCGAAAAGGGCTTTGACCGCTTAGCTGCCCTGCCGATAAGTCTCAACATATCAGTGCGCCTTGCACGTATTGGTTATCGTGACACCCTTTCCTTGAAGCCGCACGTCGGTAGCTTATACTGCAATTAGGCCGCATGAGTAACCGCGTATATGAAGGTGATCGACAGGGACGCGCGCGGAGCGTCGTATTCATGAAGCGGCGATAGCTGGGCTGTTTCATTATCTGGAGCACAGTGGTCAAGACAGCAAGCGGGACGCACAAGGCGTCGACCGGTTAAGCTGCGAAAATAGGCAGATAGAGCATTTGTTCGCCCTCCGATCGACGTTTCTCTTATGTGAATAGGAGGTTCACATGAAAAATCCAAGGACGCTTGTCAACATATGGTGGGCACTGCGGTCATTACCTCTTAAAACAGGGATGTTCTATCCCAGCGTAATGCTAGTCATCGTACTAACGTCGAATGTAATTCATGCGGACTCTGTGAATCTAGCCAGCACGGGGCAAGTTACTTCCTATGCAGCGGGAGACGACGGAGGGTTTCAAGCGGGTGAGCCTTGGCCGAGCCCCAGGTTTATCGATAACGGTGACGGTACAGTGACCGATCAACTCACGGGCCTGATGTGGCTACAAAACGCCAATATTTTTGGGCCAGGTGGTGGTATGGAATGGTGAGATGCGTTATTCAATATCCAGAGAATCAACGCGGGTCTTGCTATCAGCACGCCTTATAGCGATTGGCGCTTACCCAATGTGAGGGAGCTGGGGTCCTTAGTTAATGCGGGTATTGTGGATAACGCATTCTGGTTAATTTCGCAGGGATTTACTAATGTTCAGGGAGTCTCATACTGGTCATCGACCACCTACGGATCTGCGACGGGGAATTTGGCGTGGGCTGTTCAAATGTTCGACGGAGTAACAGAATTTTTGCCCGTTTCTGGAATATCGAATGGAAGGAATCATGTGTGGCCTGTGCGCGCTGGTCAGCAAGCGAATGCTGACGCAAGTTATCCTTCAAATATCGCCAAAACGGGACAGACTATCGCGTATGCAGTGGGAGATGATGGGGATCAGCGAAGGGGAGTGGATTGGCCCACTGCTAGGTTCATAGATAACGGTGACGGTACAATAGCGGACACGTTGACCCAGTTAACATGGTTGCAAGAACTGAACTGCATCGCGACGCAATATCCTGCGTTTGACAATGACTGGGCGCCTAATGATGGCGGCGTAACGTGGCAACATGCGATCGAGTTCGTCAATGGTATGAACGCCGGGACTTACAGCAACTGCGCGGCAGGATTGAGTGATTGGCGTTTGCCAAACAGCGAAGAATTACGCAGCCTCGTTGACTACTCGAAGATATCTTCAGCGATCCCTCAATCGGCACCCTTTACCTTGTCCTATAGCAGAGGGCCAAACACGTTTTGGAGCGCGACGACCTATTCTTAAGAGACCGATAGAGCATGGTTCCTCAATTGGGATAGCGGTGTAAATGGCGCTGCTTTAAAAGGTGGGGGTGGTGGCACTTCAACTTTTGGTGTCTTGCCGGTACGTGGAGGGACACTCAGCGTAATCCCAAGTCCCCCCAATCCTCAAGCCGCAGGCCAATCAAGCGGAGGAGGAGGCGGCGGTGGTGCTTTCTTCACAAGCATGATTATGGCGCTCTTCGTTATGTCATTTAGGATGGTAAAGAGTCTGAGGGGTCGGTATGGCTGAGTGGGAAGATTGTGAAGTCAACGCGCATTAGACATGCCCAGGAAACCCCATTCCTTCTTGCGGGGCGTATCCGTGCAGGCAGTCCAACGATGATTGGTCCCCGTGGTGGCGATGGCATCAAGCGCGCTTTAATATCTGGGGCGACGCGATATGTCGTACATGAACTATCATTACGGTACCAGTGTAACAATCGGCGAAGGGCACAACGAAGCCGGTCGGGTCTAGGAAGACTGCCATTTACGCGCTGCCTAGGCCGCATAGAGCTGTGCCCCGTTTACGCCAACATGGTGCGCCCTGTTTGGGAGCGCTGTTGGTCGAGCGAGCGGGGGAACTGTGAGGGTAGTGCAGATGCGCTGATGACGCCGCACCCGCTCTATCTGGCCCCGGGCAGGACGGCAGCACTGCGTAGCAGATCTTACCGTTGCTTATTCAAAACGCATCTTGATGAGGACGACGTGTAGTAAATCCGTGCGGCCGGGCAGACGGTAACGCTGCTAGGCGATGACCACTTCAAGATCAGGGTGGAGGCCAAGCGCAATGCAAGGGCAGGAGCATGAAGGCGGGGACTTCCCGGGAAAGGGCTTTAACGGTATAGAAGTTCGTGAGGGTTTTGGCTAGGGGGAGATAGGATCTAGGGAAGCTTGTTTCACCAAGGAGTCGTTTATGCGGGACATTAACGTGTGGGCTTACCATGCCGAGTTCGGTAGCTTGTGTCGTAACGCCCAGCTCGATGCAAGCACCGGTCTGCGCTATCCCCAAGGCAACACACAAGGGCAGGCGAGTTGGCATGTGGCGGTGCGATTCGGGAATCTTGACGAATTGGCCGCTAAGTTTCGCGGTGGCATTCCCATGCCCCGGCAATATTGTGGCAACTGGTTCTCTGATTGCGACCCGATTAGACGCGGTGAAGTCGTTCGTTTGGCTATCCTCGCTCACGGCGACCAAGGAGGACGCGTCTTTTTCAACGGACAAAACCAACCTGCAATCACAGCGGGCAACGTCCGCTCCTCCCAGCAAGCCTTGCACAATATTGGGCTACTGACGAGGGAAGAAGGGTCGACAGTTTTGTTAATGGGTTGCCTCGCCGGACAGGGTGAGCCCGGCACACGACTACTTCAGGCTTTGTCGCGGATATGGCCAGGTCGTCGCGTTGTTGGATTCTCGACAATTGGCTATCGCCATCCTGGATCTATGAAACGCCGTGGCGAAGCGTGTGAGCTTCCCGGTATGCGTGACACGGACGCCCCGGCTTACCTCTTTGCTAATCCGCATCAGCTTGATCAGTTATGGTCCAATTTCGACCAAATGCCATGGGCATCGGAGCGCTCACCACATGCCAAAGTTGTCAAGAATGGCAGGGTCCTTCGTAACCCAGAAGGAGAGTCGACGCAAGGTGCCTTATCGCCTTTCGAACAGAGACTCGGCACACAAATGATGGCGACAAGCCACGGGCACAGCGCAGGAAGAACACCTGGGCCGGTTCACGATACTAATAGTTGAAGGGTGCACTAAAGGAGCCAGCTATAAGCAGTTTTTTCATCAATGGCGATACGAGCTTAACGGTAGGTTGTTGATGCCGCTAGGCGTGGATGGCTCTTTTCTTAAGAATGGAATACTCGGTGTTGGCCGCGCCACTGAGAGAGCGATGCGAATAGCGAGCGAACTATCAGCGTCACACGTGTGATTAGCGCGCACCGGCATGGACCTGGACTACCCTGTGGATCTGATGGTCAAACCAGATCGTGGGCACGTTGTGAGGTGCTGTCAACTTACCGGAAACGACATACTTGTAGTACGAACCAACAGCGTGTCACCATACTCCGGCTATGAATAATACGAACCCATATAGTGGATATCGCTATCCAGGTGAGATTATCTCTCATGCCGTCTGGCTCTAACATCGTTTTTCCCTCAGCTTTCGCGATGTAGAGGAACTGCTGGCGGAAGGCGGCATTATCGTGACCTATGAGACCGCTCGCCAATGGTGCATGAAGTTCGGTCAACACTGCGTTAATAACTTCCGACGTCGCCAGGGACGGCTGGGCGATACGTGGCATCTGGATGAGATGTTTATCAGGATAAACGGTGAGCGCCAGTATCTCTGGTGTGCTGTCGATCAGGATGGCGATGTATTGAATATCCTTGTTCAGAGCCGGCGAAGCAAAAAAACCGCCAAGCGTTTCTTTCGTAAGCTCCTTAAAGGCCAACGTTACGTACCCCGTGAGATCGTAACGGACAAACTAAAAAGCAATGGCGCCGCGAAGCGGCAGTTCATGCCGAGTGTCGAACACCACCAAGATAAAGGCTTGAATTATCGAGCCGAGGTGTCCCATCAGCCAACGCGGCAACGGGAGCGACAGATACGGCGATTTAAATCAGCGGGGCACGCGCAACGCTTTCTTTCCGCCCACAACCCCATCAATTATCTGTTTCGCGTTTGTCGGCACCTTTTGAAAGCCGCTCATTATCGACTGTTCCGCGATCGTGCTTTTTCGACATGGAGAGAGGTGACCTGCGTCTCTAGTTCAGCATAACAATCGCCTACACACCGTTCTTGTCTCTATTTTGCTATGACCGCGATAAGTTGACAGTGCCCGCCGGATACCCAACCGCGATTGTTCAGGCACGAAGATACGGAGGTTGCAGCGCAAACTTACTGCCTCCGTCACACTCAGAAGTCCACTTGCAAGCGTAGCAGGGCGAGAACTGGTGATTCCGCTTTGTTTCTTCGCTCGGCGTCGACATAGATCGCATTGAACATAGCCCGCATGAACGGGTTGAAGTAGTAGTTGACACCCAGTGTATAGTCGGTCTGCTCGCCACCCTCAATATCAAGGTCATTGAGATCGAGGTGCGAAAGGCGCGCCGCGATCTCCCACGCGCCCTCTTTGCTGTGCGGCTTAATGCGACCGAAGGTGGCGTTGCTTTTGTACGGTCGTGATTCGCCGGTGAGAAAGTAGCTCACATAGACATAGCTACCAGTAAAAGCCAATTCATCTTTTCCAGCATCACGTAGCACCCAAGCGTTAACGAATTCTCCCTGCAATGATAGTGGACCGAGCACCAGAGCCGCCTCCATATCCAAGACGCTGTGATAGTCCACATCGCGTATTCGTCCTGTATTTACCAACCTCACATCGGTCAGCCGGGTTTCCGGGCGGGCGCGAAAGCGCAGCGTTTGCTCACTGGCCGCCTGGCGCGTCGTACCCGAAACGCCAAAGTGTAGGACGCGATCGCCGCTGTTCATTGGAGACAGCGTGAAGCGGCCACTGGCCCCCCAGCCGGCATTGCCTTCTTCCGTGAAAACCTCTTCCGCCCGTTCGCCGAAGAGACCCCCGCTCAGTGTCCATTGCCTCTGCCGCTGCTGAAATCCCGCGCCCAAACGGTAGCCCGGCGCAAACACATTGGGCAGAGCACGTTCTATAAATGTCATGTAACGTGAACTGGTTAACGCCTCGAGACCATAGGGCTCCTGGAACTGGCCGAAGGTCCAACGAACACCGTTATTTGAGGAATAGCGCAACCACGCGTCCTTGATGGATCCCTCATTGGTCAACTCGTACTGAATCGCATAACGCCACTGGGCATCGATCCGCCCCGAAACGCCGATACGAGCGCTACGTACTTCGGTGACATTGCTCATCTCCGTCTGGTCGACTTCGAAGAATGCCGCGTCCATCAGCAAGCGGCCGCTGATTTCCGGCAGCCGTGCCCGTTCGGGCAAGGCCGGCTTGAGTTCCTCGGGATCAAAGTCTTGTCCATGTGACAGGTCAGTCACGCCTAGGCCAACGAAACCCGATGCCCAGGCCAAGGCCAGAGCGACCGCCCGTGCTGGCGATGATACGCTGGGCCTGCGCGTGCGAATCTCGGACAAGGATGTGTTCATGATCGGTGGCCTAGCAATGATTAGTCAGCCGCAGTCAGTCAACCTCAATCCAAACAGAGCGCGAGTCGGCCCTGCTCGGTGCAAAAGCTCTGAGGGCGGCCCCTGCTCAATCAGCACACCATTTTCGAGATACCAGATCCAATCGGCACGCGCCACGCGATCCGCCCGATGGGTGACGACCAGCGTGGTTCCTCGTCGTTGCTCGAGGATGCGATCCAACACCAAGCTGGCTCGCGGATCGAGATTCTCCTCGGCCTCGTCCAGCAATAGCACCGTTGGGTCGCCCATCAGCGCCCGTCCCAGGGCGATGCGTTGGCGTTGACCCGGAGAAAGATTGGCGCCACGCTCTATGATACGAGTCTGCAATCCTTGGGGCAGCTCCGCCAGCAGAGTGTTTAAATCGCAAAGGTCAATCACCTGCTCCAATTCTTCTTGCGTCGCACGGCGGTGCCGGTAGCGCAGATTCTTTGACAAAGTACCGCGCATCAGGGGAAGGTCAGGCGCGATCATGCTGACGGCCTCACGCACGGAGGAAATTGAATGTGCATTGAGGTCCTGCCCATCGAGACGAATGACGCCCGCATCCAGCTTGATCAGCCTTGCGATCGCAGCCAATAGCGTGGACTTTCCCGCGCCATTAGGACCTACTATGGCCACGGTTTGACCGGCGGCGACCTGCGCGGAGAAGTGCCTTAGTGCCTTGCCCACGGTGACGTCTTCAAAGGTCAACAGCCCCGGCCCGCGGCTTAACGACTTGGCCGCGACATGCTCGGCCGCAGTAGCCGGCAGGTTGAGAAAGTCGGTAATTTTTGCACTCGCCACCATCGCGCTTTGCCGGTATTCGAATACGCGGCCCAGATCTCTGATAGCAGGAGACAATAGGCCGATGATGCTGATGGCTGCCACCACGCTGCCTGCTGAGCTGTGACCTAGTCCCGTCTGGATTGCACCTGTGATGAGCACCGCCCCGCCAGCCAAACCGGTGGTGATTTCCGCGAGGCCCCGCAAACGACCGGTGACACGCGCTTGCCCGACCATGGCCTCTTGCAGATTCGCGCTATGGCGCTGCAGACGTCGCCGTTCCCGATGGACGCGGCCGAAGACTTGCACTACGGCCAGCGTCGCGAGTTTCTCGCTGATATTAGCGGCGAGGCGAGCGCGATGATTGCGCGCGGTGCGCACCGCGAAACGCATCGCAGCACCCTGCGCCAACAGCAAGACAGTACCCGCGATCAGTATACTTCCCGCCACCCATGCAAGCGCCGCGTCGAGTATCGACAGGGCGACCAGCGCCCCGCTCAGAGTAATACTAGCGATGATAAGACGGGACAGGCCCAGGCTCACCCAGCGCCGCAACGCATTGAGGTCGCCTATGAAACGCAATAATGCGCCGCCTTGGCTACGCTTTTGCAGATCACGAACACCCGTGTCGCGTACAGCATCGAAGAGTGTCAAGCGCACGCTAGTGACGTAGTCCTGCCCCAGTTTTTCGGCATCGACGAGTTCCGTGCGACGCAGCCATCCCAGCGCCAGCGTGGTCATTGCCAAGCCGAAAGCGCTCCACCAAAGCGCAGCGCTAGGCGCGGCACCCCCGGCACCGACATATGCATTGAACACATACTGTATCAACCACGCTGTGGCGACGGTAACCCCCGCTTGCAACACCCCATTGCCGAGCAGTCGCAGCAGCAGCGCCCGACGTCGGTCCACCATAAGCGGCGGCATAGTCATCAGCCAGCCTCGCTGGCTAGCGGTGCGACCGTGAACGGATCAATCAGCGCCTGGGCGAAGGCAGGGTCCGAAAGCGTAGCCATATCCCAGACGTTCTTGCCTGTCACGGCGAGCGACTCACGAATGGCGAGCGGCGAAGCCGTCATTGCGCCGCTGAGTCCGAGCACTGGCAGCTCGCGCGTTTGCAGCCAGGACAAGCCCGCCGCCGCACCCATGGCATCGCCTGCGGCAAAGATTAGCCCGTTCAGCAGGTCGGTGAAGCGCGAGGACGACAACAATGCAGCGGTATCTTCCTGGTACAAGCCATCGGCGATCTCGATGACGATGGCGTCGGCGCGGCTGCGCAGGAGGTGGGCGACCAAATTAATGGCATTCTGCTCTATGCATTCGGCCGGCATGTTGAAGGTCGAGGGCAAGCCGGCATCGGTGAAATCCAGCACCGGGCTGGCGCCCGCATCCACCGCGGCCCAGACATCTCCGCCTGCGCCGGTTCCGGTCACTTTGGCTACACCTACATTCATGCCGCCGCGAACAAGACCCTTGACGAGATTGATTACGGTCTCTGTCTTGCCCGCATTCATTGCCGTGCCAGCGACAGCGATTATCGGTCGGTCCGCGATCGGATCGGGCACGCTCGGCAAGGCGTAATCAGCGAGGTTGAGGACTTTTCCCTCTTTGTCAGTCACCAAGCCCAAGGGCTCGATGCTGGTCGCTTCTGCCATGCGTGTGCTGCTGCTCGATACCTGCGCGGCGATGCCGCCACCGGCGACCAATTGGCAGGGCGCCAGGTCTTCGGGAACATAGGCCTCGAACTGATCCGGCGCGTAACGGTTGCCGTAGCACACCAAGACTTCGTCTCCGGTGAACAGCCGCGAGCGGCGGCCATCGCCGAGTTGTAGATTCTTGTGCTGTCCTATCTCGACGATCCGCGCCAATACCAAATCACCTGCTTTGGGGGTCACCGTGGTATCGGTGAGATCCGCCATGACTTCCCGGGGAATACGTCGAGCCGTATAGGATTGCTTGCTGCCTCTGAACCGATTGATACCTATTTGTACGATAGTCATCGCTTTTTCTCCTAACATTGGTTGGTCTTGTTCCACATGCGCTGGTGTGCCAGTGTGCGGGATGTCACTTAAGTCAACCTTAATAAGCTTGGATACGGACCGGCGCTCGTCTCCCAGCAATGACTGCATGCCCATGAGTTGGTTGTTGGTCCTATGCAGTGGCACCCTGTAACTGCCTTTTCGGTTGCTAGCTTGCCTCTGCGGGGCGCACTCGCGCTACGGGCGAAAGATGGAAAATTGCACTATGCATTGGGCTGAAGCCGTTTCAGACTTTAGTCTGATCGCCAAGCGACCATAGGCCGATAGGAGGAGCGAGCGGCAGGCTCTACACTGAGACTCGTCTATCATTATTTAAGCCCGGCAATGCTTCAAAGGTGACAGCATGAAACACTGGCGATCCATACTGAGGAGCAAACTTACGCTGGCGCAGCAATACGCATTGGCAAGTCTCGCAGTGCTCGTCGCCGGCATGCTAGCGATCGGGTGGTGGGTGAGCCAGCAAATCCAGCACGGTGTAATACAAAATACGGCCGTTACCTCAGCACTTTATGTCAACAGCTTTGTGGCTCCGGAAATCCAAGATCTAGCCAGCCTAGACTATTTATCCAAACCGACCATGGATACGCTGCAACGACTACTATCGGATACCCCGCTCGGTCAGCGCATTCCCTCATTCAAATTATGGGGAAGAGATGGCAGGGTGATCTATAGCAGCCGATCCACCCTAATCGGGCAGTCGTTTCCCGTAACGCCCTTGTTGGCGCGGGCGTGGCAAGGCGAGGTGACAGCGGAGTTTTCCGACTTCGACGACGAGGAAGACGCGCAGGAGCGACAATTCGCCACCCCCCTACTGGAAATATATAGCCCGGTACGCGAGCACGGCAGTGACCGCATCATCGCCGTGGCGGAGTTCTACAAAGACGCCGCCGAGCTTGAGGCCCACTCGTTCACTGCTCAGATAGAAAGTTGGTTGATGACAGCCGGGGTCACGCTGGCGATGCTGATCTTATTATTCGGGATCGTCTATCGCGGCAGCCGCACTATCGAACAGCAACAGAGCGAATTGCATCTTCGCATTCAAGAACTATCGCGTTTATTATCTCAAAACAAAGAACTGCACGAACGGGTGCAGCGCTCTAGCGTGCGAGCGGTGGAAATAAATGAGCATTTTCTGCGCCGAATCAGTGCCGAGCTGCACGACGGTCCGGCACAGGCGATAGGATTCGCGTTATTGCGGCTGGATGCCATAGGTAAATTCCTGAACGACTGCCAGAATTTCCGTGACCAAGGGGAATGCCAAGAACCCGATGCCATGGCAATGCAGGACCTGGGCAAGATCCGCCAAGCACTAAGAGAGGCGCTGGCCGAAATCCGCGATGTATCATCCGGTTTGGCCTTGCCACAGCTCGATAAACTGACCGTTTTGGAGGTGTTGCAGCGTGTCACACGCGCTCATATGCACCGTACGGGTACTGTTGTGGATCTAAGAGCCGATGAAATTGCCGATCAATTGCCGCTATCATATAAGATCGGCATCTACCGATTTGTCCAGGAGGCGTTAAACAACGCCTTTAAACACGCCGGAGGCCTAAGACAGCAAGTCCATGCATTGCATGACAAAACCCACCTGCGAATCGAAATCAGTGACGCTGGTCCTGGCTTCAAGGTCCCTGACAGCACCGCTGAGAGAGAAGGACGGCTAGGATTGGCGGGTATGCGCGAGCGCATCGAAAGCCTGGGTGGGACTTTTGCATTGGACAGCCTCCCCAACCAAGGCACGCGGGTGCAAGCCACTCTACCCGTAGGCCCGCCCTTGGAGCTTGGTCATGCCTGATCTCATCCGCCTGTGCTTAGTCGATGATCATCCGCTGTTGCGCGAAGGCGTAGCCAGCACGCTGGCGGCTGAGGCAGACATTGAAGTGCTCGCCCAAGGAGCGAACGCGGAAGACGCATTGCACATCGCCCGTGAGCACTTGCCCGATATTATCTTGCTGGATATCAGCATGCCGGGTGGCGGAATAAATGCCGTGCGTTCAATTTATACAGCCTGTCCTGTCGTAAAAGCCGTGGTCCTCACGGTTTCGGAATCTGAAGACGATGTGCTCGAAGCGTTCAAGGCGGGGGCGCGGGGCTATGTACTAAAAGGCGTGAGCGGCCCCGAATTAATACGCATCGTGCGCAGCGTATACAATGGTGAAACCTACATCACGCCCAACCTTGCCGCCACTCTATTGCTCGATTCAAAAGCACGTGGTGCCCGCGAAGAATCCGAGACCAACCCGCTCGATGAGCTGAGTCAGCGTGAGAGTGAAATCTTAGGTCATGTCGCACAAGGGCTGAGCAATAAAAAAATCGCCGCCGAGTTGTTCTTGAGCGAAAAAACCATCAAGCACTATATGTCCAACATTCTGCAAAAACTGCATGTTCACAATCGCGTTGAAGCGGCCCTGCTGGCGCAAAAAAACCACAAAGAATGATCTGTGGAAAAGGGGCAAGTCTGTTCCTTTATCATTTACTCTAGTTGATCCACCCGCCGTTGCAGCCTTTTATCATTATCTAAGGCCGGAACCCATTAAAAGGCTTACCGAGAAGCCCCTATGGATCGCGATCACCCAGCGGCCAATTTTCCGTGCTTTTCAACCCAAACATCCCCCGACCTATTCCTCCCCGACGATTTCTGGATCGATGTTTACGCGGACTGGCGAACTCGATTGCCTTGGCCTATCCTGGACTTTAGGCAATGATATCGTTGTCTTTACTTATACGTCGCAGGTTGCCTGGTTGGAAAGGAGAATAATTATGTTGAAGAAATGCATCAAACACGTCCTGATAATGAGTGCTGCGCTGATGTGGGTGGTTGCCGCCGAGAGCGTCCAAGCCTATCGCACGGACCATGGATTCCTACCGCCTGGCGCAAATGTCTGCGAGCTTCACGTGCCTGTCACCTTGGAAGTCCCACCTAATGCTAAAGCCATCCCTGATCCGTTTAACGGCGAATTCAGTCACGGCTTTTATCATATTGAAGAAATTGCGGATGGTTTGTTCTATGTGACGGATGGCGTTTATCAGTCCATGTTTTTGCTGTCGGCACAGGGCATAATAGTTGTTGATGCTCCGCCATCCATCGGTGTGAATCAACAGGATCCGACAGCATCGATAAGCATAGTTGATGTCATTTATAGTATTCCGGAAACACAAGGTCTTCCCATAAGAAAGTTAATTTACAGTCACACACATTTAGATCACATCGGCGCGGCTAGCATCATCCAAGAGGCATTTCCGAAGGTCAGAATCATTGCCCACCGGAAGACAAAAGAGCAGCTCAGATCAGGCACGGGTGAGCTAGAAGGATTGTTGCCTGGGGCAGGCAGCAATCCGCCACCATTGCCGACAAGAACATTCGCCAAGAATAAAACGGTCCGACTAGGCGAACAAGTGCTGCACTTGTCTTATAAGGGAGCCGCCCACGAGCCGGGCAATATCTTTGTCTATGCCCCCAATCAGAAGGTATTAATGCTGGTTGACGTCATCTTCCCTGGCTGGTCTCCGTTTACGAACTTGGCCATAGTTGAGGAAGTCCCCGAATACATCGAAGCCTATGACGAAGCGCTGGCCTATGACTTTGAAACATTTATAGGGGGCCATTTCAATCGGCTAGGCAGTCGTGCAGACGTCATCGAAGGACAACGATACATCATGGACATCAAAGCCAATGCTCTCGCCGCGTTGCAAAATCCTGCACTATTCCAAATCTTCGGGGCCGCACCGGAAAACGGCTTGGGGGCTTTCAGTATTTATCTCGACCAAATGGCTTGTGACTGCGCCAATCGTACGCTTGATCCCAATGTCACGCCGTCGCGCACGGATTGGCTGAGCCGCTTGGGCACGGCCGATATCAACACGTTAAGTCATTGTTGGGAAATGGGGGAGGCGATGCGTATCGACCCTAGCTTTTGAATGGCAAAACGCCTGCTTAGAGTGCGCTTGCGCGAGTGCCTGAACGGCGTTCATAGAGACATACTGAAACCGACGGGGCTCCCACAAATGAAAAGGCTCAGATTGAAATTGGTCGGTGGCAGTGCCGCCACAATATATGATTTCGTAGAGGAAATGCGATGTCGGTTGGATCCAGGACAATCGCTTGCAGATATCCCTAGGTGGCAAAAGTAGTCACCAGTAAAGCCTTTGAGTTTTTGTCAGAAAACCCTTCCGAGTAGAGATGAGGCTATGGCCCAGGCGCGCGTCAAGCTCGCATCCCCACGGATCAGCGCTGAAGATTGGCACGCCAGACAGTGTCTGTGCCGTCTAGGGACAATACCCGCTTGATACGTTGATCGCTCAGTTCCCTAATCATGTTTGGTCCCTTTCCGTTCTTGGTACAGGTGTGGCGAGAGGTGAGCGTCGTTTTCTTTTGTTAGCCACTTGGCGTGATCTTGGTTCCCGTGGTGGCGCTTTGTGGAGAAAGCGTCGTATCGAGTTCAGGATCGTAGGTATCGGTTTGTACATCTTCGAGGGAGAAGTGGGAGAGGATTTGATAGTCGCCGATATGAAGAATATCGCCGTCATGGAGTTCGACGCGATAGCCACGCCCCACCGGCCGCGCATTGCTGTTCAGATAGACGCCATTGGCACTGGTGTCTAGTAGGTAATAATGCCCGTCGCGGTGCTCGATGCGGGCATGCTGCTTTGAGATATAGCGGTGCCTATCGGGCAGTACTAAGTCATTACTGCGCGATCGCCCAATATTGCAGCCCTTTCCATATAGGACGAGTCGACGTTTACTGCCCAACAAGCGGTGGTGGTGGGTGAGCACGTTCAGTGTGAGTGCCAGCTTCATCATACACCCCCTGGTTCTGGTGAAACGGGTGTCATTCGTTTCGTCTTTCTTGCTATGTAATGTCACTGCTGTCCCGTTAACTTTCACAGCAATGTCATCTGGTTGATGACGGTCTTTTCATGTTGAAGCGGATCATCTCTCAGCAAGGCCATCAGATCTCGTTTTTCAAACAGATTCAGATGC